>JBKPQM010000262.1:0-9352 GCA_046734095.1 Actinomycetota bacterium | reverse complement strand
TGTATGTCCTGAGATGGATTACGCCCGGGCATACACTCCGCCGTATGGCGTTCGGCATGCGCAAAGACGCGAAAGTCGCAATCATCAAGAATGTTCCACTGTTTGCGCCGTTGGGTAAGGCGCAGCTCTCACAGGTCGCCTCAATTGCCGACGAAGCCCACCTGCCGGAGGGCAAAGAGCTCACTCGTCAGGGCGAGCGTGGCCGGGAGTTCTTCGTCCTGCTCGAGGGCGAGGTCGAGGTTCGGCGCGACGGCAAGAAGATCGCGACGATAAGGCCGGGCGACTTCTTCGGTGAAATGGCGCTCGTCTCCGACCGCCCCCGCAACGCAACCGTCACCGCGACCAAACCGCTGCGGGTGCTCGTGATCAGGGATACCGAGTTCCGTTCGGTGCTGCTGCGCACGCCGCAGATTGCCCTGAAGGTCTTGCAGGCCATCGCCGACCGGTTGCCACCTGACGCGTCATAGGGCCGGTCTGACGCTGGGCCTACTTCCAGGGCAGTGCGCGGCGATTGCTATCAGCCAGCCGGGCTCGCTGCGACTGGCTGTAGATGGCGATCAGGCCAGCGGCGATGGCGATCTCCAGCACGATCGTGACCAGCCGGCCGGTGTCCAGGAGCCGGTAGCCGACGAACCCGCCGATGACTGACCCCAACCACCCGAGCCCCACGGTGGCGAGGATTCCTACGTTTTGCCGGCCGGGCATGAACAGGCGCGCCAGCCCGCCGACCACGATGCCGACGATGCCGACGCTGATCAGCGCCCAGAGGGCCAGGCTGAGCAAGGAGAACAACAGCACAAGGACGACCAGTGCGGCGAGCACCGCGAGAACGACCACGGCGACAAGCGTACGCCGCGGCCGACGCCTGACTAGCGAAATGCTCAGATGCTCAGCGGGCACTAAGTTCGGCTTCGTACGCGGCGTCGAGTTCGCCGAGCACAGACGGGGTGCCCGGCAGGCGACCAGCGCCGAGGTGCTGTTCGCGCAGCTCGTCCATGAACCGGTCCCACAGTTCCGGTCCGCCGACTTCGAGGAGTTCAGCGCGCACGGCGAGTTCGCGGGTCACCGGGAGATGCCGGCGTCCCCAGGCCCCGAGATGCGCCATGATCGGTACGAGTTGGATCGCCGGTTCGGTGAGGCTGTACCGAACCTTTTGTCGGTGGTGGGGGTCGTCGGCGCGGGTGACGAGGCCGTTCGCGACGAGGCGCTGGAGACGGTTGGCCAGGATGTTCGAGGCAATTCCCTCCTCGGAATTGCGCAGCAGCTCGCTGAAGTAACGGCGGTTGCCGAACATCATGTCCCGGATGACCACCAGTGACCACTTGTCACCGAGTACCTCGGTTGCGAGGTTGATCGGGCAGCCCGATCGGTGCTCTACCGTGCGTTCCCGCTGCGCCACAACAACCGATTGTAGGTCGCAACCGGTTCTGCCGGCTCCTAGCCGTGGTCGGCGGCCGGCCGGGCACCCGGATCGGCCGGTTCGAGATCTGTGAGCAAGCCGTTGGTCAGTGCGGCCGCGGTCAGCGTGCGGTAGCCGACGGCGTCGAAGACCACGATCAGCTCATGTTCGTCTTGGTGCAGCAGGGTGCCCTCGCCCCAGAGGCGGTGGCTCACCCGCCGGCCGGTACCGGGCTGGTCGATGTGGGCCTGGGCCCGGTCGGAGGTGTGGGCTTGGCGGTCGTTGTCGCATCGGCCGCACGGCGGGTCGTAGTGATCGCCGAAGTAGGCCAGAAGCTCGGCGCGGCGGCAGTGGCTGGTCTCGGCGTAGCTGCGGGCCGCCTGGATCCGGCTGGCAATGATGGCTTGGCGGCGGCGCCCGGCGGACTCCAACTGGGCGGCGGCGTCGGGGGGCAGGGGGTGGCAGGTGATCGTCGTCGCGTCGAGGGTCACGACACCGAGTTCGCTGAGCTCGGCAAGCACGCGCTCGACCGCGTGGCGGGGTACTCGGCTGGTCGCGATCAGACGGTCGAGAGGGATCGGCTCGGCCGTGCCGTCCAGGACGTCGACGACGGCGTGGATGTCCTGTGGCCGCAGTCTGGAGCGGGCCGCCAGTAAGCGCGGAATGCGGATCGTGCGCGGATCGTGCACGAGCACGGCGGCGGCCGCCCGACCGTCGCGCCCGGCCCGACCGATTTCCTGGTAGTACTCGTCCAAGCTGCCCGGTGCTCCGGCGTGCACGACCGTCCGCACGTCCGGCTTGTCGATTCCCATACCGAATGCGCTCGTGGCGACGACCACGTCGATGGAGCCGTGGAAGAAGCGGTCCTGCACGGTCGCCCGCTCCCCGGCGGGCAGTCCGGCGTGGTAGGCCGCGGCGGTGAATGCGGCGTGCCGCAGCCGATCGGCGATGGTCTCGCATTGTTCGTGGCTGAGCGCATAGACGAGGGCCGGTGTCTCGTGAGCGATGACGACTTCCACCACTCGGTCGTCGACCGCCCGGGCCTCGGGTAAATCCGGTCGGGTCGGGCGCACGGCCAGGCTCAGATTGGGTCGGTCGAACCCAGACACGATCACGGCCGGCTGGTCCATCCGCAGCGCCCGCGTGATGTCGGCCTGAACCGGAGGAGCCGCGGTGGCGGTCAAGGCCAGCTGGCGCGGGTGCCCCAGCGCCGCGACCGTCTCGGGAACGCGCAGATACTCGGGCCGAAAGTCGTGCCCCCACTGGCTGACGAGGTGGGCCTCGTCGATGACGAACAGGCGCACCGGCTGCTGACTCGTGAGCAGCTGCTCGTGCGTCTCCGGGTTGTGCAGCTGCTCGGGGCCGAGGAACAAGAAGTCGAGCTCGCCGGACTGCAGCGCGGCCAGGGCGGCGCGCCGATCGTCGCGGTGCTGGCTGGCGTTGAGCATGGCTGTCCGGGGAGCAGGGCGATCGGGTCGACCGCGCTCGGCCAGAGTCCTTAGCTGGTCGCGTTGCAAGGCAATCAGCGGGGAGATCACCACGGTCAGGCCGCCGAGAGCGAGGCCGGCGACCTGGTAGATCGCGCTTTTGCCGCTGCCGGTCGGCAGGACCGCAAGGGTGTCGCGGCCGGCCATCAGCGGCGTCAGTGCTCGTCGCTGCGGAGCGCGCAGCCGGATGCCGAACACCGTCCGCGCGATGCGATCGAGGTCGATCAAAGATGTCGAGTCGGGCATGTGAACGAATTTATAGGTCGCTCTTCACTGCCGCGCCCTACGCGCCAGCCGGCGTCTCCCGTTGCGCAGTGCATCGGGGGCGAACCCGGCCGCAAGAGCGCCCAGCGCGGCGTCGAGGTAGACGGTGAGATCGGCGTCGGCGCGGACGACCCAGCAGTCGTAGCCGGCCCGGCAGGCGGCGAGGGTGGCCCGACCGATCGCGAGCGGGTAAAGCGAATCAGCTGGTTGGCGGGTGCGCTTCGCGACGAACTCGCTGATCACGCGCGGTCAGGGTCGCAGCCATGCCGTGCGGCTGGCCCAGGAGGGGGCCGACATCATCGCGGTCGACCTGTGCACGCAAGTCGACTCGGTGCCCTACCCCATGGCGACGCCGGACGACCTGGCTGAGACGATCAAGGAGGTCGAGGCGCTTGACCGGCGCCCGGCGAGCTGGCGCGTGATGATCTCGCCGTGATCGCGTACTGGTCAGACGCCGCCGTGCTGGCGCACCTTGGCCAGCGTGTCGCGGCCCAAGAGCTGCTCGACGCGATGCTGCGTATCCCAGCGCGCGGGCTCACCAACATCGCGTTCGCGCTTGACATCGCCGCTCGCCAGCTGGCCCGGGTGCCGGCACGCGACGCGCAGGTTCTGCTGCTGTCGGACTGCGTCCACAATGCCGGCCCCGATCCGCGTCCGGGCGCCGCTCGACTACCCAGGCTGGACGTCTTGCCGGACACATCGGGCGAGCAGGACGCGGATCTGGCGCGCGACCTGGCTCGGCTCGGCCGCGGCCGGCTACTGCGGGCCGCGCACTACCGCGACGTCGCCCCGGGCGTTGAGTTCCGTATTCGGCAGTTGGCCACGACCGTACTGAGTCAGCCCGTGTCGCTGCCGGTGATCATCTCGCCCACAGGCGTGCAGGCCGTGCGCCCCGACGGCGAGGTGGCTGTCGCCCGGGCCGCGGCGGCCCGAGGCACCGCGATGGGTCTCAGCTCGTTCGCGAGTAAGCCGGTCGAGGAGGTCATTGCCGCCAACCCGCAGACATTTTTCCAGTTGTACTGGTCAGGAACTCGCGAGCACATACGGCAGCGTATGGAGCGGGCGAAGGCCGCCGGAGCGGTCGGGCTGATCCTCACGCTGGACTGGTCGTTCTCGAATGGACGCGACTGGGGCAGCCCAGTCATCCCCGAGCGCATCGATCTCAAGACGATGATGAGATTCGCGCCCGAGGCGGCGACCCGTCTGCGTTGGCTCAGCCGCTACGCGCGTACGGGGCACATCCCCGATCTCAGCGTGCCGAACATGGCTCTACCGGGGCAGCCCGCCCCGACGTTCTTCGCAGCCTACGGCGAGTGGATGCAGACCCCGCCGCCGCAATGGGACGACGTCGACTGGGTGCGCCGCGAGTGGGACGGCCCACTTGCTGCTCAAGGGCGTCACGCGGGTGGACGACGCCAAACGAGCCGTGGCCGCGGGTGTCGACGCGATCTCGGTGTCCAACCACGGCGGGAACGATCTGGACAGCACCCCGGCCACGATCCGCTGCCTACCGGCACTTGTGGACGCAGTGGGCGACCAGATCGAGGTCCTGCTCGACGGAGGAGTGCGGCGCGGCGGCGACGTCGTCAAGGCGCTCGCCCTCGGCGCGCGGGCGATCATGATCGGTCGGGCCTACCTGTGGGGCCTCGCCGCGAACGGGCAGGCCGGTGTCGAGAACGTGCTCGACATCATGCGCTGTGGCATCGACTCGGCGCTGCTCGGATTGGGTCGTTCGTCTGTCCACGACCTCAGCCGCGGCGACTTGGTGATCCAACCCTCGTTCGCCCGCACCCTGGCTGCCTAACTGCCGTCGCTGGTAGGCCCTTCTCCCGGGGTACTTCAAGATCGTTGAGGCCTGATCCAGGTCGGCGCGCGATTCGGAGCCGCGCGGACCGTGGATGGCCCGGTGGCGTGAACCTGTCAATTTCCCACCCGCGTCGGGCGACGTGCCGAATCCCGGTCGGCACAAACCATCCCGACCTAGGAGGGAAGCATGCCCAGAATGACAAGCCGGCGCGTCGGCGCGGCCGTCGCAGCGCTCGGGCTCACGTTCGGCGCCGCCGTCGCGGCGCTCGGGCCGAGCGACGCGGGGGCGTCCAGCCACCGTGAAGCTCCGTTGATCGCGGCCGACCCCGCGGTCGACAACACCGACGTGTACGCGTTCGTCAGCCCGGACCGGCCGGGCTACGTCACGTTCATCGCGAACTTTATCCCGTTCGAGGAGCCGAACGGCGGCCCGAACTTCTATCCGTTCGCGACGGACGCCACGTACAACGTCAAGGTCGACAGCAACGGGGACGCGAAGCCGGACTCCGTCTTCCGCTGGACGTTCCACAACATCGACAAGCGGGGCGGCAAGACGTTCCTCTACAACAACGGAGCGGTTACCTCGCTCGACGACCCCAACCTGCTGTTCCGGCAGACCTACACGCTAGAGGCGTCGTTCAACGGTGGCCCGTTCAAGACGCGCGCAAGCGATGTGCCGGTCGCGCCGTCGCGGGTCGGACCGGCGTCGATGCCGAACTACAAGCAGCTGCGTGACCAGGCGACCAAGACACTGCCCGGTGGCTGGAAGACGTTTGCCGGCCAGGCCGACGACCCGTTCTTCCTCGATCTGCGCGTCTTCGACCTGCTCTACGGCGGCGATTTGAGCGAGGTCGGGCAGGACACGCTCGCCGGGTACAACGCGAACACGATCGCGCTCCAGGTGCCGTTCGGCGATGTGGCCCTCAACGGGAACGCGACCCGTAACTCGGTCATCGGCGTCTGGTCGACCACCGAGCGGCCGCGCGTGCGCATCACCGGCACCACCAACGCCGGACCGGGGTCTGACCGGGTGCAGGTCTCCCGCTTGGGTAACCCGCTGGTGAACGAGGTCGTGGTACCGGCGAACCTGAAGGACGCGTTCAACGCGCTCCCGCCGGACAAGGATGCCTCGATCGCGCCGGTGGTCGCTCGGGTCACGAATCCCGAAGTGCCGCAGTTGATCCAGGCCATCTACGGCCTGAAAGCGCCGGCCACGCCGCGCAATGACCTCGTGGAGATCTTCCTGACCGGGATCACGACGAAGGCCGGCGGGCCGATCAAGGCGGACCTCAACTCCCAGTTGAACAACGCCGACGTGATCTCCAGCCGGTTCCGTCCGTCCGAGATGCTACGGCTCAACCTGTCGATCAAGCCGACCGCCACGCCTAACCGGCTCGGCGTGCTCGGCGGCGACCTGCAAGGCTTCCCGAACGGACGCCGGTTGACCGACGACGTCGTGGACATCGAACTGCAGGCGCTGGAAGGCGCGGCCCAGACCGGCAAGCTGGTCCCCGCACTGGCCAAGGGCGACGCGGTGAACGCCAACGACAACGCCTTCAGCTCGTCGTTCCCGTACCTCGCGCTGCCGAACGTGGGCGCGGTCAACGGCGGCGCCAAGAGTGGTACCGCCGCCGGCGCCATCGCGCAGGCGCAGGTGCCCGCCGCGGCCACGTCGACACCAGCCGCACCGGCCGAGAAGGCGCCGGGCACAGCCCCGGCTGCCGCCTCTCGTCAGTCCACCAGCAACAACAACAGCACCACGATCGCCGCGGCCAGCGGCGGTGCCGGTGCGGCAGCCCTGGTGCTGCTGGGCGCCGTCTGGTTGATGCGACGTCGCCGTGCGGCGCCGGCTGTGGGGACACCACCCGCACCCGGTCAGGACACGCTCGACCGCTAACCGTTCCCGGATCCGAGGTGGGTGCGCCGGCCAGTCGCCGGCGTACCCACCCGGGCTAAGCGAGGAGGTCACGATGGTGCGACGCCGGACCGTAATCATCGGGCTCGCCGCGCTGCTGGTCACCAGCGTCGGCGGCGTGGTCGGTCTGCGGCATGGCTCCGACAAGGTCGAAGCCGTGCCGGCGGTGGCATCTCCAGTCGATCGACTGGCCACCAGCATCACGCGGGCGCAGGCGCGGTTGCGCGACCTGCCCAGCGACTACGACACCTGGGCCGCGCTCGGCGGCGCCTACCTCGAGCAGGCGCGCGTCACAGCCGACCCCATTTTCTACCCCAAGGCGGAGGGCGCACTGCGCCGCTCGATCACTATCCGCCGCGACGACAACGCAGCCGCGCTCACCGGGCTCGGAGCTCTCGCCAACGCCCGGCACAATTTCGCCGCGGCGCGTGACCTCGCCCGGCGCGCCTTGCGTATCGACTCTTACTCCGCCGACGCATACGGCGTGCTCGCCGACGCGCAAACCCAGCTCGGCGATGCGGCCGCTGCCACATCGGCGGTGCAACGAATGCTCGACCTGCGCCCCGGGCTGGCCGCCTATGCCCGAGCGTCGTACGACCTCGAGCTGCATGGCCGGCTCGACGAGGCCGAGTCGCTGATGCGGCGCGCGCTGGTTGCCGCGGTCGATCCGGCCGACATCGCGTTCTGCCGCTACCAACTCGGCGAACTCGCCTGGCAGACCGGGCGGCTGAGCGCCGCGGCTGCCGAGTACGCCGCCGGGCGGGCGGCGGATTCGTCGTACCTGCCGCTGCTCGCCGGACCGGCACGCGTCGGGGCCGCCCTTGGGCGCGTCAGCGACGCACTCGCTGGGTATGCGGAACTCACTGCGCGATACCCGGCGCCCGCGTACCTCATCGAATACGCGGACCTGCGGCGCGCCGCCCGGCAGCCGGCGCGCGCTGACGAGCAGCTCGCACTCGCTGCCGCGGCGTTGCGCCTGTTCACGGCGAACGGCGGCACGGACGACCTCGGCGCCGCGCAGCTCGCCATCGCCCAGGATCGGCCGGCCGACGCGGTGCGGGCCGCACAGCGGGAGTGGTCGCGGCGTCACTTCGCCGACGTTGCCGACGTGTTGGGCTGGGCGTTGCACCAGGCGGGCTCTGACCAGCGGGCGCTGTCCTATGCCCGCCAGGCGAGCGCGCTCGGTACGCGCAACGCAACGTATCTGTTCCATCGCGGCATGATCGAGGCGTCGCTTCGCCAGACCAGCGACGCTCGCCGGGACCTCAGCGCGGCGCTCGCGTTGAACCCGCGCTTCTCGCCGCTCTACGCCCCGGTCGCGCACGCGGCGCTGTCGAAGCTAGGTGCGCGATGAGCGCTCGCGCGAGGACGCGAATTGGGCCGGATAAGGCAGAGATGCGCTCTCGCCCTCGGCGAACTGAGGGACCCATCCGGCGGTTCAGGAGGAGCCGGCGGATGTGGCTCGGGCTGGCGGCGCTCGGCATCACCGGCGTCGTGCTGGCGCTGCCAGCCCAGTCCGCTTCGGCGCACCCGCTCGGCAACTTCTCGGTCAACCAGGCCGTGGCGCTCGACCTCTACCCGAACCGGGTCGGGGTCGCTGCCGTCGTCGACCTCGCTGAGCTGCCGACGTTGCAGGAACGCGCGGCCGTCGCCGCTGAGGGCAGCGCCGCGTACAACTCCCAGGTTTGCGCTGCGCTCGCGGACAACTTCGCTGTGCGGGTAGACGGGCAACGTCTCAGGTGGACGGTGCGGCCGACGGGCTTGGAGTACCGGCCCGGCAGCGCGGGGTTACGCACGACCCGGATCACCTGCGCCCTGTCAGCCGGCGCTGATCTGAGCGCGAAGTCCACCGTGGAGGTCGCCAACAGCTATCGGGCCGACCGAATCGGATGGCGCGAGCTGACCGCCACCGGGCACGGGGTGCACCCGGTCGACCCGGCCGTCCCGGCGCGCTCGGCGAGCGACGGGCTGCGCTCGTACCCGACCGACCTGCTCGGATCGCCGCTCGACCAACGCTCGGCCCGACTGAGCATCGAGCCGGGCGACGGGCCCGCTGCGCTCGGACCGCCCGCCCGCGCAAATCGCGGCGACCCGGTGAGCCGCTTGATTGCCGGAGCGGACCGCGCGTTAGAGCGCCTCGTCGGCGGCCACCTCACCCCGCTCGTGGGCATGCTCGCGGTCGTCTTGGCGCTCGGGCTCGGCGCGGGGCACGCCGCGCTTCCCGGGCACGGCAAGACCGTGATGGCGGCCTACATCGCCGGTCGGCAGGGGAGGCCGCGGGATGCTCTGGTCGTCGGCGCGACAGTGACGCTCACGCACACCGGTGGCGTCCTCGTCATCGGGCTGCTGCTCACAACCACCGCCGGACTCGCCGGCGAGGTCGTGCTCGGGTGGCTCGGCATCGCCAGCGGAATCCTGGTGGCCGCTGTCGGCGGGGCCATGCTCACAGCCGTCGTCCGGCGCCGTTCGCCGGGCCACCAT
>JBKPQM010000261.1:0-7373 GCA_046734095.1 Actinomycetota bacterium | reverse complement strand
AACCCCAGCCACGCGACGCCAACCAGCAACAAAAGGCCCCCGGTCAACAGGAGGAACAGCGCTATGAGGACCCTGCCCCTTGTGCTGACGCTCCGCCACCAGCGCAGCATGCTCGGTAACGATAGCGACGGCGACGCTGGTATCGCGACTTTGGCAAAGACGCGCAGCCCCGGATCCCGGGGCTGCGGTGGTGGAGGTGGCGGGAATCGAACCCGCGTCCTCCGTCGCCTCAACAGGGCTTCTCCGGGCGCAGTGTGCGCTGCCGCTACTCGGCCCCACCGGTCTTGCACACGAGCCGGTGTGACGGGCCCAGTCGCTGTGAGGTGTCCCGTCGGCGCCCGCGACCGGCGACGACGGTCAGTCACCTAGCTGACGCCAGCTAACCGGGCCGGTGACGAACCCGGGCTGACGGAGACGCTATCGCTTAGGCAGCGAGAGCGAACTCAGCGCGATTGGAATCGGCGCTTATCGATGTGCGTCGCATGATTAACGAGGTCAGCAACGCGATCCTCGGCCCGCTTCCCCTGCCTCGACGTCCGGAGTCGAGACCATTCACCCCCTAGCTGTGAGTAAATCCAAGGATACCCGCACGGCATTCCAGGCCGGTACAACTGAGGATGTGGCAGACGAGCGGCCAACAGCGGCCCGCGAGATCGAGAGCAAATATGACATTGCTCCAGATTTCGTCATGCCAGCGCTGGCCGATCCCGGTCAGCCCGTCGACGTCGACACCGTGCACCTGGCGAGCACGTACTACGACACGGGCGATCACGACCTGCTGCGCTATCGCCTCACCCTGCGCCGCCGGGTGGGCGAGGTCGACACGGGTTGGCAGCTGAAGGTACCCGGAGCCGGCGAGCGCACCGAGCTGCGCTGGCCGGCCACCGACGCGCCGCCCGAAGCGCTGCGGACCTTGCTGCGCCCGTTCGTCCGAGACAAGCCGATCGCCGCCGCGGTGCGCCTTGACGTCACGCGCACCCGACATCGGATCTGCGACCCGGCCGACGAACTGGTCACCGAGGTGGCCCAGGACGACGTACGGGCCACGGGTCTGGCCGCGGAGGTGCGCGCGGGCCGCTGGCAGGAAGCCGAGATCGAGCTGGGCCCGGCCGGCTCGCCAGCCGTGCTGGCCGAGATCGGGGCAAAGTTGATCGCGGCGGGCGCGGTTGCGTCCACCAGCCGGACGAAGGTCGCCCGCGCACTTCTGGGCGTCGGCAACGAGGGCGTCGGCACGCCGCGAACGTCGGCCGGTGCCGTCCTGGTCGACTACATCTCTCAGCAGTGCGACGCTCTCGTCGCCGGCCACTTCGCCATCCTGCGCGATGTCGAGGACTCGGTGCATCGCACCCGGGTCGCGTCGCGTCGCCTGCGCAGCACGTTGCGCACCTTCGAATACTGCTTCGACGCCGAGCAGGCGAAGCGGTTCGAGGACGAACTGCGCTGGTACGCGGGGGTTCTGGGCGGCGTCCGCGATACGGAGGTGCTGCGAGCCCGGCTCCTGGCCGAGATTGCCAACCTGCCCGACGATCTGGTCGTCGGCCCGGTCGCCGAGCACGTCGACCGCGAGCTGAGCCGTGAGCTGGCCGAGCACCGCGCCGTGCTGCTCGAAGTGATGGCCGGTGACCGCTACGCCGAACTGCTCGCCGAGGCGATGCGCTGGCGCGACGATCCGCCGTTCACGGCGGCGGCCGGGCGTCCGGCCGCCACCCTGCGCGAAGCGCTCGATCGCGTCGAGCGCACTCTCGGCAAGCGACTGCGCCGCGCCTCGCGCCCGTCCGGTACCGACGAGCAAATGCACGCCGCCCGTAAGGCGGGCAAGCGAGTCCGTTACGCCGCCGAGGCCACCGCCGTGGGAGGCGATGCCGGGGCGGACAGCCTGGCCAAGCACATCGCCAAGCTGCAGGAACTGCTAGGCGAATTCCAGGACAGCGTCGTGGCCGCGGAGCTGCTCCGCCGGCTGGCCGCCGACGCGGCCGGTCAAGGCGAGGACGGCTTCACCTACGGAGTGCTCGTCGCTGAGGAGCGCCAGCGCGCCCAGCAGGCACGAAGCCGAGCCCGCCGGCAGTCCTAAGGTCGCGGCGGCAACTATTCCCGCACGCGCTCGTAGATCACGCTGCTGCGCAGTTTGGTGAAGCCCATCGACTCGTAGAGCCGGCCGGCCCCGTCGGCGTTCTCGCTGTCGACGTGCAGCTTCACGACGTCGAAGTGCGCCGCGGCGACCGCGAGGGTGCGCAGCAGCATCGCGCGGGCCAGCCCGCGCCCCCGGGCGGCCGGGCGTACGCCGAGCTGCCCGACGTACAACTCGCCCGGCTGGTACTGGTAAGTGAGCACGTACCCGTCGATGCTGCCGTCCGGACCCAGCCCGAGCATGGAGTACGCCGGGCGGAACGTCCGCGACCCGGTGAACCAGGCGCGCCACTGCGCGTCGTCCGGGCGCGCGTATCCCCAATGCGTGCTGAACGCCTCGACGTGCGCGGCGTGCACCTCCGCGTCGCGCGCCGCGTCATACGGCTGCACGCGCACATCGGCAGCCGCTGCCACGTGGTCGAGCCGGCGGCCCAGCGCGTGGAAGTAGCGCGCCGCGTGGTACCCGCACACCTCGAGCAGCGCCCGGGCGTCCCGGACACCCGACCCGACGTGCGTGCTCAGTTGAACGGCCGCGCCTGGATGCTGCTGTGCCGCCCGCTCGCGGGCGCGGCGGTCCAGCCGCCCGATCAGCTCGGAGCCGATGCCGCGACCCCGGTAGGCCGGATGCACGAGGCCCGAGAAGCTGGCCCGTATCGCGCCGTCTCCGCGCAGCATCGGCGCCATGACCTGGCCCGCGGCGACCAACGTGCCGTCCGCGTCGTGCACGGCTACGGTGTCGTGCCTCGCATCGATGGTCGGGTCGTCGAGCTCCTCGGCGAGATCCTCGGCCGAATACGCTTCGTCCAGGTCGTCTGCATCCGAAACGATCTTGGTCAACTCCGACCATGGCCGGATATCGGCGACCTCGAGCGAGCGCCAGGTGTAGCTCATGGCGCTGAGCCAACCACCGGTGGCCAATTCATTTGACCCATGCGACTATCCGATGCCCTTCGCGCGGCGGCCCATCGCCTTGCGGATCTCGCGGTCGGCATCGCGGCGAGCTAGGTCCTGCCGCTTGTCGTACGCACGTTTTCCCCGAGCTAGAGCCAGTTCGACTTTGACCTTGCCATCGCTGAAGTAGAGCGACAGCGGCACGAGCGTGAGCCCGCTCTCTTTCGTCTTCCCGATCAGCCGCAAGATCTCGGCTCGATGCAGGAGCAGCTTTCGGGTGCGCCGCGGTTCGTGGTTGGTCCAGCTGCCCTCGGTGTATTCGGGGATGTGGACGTTGCGGAGGAACACCTCGCCGTCGTCGATGGTCGCGAAGCCGTCGACGAGGGATGCCCGGCCCAGGCGTAGGGACTTCACCTCCGTCCCGGTCAGGGCAATGCCCGCCTCGTACGTGTCGAGGATGGCGTAGTCGTGCCGGGCCTTACGGTTCTGCGCGATGAGCTTGCGGCCGCCTTGCTTGGCAGCCATCACAGTCGGACATAGGCGCGCAGCGTGACGTAGGCCGTGACGACGGCGAGCACGATACCCACCGCCGCGGCTTCGCCGCTGGCGACCAGCACGTCGCCGAGCGACAGGTCAGGCAGCACGCCGTGGCTCACCGAATGACCGAAGATGCCGTTGAGGACGTAGGTCTTGCTGAACCACAGCGCCGGGATCGTCAGGAGACCGCCGATCACGGCGATGATCATTGCCTCGATCACGAACGGGATCTGCGTCATCCATCGTGAGGCGCCGACCAGGCGCATGATGTTGGTCTCGTTACGTCTCTGCGCCGCGGCCACCTGGATGGTGATGGCCATGAGCAGTACTGCGGCGATCAGCACGACCAATGCGAAAACAAGGGCTCCGACTCGGGACGAGTCGAAGATGCCCAAGATTGTCTTGAGACTCTCGTCCTGACTCTGAACCGCCTCGACGCCCGGCGCCGTCGCATATCGCGCGGCCACTGCCGGGTAGTCATTCTTGAGGTCCTTCAGCTTGACGACGAACTCGTTCGGGAAGTCGCTCGGAGTCAGCAGATCGCTGTTCTTCGGGCCCAGATAATCCGGATTGTTCCTGAAGATCTCCTGCTGGCTCAGGTACTTCACGCTCAGGATCTGTGGGTCGGAGCTCAGCCTGGTCTGGAGCTGCTGTTTCTGGGCGGCGCTGAACGGCTGTTTGCAGCTGTCATTCTTCGTTGGCCCGCACAGATAGATCGAGACGTTGAGCTTGTCCTCGTACTTCTGTCGGAACTTGTCGATCTCCTTGCTGGTCAGCAGCGAGCCGCCTAGGAAGTACAGCGACACGAAGGTGATCATCATGAGTGCGGCCGACATCAGAACGTTGCGGCGCAGGCCCTGGCCCACACCTGACATGACGAAACTGGCGCGCATGGTTTCCTTCGCTCGGCGTTTGTTCAGCGGGTGACGCCGTAGACGCCGCGGGATTGGTCCCGCACGATGCGTCCGTTGTCGAGTTCGATCACGCGTCGGCGCATGGCGTCAACGATGTTGTTGTCGTGGGTGGCCATAAGCACCGTGGTTCCCGTGCGGTTGATGCGCTCGAGCAGGGTCATGATGCCCTGGCTGGTGTCCGGGTCGAGGTTTCCGGTGGGCTCGTCGGCGAGCAGGACGAGCGGCCGGTTGACGAATGCGCGGGCGATGGCCACCCGCTGCTGCTCGCCGCCGGAGAGTTCGTGCGGCATACGCTGCGCCTTGCCGTCGAGGCCGACGAGGTCGAGTACCTCGGGAACGGCGCGGCGGATCATGCGCTGCGACTTGTTGATCACCTCTAGCGCGAAGGCCACGTTGTCGTACGCGGTCTTTTTCGGCAGCAGCCGGAAGTCCTGGAACACACAGCCGATCTTGCGACGCAGTTCCGGCACGCGCCGGCTCCGAAGGCGGCCCACGTTGCGGCCGTCAACGAACACTTTGCCGGCCGTGGCAAGCTCCTCGCGCAGCAGCAGCCGCAGGACGGTCGACTTGCCGGAGCCGGACTGGCCGATCAAAAAGACGAACTCGCCCTTCGCGATGTCTATGGTCACGTCCTCGATCGCCGGACGCGAACCCGCCGGGTAGAGCTTGCTGACGTGGTCGAGTCGGATCACGGGCGGGAAGTTTACCTACCGGTTGTGGCGGCGCTGCTGCGGCGCCACCGGATACCCGCCTCGATGAAGTCGTCGATCTCCCCGTCGAGGACGGCCTGCGGGTTGCCGACCTCGTGTCCGGTGCGCAGATCCTTCACCATCTGGTAGGGGTGCAGAACGTAGCTGCGCATCTGGTTTCCCCAGCTGTTACCGCTGTCCTTGAGGGCATCCATCTTGGCCTGCTCCTCCTGACGGCGTCGTTCGAGGAGCTTGGCCTGCAGCACCGCCATGGCACTGGCCCGGTTCTGGATCTGGCTGCGTTCGTTCTGGCAGCTCACCACGATGCCGGTGGGCAGGTGGGTGATGCGCACCGCCGAGTCGGTGGTGTTCACACCCTGCCCGCCGGGCCCGCTCGACCGGTACACGTCGACCCGGATGTCGTCGTCGGGGATCTCGATGTGGTCGGACTGCTCGACCACCGGCAGCACCTCGACGCCGGCGAAGCTGGTCTGACGCCGGCCCTGGTTGTCGAACGGGCTGATGCGCACGAGCCGGTGCGTGCCCTGCTCGACCGAGAGCGTGCCGTAGGCGTACGCCGCCTTGACCTGGAAAGTGGCTGACTTGATGCCGGCTTCTTCCGCGTAGGACGTGTCGAGGACCTCGGTCGGGTAGCCGTGCCGCTCGGCCCAGCGCAGATACATGCGCAGCAGCATCTCGGCCCAGTCGGCCGCGTCCACGCCGCCGGCCTCGGAGCGGATCGTGACGAGTGCCTCGCGGGAGTCGTACTCGCCGCTGAGGAGCGTGCGGACCTCGAGTTCGTCGATGCTCGTGCGCAGCGACGCGACCTCGGCCTCGGCCTCGGCCTTCTCCTGCTGGTCGCCGGCGTCTTCGGCCAGCTCCCACAGCACCTGGGCGTCGTCCAGGCGTCGCTTGAGATCCGCAACGCGCCGGATCTCACCCTGGACCGCCGACAGCTGGCTTGTCACCTTTTGCGCATTATCAGGGTTGCCCCAGAGATCGGGCGCCGACGCCTGCTGCTCGAGCTCCTCGGCCGTCGCGCGCAGCTTGCCCACATCGAGGACGGCCTCGATGCTGGACATGGTTGAGGAGAGCTCTTTGAGCTCCGCGGGGACGTCGGTCACGTCCCATCACGGTACCGTCTGTGCCCCCTTCCTCGCCGCCTATGCCCCCCGCTACTGCTCTAGCCGGGCGGTCAGCGATCTCGGGGCCACCTGCCGATAGGCGTCACGGACGACCTCAGCGATCTCGTCCCACGGCGGATCGTCGTCGTCGATGCGGACACCCAGCCAGCCCCGGTGACCGACGTAAGGCGGACGAAAGTACCGCTCGGGGTTGTGTCCGACGCACGCCTCTTGGACGCCCTGCGGCGCGGCGCACCAGAACGCCAGGTGGTCGGCGCCGTGATGGTGGTCGTCCAGTGTCACGAACAGCTTCTTGTCACGAACGAAGAACCCGGCTTCGCCGTGGGTTGGTCGCTCAGTCGTCTCGGGCAGGGCGAGGCAGATCTCGCGCAGCCGCTCGACCGGGTTCAACTGGTCGGGACCGTGTCGAGCCATCGGATCAGCGCCCGTTCGTAGGCGATGGCGAATTCGACGGCGATCGCGCCGTACGTGTCACCCGCCTTCTTCAACTCGGCGGCATCCTTCTTGTGTGCGGCGAGGGCCGCCTCGTGTTCCTGCCGGGCCGCCTCGATGATCTCTTGACGCTGTTTGGTCGACAGGTGCGCGCCAAACCCTAGCCGAAGTACAGCTTGGCTGCGCACTGAGTCGTTGCCATTGGGCGTGGATGCCCACTGGACGAAGGCCTTTCGCCCGGCCGGGGTGATCGAATAGGGATGGCTGGACCGAGCGCCCTCCTTGCCGGCCTTGATGTAGCCGGCCTGCGCGAGCGCCGGAAGCTCACGGTAGACCTGGCTGCGCGTGACACCGCCTTGAGCGGTCAGCCGGCGCGACGCCGCAGCTACGATCTCGCCGCCGGTTGCCGTCCCGTCGTGCAGCACCCCGAGGATGACGGCAGACGTCGAATTCAGCCCCACGCACGCAGATTCGCAGACCCCCTCGGCGACTGTCCAGCGGAAGCCCGCGCCCCCCGTCGGGCTGATACAGACAGCACTCCGCTGAACGCACGCCGCAGTCGGGCCGCGGTGGACAGGCCCGGTGCGCTCAGGTCAGTCTCTGACTCAGCCGACAGTGCCGGGTCGTGACGTTTGAGC
>JBKPQM010000260.1:0-10611 GCA_046734095.1 Actinomycetota bacterium | reverse complement strand
GAGTTCGTCATCGCCCGCGACCAGACCTGCACCTTCCCCGGCTGTAACCGCCGGGCGCAGCGCTGCGAGTTGGACCATCGGATTCCCTACGACAGCGGCGGATCCACCAACCCCGAGAATCTCGAGGCGCTATGCCGCCGGCACCACACCGCCAAACACCAAGCCAACTGGACCCCCCACCGCGAACCCGACGGCAGCCACACCTGGACCAGCCCCACCGGCCACCACTACCACTCCCGACCCCCCGACCTACCGAAGGATCGCACCACCCACGGTGCCGACCCGCCCTGCTAAACCCGCTCGCCCGGATGCGCCCCCGTCCAGTTGAGTGGTGGGTTATCTCGTGAGTGGTGCGCTATACAACGCACCACTGAACGCGGAACGCACCACTCAACGATTGGGAGCGTTAGCGGGCCAGCGCCGCGCGGAAGCGCGCTTCCTCGACGCGCCAGTAGCCGTGCTCCCTGCCGTCGATGAGGATCACGGGCACACGGTCGGAGTACTCGTTGCGGCGGTCCCGGTCGGCGTCGACGTCCAGCTCGTTGTAGCCGAAGCCCAGCTCGGCGCGCAGCCGGGCCAGCGTGGCGGCGGCACCGTCGCACAGATGGCAGCCAACCCGGGTGATCAGCGTGACGTGGTGATCATTCGGCGCCATGAGGAGATTCTCCCCGCAGCCGCCACTTCATCACCTTGCCGGTCACCGTGTGCGGCAACGACGGGACAACTGACACCTCGCGCGGCAGCTTGAACCTGGCGAGCGATCGGGACGCCGCCGCCAGCAACCGGCCCGGGTCGAGCGACGCACCTGCGGCCGGCACCACGTAGGCCACCACCGCTTCGCCGGTCTCCGGGTCATCCGCGCCGACCACCGCGACCTCGGCGACACCGGGCTGGGCGCCCAGCACGGACTCCACCTCGGCCGGATACACGTTGAAGCCGTTCACCAGCACGAGCTCGCTGGACCGCCCGACCAGGATCAGATCCCCATCATCATCGCGCACGGCAATGTCGCCGCTGCCGAACCATCCATCGGCGTCAGGGCCGCCGGCGCCGTCGGGCCAATAGCCGGAGAACAGGTTCGGCCCCCGGACGAACAGCTCGCCCGGATCGTCGTCCTCTTCGATCGGCGCACCGTCCTGATCGCGCAGCTCCACCTCGACGCCCGGCAGCGGGGTCCCGATCGAGCCGCCCTTGGCCGAGCGGTTCAGCGTGACGGCCGGCGCCGCCTCGGTCAGCCCGTACCCCTCATAGAGCACGATGCCGCGCGACGCGTACTGCTCGACCAGCGCGGCGGGCAGCGGCGCCGACCCGGAGAGCGCGTAGCGCACCGACGCGAAGGCCGGCCCGAGGTCCAGACGCGCCCACTGGGCGAACATCCCCGGCGCACCGATCACGACCGTCACGTGCTCGGCCGCCATCGTGGCCAACGACTCAACGGGGTCGAAGCGATCCGCCAGCACCGTGGCGGCGCCGGCATCGAGGGCGATGCCCAGCCCGGCATTCAGCCCGAAGACGTGGAAGAGCGGCAACGGCACGAACGCCACGTCCGAACCGGTGATCATCGGCGGATCGAGTGCCGCTACCTGCGCGAGATTGGCCAGCAGGGCCCGGGTGGAGAGCATGGCACCCTTCGGCCGGCCGCTGGTGCCGCTCGTGTAGAGCAGCACCGCGACCTCCTCACCGACCCGGTCGCGGTGCGGATCCTCGCCCGGGGGTGCCTGGCCGAGCAGATCCGCAGCAGTGCGCCGAGGCGGCGAGACTGTCGCCACCGTCTCGCTCGCGACGAGCAGGCGCGCCCCCGAGTTGTTCAGCACGTGGGTGAGCTCGGGCAGCGTGTACGCCGGATTGACTGGGACGACCACCAACCCCGCCCGGCCCGCGCCGAGGTAGAGCAGCACAAAGTCGACGCCCGTCCCCAGCTGCAGCGCGAGGCGATCGCCGTCGTCCAGGCCGGCCGCCCGCAACGCCAGGGCCGCGGCGCTTACGCGCGCGTCGAGCTCGGACCAGGTCAGGCGTGTCGCCCCGTCGATCAAGGCGACTCGATCGGGCGTCGCCCGCGCGCCCCGCCGCACGAGATCCGAAACGCTGGTCGGGACGGCCTCATTGCCGTTCAGGGTCACGGTCCCTCCGCAAGGGGCGGTAGTCGGCGCGAGAAAGCGAGCCTTGCCTGCTGGCGGCACACACGCAAGTCCGGGCCGGTCCTTACGTGAAGTTGGCGCATGCTCGCGAGAAATGGTTAGTTGCTGACCGTGAAATACGGTTCGGGACGCGACGGCGCGGGGCTGCGGGTCCTGCTCGACCTGGTCGTGCAGGCCCTCGTGGCCGAGCCCGCGTACTCGATGGCCGGCCGCGGACCGGCCGCAAGGTCCGCCGACCCGACGCTCGGCGCGCCGCCCGCCGGCCGCTCCCCCGACGAGGCAGCGTGCCCGCCCGCTCAACCGCAGCCTGTGGACACTCAGGTCGACACGTGGGGACTCGTCGCGCGTGCGCAGCAAGGCGACAGCGAGGCCTTCGGCCAGCTCTACGACCGCTACTTCGACACCGTCTACTGCTACATCTACTACCGGGTCTACGACCGGGCGACGGCGGAGGACTTCACCAGCGAGACGTTCCTGCGCGCCCTACGCCGCATCGGCGGCGTCAGCAACCAGGGCCGCGATATCGGCGCGTGGCTCGTCACGATCGCGCGCAACATCGTCATCGACCACGTCAAGTCGGCCCGGAATCGCCTGGAGGTAACGACCCCGGACATCGTCGAGAGCGGCGACGGCGAGCCCGGTCCCGAAGCGTCAGTGCTCAACGCGCTGACCATCGAGCACCTGTTGCGGGCCGTCGGCCAGCTCGGCCACCTCCAGCGCGACTGCGTAACGCTGCGCTTCATCCAGGGCCTGTCGGTTAGCGAGACGGCTCAAGTCATGGGCAAGAACGACGGGGCGGTCAAGGCGCTCCAGCATCGGGCAGTTCGGAAACTCGCGGACCTCGTCCGGGGTGACCTGTAGTGACGTCGGCCCGTCCGAGCGGTAACCGCAGCGGCCGCGCATCGTTGCACTCCTCGAAGGACCGGTGCCGTGCGTTCTCGAGCGAGGTGGCCGATGGCTGACCTGCGCTCTCGCCTCGTGCCGTCGCGGCGCTACCCCGATCCCGCGACGTCGAGCGACCCGGTGATCAGCGCGCTGGTCAACCGGCTGGCCGCCCTCCCGCCACCGAAGCCGGATCCGCAGTTCCGAGCGGAGTTGCGTGCGCAGCTGGTCGCCGTGACTCCTCGGCTGGTCGCGGAGGGGGTGACGGCCGAGGACAGCGCCGCGCCGCGCAGGGGCAGAGAGCGTGCCCTGGACGGGGTGCGCGCCGCCTGGCGTCGGATACCGCTGCGCCGGCCGCTTGTCGCCGTCGGCATCCTGCTCGCCGTGTTCGCGCTGCTACTTACCGGCGCCGTGTGGCTGAGTCGCACCACGCTCCCTGGCGATTCGCTGTATGGGCTCAAACGCGCCGGCGAGAACGTCCAGCTCTCATTGACCAGCGGGGACGGCGCCCGCGGGAGGGAGTACCTCACCCTGGCCAAGCGGCGGGTGGACGAGGCCGCCAGGCTGCTCTCGCGGTCCGGCGCGTCCGGGCCGGCCGCCCCGGGCAGCATCAACGCCCACACCGCAGGTCTGATCACCGGCACGCTGACCGACGCCGACAGCGACCTGCGCAACGCCAGCCGACTGCTGAGCGGCCAGGCTGCGCGCACCGGCTCGGCCGACCCGCTGCCCACCCTGCTGAAGTGGACGCCGGGGCAGGTGTCCCGGCTGACCGCGATCGCCGATCGCATCCCGGCCGGACCTTTGCACGACCGAGCGGTCTCGTCGAAGCTGCTCGCCGATCGGGTGCTCGAGCGGGCGAACCGGCTGCGCGCCGACCTCGGCTGCAGCTGCCTCGTCCAGACGTCCAGCGACGACCTTGGTCCGCTGCCCTGTACCAGCCCGTGCGGGCCGGCCCCGCCCGGGACGATCGCGCCGACGCCTGGCGGGCCGAACGCCCCGACCGGCGGCAGCCGCGGGCCCTCTTCACCGCCGGCGTCCGGGCCCCTGCATTCGCAGACACCTTCTCGTTAGGCTGGGCCCGCCGCGGACGCCCCGGAGGTCGGCCAGATGCCAGATACGCCGTTCGAGTCAGCGGCGCTCGAGCTCGAGGCCGCGCTCGCGATACCGCCGGATCCCATGGCGGGCGCATTCTTCGACGTCGACAACACGATGATGGTCGGTGCGTCGATCTTTCATTTCGCTAGGGGTCTCGCGGCCCGGAAGTTCTTCTCCTGGCAGGACCTGGCCCGGTTCGCGCTCCGCCAGACCCGGCTGCGGGTGCGCGGCGAATCGCGAGATCACATGCACATCGCACGAGACTCGGCGCTGGCGTTCGTCGCGGGCAAGAAGGTCGACGACATCGTCCGGCTCGGCGAGGAGATCTACGAGGAGGAGATGGCCGACAAGATCTGGTCCGGGACGCGGGCGCTGGCTCAGCTGCATCTCGACGCCGGCCAGCGGGTTTGGCTGGTGACCGCGACCCCGGTCGAGTTGGCCCAGATCATCGCGCGTCGGCTGGGCCTGACCGGGGCTCTGGGCACCATCGCCGAGACCAAAGACGGCGTGTACACGGGGCATCTGATCGGCGACGTCCTACACGGCGAGGCCAAGGCCGCCGCGGTACGCGCGCTGGCGATCCGGGAAGGCCTGGACTTGGCGCAGTGTGCGGCATACTCCGACTCGATCAACGATTTGCCCCTGCTGTCGCTCGTTGGCCGTCCGGTCGCGGTCAATCCCGACTCGGCCCTGCGCGACGAAGCGCGCCGCCGAGGCTGGGAGATCCGCGACTTTCGCACCGGACGCAAGGCCGCGCGCATCGGCATCCCGGCGGCCGTAGGCGTAGGTGCCCTCGCCGGAGGCGTCACCGCGGGGGTGGCCCTGCGGCGGCGTGGTCAGCTCGCGGTGCCTCGGCTCAAGCGTGCTTGACGAGTTCGCGCACGCCTCCGGCTCAAGCGTGCTTGACGAGTTCGCGCACGCCTCCGGCTCAAGCGTGCTTGACGAATTCGCGCACGCCTCCGGCTCAAGCGTGCTTGACGGGCTCGCGCACGTCCCGGTTCAGCCGTTCGCGCTGCACCCGCCTGACTTGGCGCAGCGCGAGGCCGATCCAGGACACTGCGACGATGCCGGCCACCACGACCCGCACATCCGTCTCGTGCGAAGCCGGGTAGAACGTCCCGCGGATGTAGATGTTCATGAAGCTGTCGGGCAGCGGCGGCTGACCGCCGAGCTCGCGCAGGGCGTTTTGCGCTGCCGTCAACGGACAGGGCACCGGAGTTGCGATGATCAGCACGGCCCAGATCGCAGCCACGATGTGCGCCGCGATCGTCCGGGGCCAGCGCCACGCGATGAACCCGCCCGCCAGGAGGTAAGCGAGGTACGCGTAGTGGAGGCCGGCGACCCCGTCGGCCAGTACCCGGTAGCCCATGTCTGGACCTCCGCCGTCCAGCCTACGGCTCAGCGCCATACCGATCGGCGCCGGGCGAGCAGCCGGTACAGCGTGCTCTGGATGGTTTCGCGCACTCGGTCGGTGAGCTCGAAGAGCAGCATCGGATCGTCGACGGCGTCCGGGCCGTAATCCTGGGTGGGGATCGGCGGACCGAACTCGATGTACCACTTGCTGGGCAGCGGCACGAGGCCCAGCGGACCGAGCCACGGGAACGTCGGTGTTATCGGGAAATACGGCAAGTTCAGCAGCCGGGCCAACAGCCCGGCGTTGGCGAGCACCGGGTGGATCTCCTCGGAGCCGACGATCGACACCGGGATGATCGGCACCCGGGTCTTGAGCGCCGCGGCGACGAATCCCCCGCGCCCGAAGCGCTGCAGCTTGTACCGCTCGCTGAACGGCTTGCCGATGCCCTTGAAGCCCTCCGGGAACACCCCGACGAGCTCACCCGAGGCGAGCAGGCGTTCCGCATCCGCGTTGCAGGCCAGCGTGCTGCCGGACTTGCGGGCCAGCTCGCCCAGCACCGGCGTGGTGAACACGAGGTCGGCGCCCAGCAGCCGCAGGTGGCGATGGGCCGGATGCCGATCATGAACCGCCACAGTGCACATCACCGCGTCGAGCGCCCACAGCCCGCCCGCGTGGTTGCCGACAAGCAGTGCGCCACCGGTCGCGGGCACGTTGTGGATGCCGATCACCTCCGCCCGGAACCAGCGCTCCAGCAACGGGCGGAACGCCGGGAGCATGATCTCGTCGGTCAACTCCCGGTCGAAGCCGAACTCGTCGACCTCGTAATCGCCGGTCAGCCGCCGCCGCAGGAACGCGAGCCCCGCGGCGATCCGTCGCTCGAGACCCGACGCGTCGGTCGGTGGGGGGTCGAGGACCGGCTCGGCGGTCGGATGCGGGATCGACCCCAGCGGCCGCGCCGGAGTCGCTCGGCGCGGGCGCCTCGGCGCAGGCCCCGGGGCGTCCGCGCGCAGTTGGATCACCTGGGCCTCATCCATGCTCGGAAGCCACCAACTCACGGATGCCGAGGACGTTACCGACCGAGCGCTCCGCCTGGCGGATCCGTTCCGGGGCAACAATCGGGGTGATCGGCCGGCCGGCGAGAAACGCCGAGAACGCCTCGATCGTCGAGTACTTCGGCGTGTAGGGGAACTGGGCGCGCAGGCGCTCGGTGTCGACCACGCGGCCGTAGGAGAGGAAGCGCAGCTGCTCAGGCGAGAAGTCGATGACGCCGGCCCGGCGGACCAGGTTGCCGACCAGCCGGACCGCGGGCGCCGGTACCGGGAGCGCCACCCGACCCGCCCGTCGGATCGCCTGCGACAGCAGCATCGTGCCAGGGCCGGCGACGTTGAACACGCCCGGATGGTCAGCCAGCGTTGCCAGTCGCAGCACCTCGATGCCGTCGTCCTCGTGCACGAATTGCAGCCGCGGGTCGTAGCCGAACTCGGTCGGCACCACCGCCAGGGCGAAGAAACGGGTTAACGGCGTGTCGATGGTCGGGCCGATGAAGTTGGCGAAGCGCAAGACCGTGACCGTGATGTCCGGACGGCGCCGGCTGAACCCCCGCACGTAGCCCTCGACCTCGACGGCGTCCTTGCCGTATCCGGACCTCGGTACCGATCGGGCCGGCGTGTCCTCGGTGAACACCGCCGGGTCGCGCGGGCTCGAGCCGTAGACCGAGGTCGTCGACTTGACGATCAGCCGGGACACGGTCTCCGACTTCTGGCACGCCGCGAGCAGTTGCATCGTGCCGATGACGTTCATCTCTTTCATCGACGTGCGCCCGCCGGCCCGACGCGGCGTTGCCGTGACCGCTGCGTGCACCACCGAGTCGACCTTCGCGTGCGTGATCACCCGCGCGATCAGCGGATTGCGAATGTCCGCCCGGACGAACTCGGTGCGCCCGAGTCGGGCCAGGTCGTCCTTCCCCGGCGGGGTGGTGTCGACACCGATCACCCGATCGAGCGACGGATCGGCCGCCAATTGCCCAGCCAGACGACTGCCCAGATCCCGACTGACCCCGGTGACCAGGACGACGCGGGACATGGCGACCCCCGGCTGCAACGGTGAACGGAACGCCCAGTCTAGGCGCGTCTGCGGCTTACCTCTACGCGCGGTGACTCGGCACACCTAAGCGTGCGCGCACTGTTTTCGGGTCGGTTCGGCTGTGGCTACTTCTTGTTGCGGCGTTGGACCCGCGTGCGCTTGAGCAGCTTGCGATGCTTCTTCTTCGCCATCCGCTTGCGGCGCTTCTTGATCACCGAACCCATACTCGAACCTCACTGACGCCGGGCTGGCCCAGCATGTCGATCATGATGCCCAGCGCGCTAGCCCAGGCGTGTACCAGTCCGCCACCCTACTCTGACCGCTCAGCCCGCTTCGATGTAGGCCGAGCGCAGGTAATCGTGCACGGCCTTCTCGGGAACCCGGAACGACCGTCCCACGCGCACCGCGGGCAGATCCCCGCCATGCACCATCCGGTACACGGTCATCTTCGACACCCGCATCACCGAGGCCACCTCGGCAACGGTCAGGAACCGTACATCGGACAAGCCCGCCTCAGCGATACTCGCCTCGGCGGCCTCCTCTTTCGTGGTGCGAGAACGCCGCGGCTTGCTGGTCTTGCCGGCGCCTGATTGCGCAGACGTGCTCATACGTCACCGGACCTTTGGCACGTGTCGGTGCGCCGGCTTCCCCTCCGGCGGACGACACGCACGTGCTTCATGCAGCTTATCGGTACTGATGAGACCGATGCGATAGCTGTGCCCCGCGCCGCCGGCTCAGCGACTCCGTTGAGTGGTGCGTTCCGGGTCGAGTGGTGCGCAATAAGGCACTACTCGAGCGACAACGCACCACTCGACGGCAGTGAGGACGGGACGGAGAGCGACGGCTACTGCCCCGCGCCGAGTTGGCGACTGCGGGCGGCGGCCGCCTCGATCGCGGCGAGCAGTGCGGCGCGGACGCCATGCACCTCCAGTTCGCGGATGGCGGCGATGGTGGTGCCACCCGGGCTGGTCACCGCCTCCCGCAGCTGCACTGGGTGCTCGCCCGAATCGCGCAGCATCACCGCGGCGCCCACCGCCGACTGGACGATCAGCTCGGCCGCGAGGGCCCGGGGAAGGCCGAGCAGGATGCCCGCGTCGATCATCGCCTCGACCAGGTAGAAGAAGTACGCCGGCCCGGACCCGGACAGTGCGGTCACCGCGTCCAATTGCGACTCAGGCACCCGTACGACCTTGCCCACCGTGGAGAGCAGCTTCTCGGCTACGGCCAGGTGGCCCTCGGTCGCGTGGGCACCCGGTGAGATGGCGGTCATCGCCTCGTCCACGAGCGCGGGCGTGTTCGGCATGCAGCGAACTACAGGTACCTCGGCCCCGAGCGCGGCCTCGATCCGCCCGGTCGGCACGCCGGCCGCGACCGACACGACCACGTGGGAGGCGCTCACCTGCGGGGCGAGCTCCCCCAGCAGGGGCACGATGTCCTGCGGCTTGACCGCGACGAGGATCGTGCGCGCGACTCGGGCCGCCTCGGAAACGTCCACAGTGGACACTCCATGGGTGGCCGTCAGATATGCGGCGCGTTCCGGGTGCTTCTCGACCATCACGACGTCGTCGCGCGAATAGTGCCCGCGCAGCAAGCCGGACAGTAGCGCCTCGCCGATCTTGCCGCCGCCGATGATGGCCAGTCCGTCGTTCATCGCTTGCTCACCAAGGAACGCAAGAAGAAGGAGAGATTCGACGGTCGTTCGGCGAGGCGACGCATCAGGTAGCTGTACCAGTCGCTGCCGTAGGGAACGTAGACCCGCACGGTCTCGCCCTCACGCGCCAGCCGCCGTTGCTCGGCCGGCCGAACGCCGTAGAGCATCTGAAGCTCATACTCATGTTGGCCCTTGCCGTGGAACTTCGCCCGCTCGCGGGTGATGGCGACCAGCCGCGGATCATGCGTCGCGAACATCGGATATCCCTGCCCGGCCAACAGGATGTTCGCGCAGCGCACGTAGGACAGGTCGACGTCGAGCTCGTCCTGGTAAGCCACCGACGCCGGCTCTTGGTAGGCCCCCTTGCACAGCCGGATTCGGCTGCCCGGCCCGGCCAGGTCGCGGCAGTCGCCTTCCGTGCGCCGCAGGTAGGACTGCAACACCCCGGCCGTTTCCGGGAAGTCGGCCCGCAGCTCAACCAACGTGGCCAGCGTCGAGTCGGTGGTGGTGTGCTCCTCCATGTCGAGGGTGACCGTCGCGCCGACCGTTTTGGCCGCTGCGCAGATACGGCGCGCGTGCTCGAGCGCGATCTTCTCCCCCTCGCCGGGAAGGGCTTGCCCGATCGCGCTGAGCTTGACGCTGACCTCGGCGCGGGCAGTCAGCGGACCAAGGCGTTCGGCGAGGCCGGCCCGGTCGAGCGCCTGCAGGAGGCTGAGGTACTCCTCGGCAATGGCCGCCGCCTGCTCGGCGTCGGAGGTGTCCTCACCCAGGTGGTCGAGGGTTACGTTCAGACCGTCCTCGACCAGGGCGCTAGCAGCGCCCACCGCCGCGGACGTGTCCGCTCCGCCGACGAATCGCCGCACCACGGTTCGCGACACCGGAGCGCTCGACACGAACGTCTCGATGCCGTGATTGCGGGACGCGGCGAGGATGACGGAGCGCAGCATGCCCCGAGCGTAGTGTCGCGTTTCCCCGAGCTGACCGGGACGACCCTGAGGCGTAGCGTGTCGGCGGAAAGGACGCCCAGCGCCCATAACGTGTGGACCTTTCGGCGTCTCGTCCATCGAGTCCGGTGGGGAGCCTCATGGACGCGCAACGGGAGGACGGGCGCGGCCCGCGCCGGCCCGCGCTGCGCATCAGGCTCGTGCGTCACAGTGCCGTCGCCCAGGCACTCGACAACTCGCCCGCCCAACCGCTGCCGATCCGCCGGGTCGCCGGACAGCGCGCGAGTGAGCGATTGGATGCGCGCGCGGTAGCGCAGGCTCGCGCGACCCGCTCCGTCGCACGCCAGCGCGAGGCCGTCGCACGCCAGCGCGCGGCCGCGGCGCGCGAGCGCGCGATCAGCGTCTCGGCGCACGAGCGCACGTTTGAAGCCGTGAGCGCGGATCGCGTGCGCGGTCCCGGGC
>JBKPQM010000259.1:0-14904 GCA_046734095.1 Actinomycetota bacterium | reverse complement strand
GCTGCACGGCGACCTCTGGTCGGGCAACCTGCTGTGGGGCACCGACCACGCCTGGCTGATCGACCCGGCCGCCTACGGTGGCCACCGCGAAACCGACCTGGCGATGCTCGACCTGTTCGGCACGCCGTACCTCGACACGATCGTGGCCGCCTACCAGGACGTCTCGCCGCTGGCCGACGGCTGGGGCGAGCGGATCGGGCTGCAACAGCTTTACCCGGTGCTGGCGCACGCGGTCATGTTCGGCGGTGGCTACGGCGCCCGGGCCGAGGCGATCGCCCGCCGCTACGCGTGATCCGCGGGGCTCAGACGCGGGCGGCGGCCATGACAGCTTCATCTACGTCCGCGCCGGTGGCTTCCGCGCGGCGAGTGGCCTCGAGGACCCGGCGGTAGTCGCGTGGCACGATCGCCGCGAACCGCTCGATCGCGGCCGACCAGTCGGCCAGCAACCCGCTGGCCACGATCGAGCCAGTCAGGGCCACGTGCTGCTCGAGCATCGCCGCCAAGGCCACCGCGTCCTCGCCGGTCAGCGCCACGACATCGACGAGTTCGCCGTTGACCAGAGACGGGTCGAGGTCGAGTACGTAGGCAACCCCACCGGACATGCCCGCCCCGACGTTGCGCCCGGTAGAGCCGAGGATCGCGGCGACCCCGCCGGTCATGTACTCCAGCGCATGGTCGCCGACGGCCTCGGCGACGGCGGTGGCCCCCGAGTTGCGCACGCAGAACCGTTCGCCCACGACACCGCGGAGGTAGATCTCCCCGCTCGTGGCGCCATAGCCGATGACGTTGCCTGCGATCACGTTGTGCTCGGCGGCGAATGGCGCGTGCTCGTCGGGCCGCGCCGCGATCACGCCGCCGGAGAGGCCCTTGCCGACGTAGTCGTTCGCGTCGCCGATCAGCCGCAGGATGATGCCGCTCGGCACGAACGCGCCGAACGACTGGCCGGCCGAGCCGCGGAACGTGATGTCAATGGTTCCGGCCGGCAACCCGCCTTGGCCGTACCGGCGCGTGACGTACGAGCCGAGCATCGTGCCAACGGTCCGGTTGACGTTGCGTACGGGCAGTTCGAGCGAGACCGGGGCAGCGTCGAGCAGGGCGCCTTCGCACAGCTGGATCAGCGTGTTGTCCAAGGCAGCGTCGAGCCCATGGTCCTGAGCACGCGTGCGGCGCAGCGCCGTGGCGTACGGCGTGTCCGGCACCGCCAGGATCGGTGAGATGTCGAGCCCGGACGCCTTCCAGTGCTCGATGGCCTTGCTCGTGTCGAGTACCTCGACGTGTCCGATCGCCTCGTCCAGCGATCGGAAGCCCAGCGACGCGAGGATCTCGCGCACCTGCTCGGCAACATACTCGAAGAACGTCACGACGAACTCCGGCTTACCGGTGAACCGCTGACGCAGCACCGGATTCTGCGTAGCTACGCCGACCGGGCACGTGTCGAGGTGGCAGACGCGCATCATCACACAGCCCGACACGATCAGCGGTGCGGTCGCGAAGCCGTACTCCTCGGCGCCGAGCAACGCGGCGATGACGACGTCGCGGCCGGTCTTCATCGCCCCGTCGACCTGGACGGTGATGCGGTCGCGCAGCCCGTTCAGCAGCAGTGTCTGCTGTGTCTCGGCCAGGCCGAGCTCCCACGGCAGGCCCGCGTGCTTGAGCGAGGTGAGTGGCGCCGCGCCGGTGCCGCCGTCGTGCCCGGAGATCAGCACCACGTCCGCGTGCGCCTTGGAAACCCCGGCCGCGACGGTGCCCACGCCCGTCTCGGCGACGAGCTTGACGTGGATACGTGCCTCGGAGTTGGCGTTCTTGAGGTCGTGGATGAGCTGGGCAAGATCCTCGATCGAGTAGATGTCGTGGTGCGGCGGCGGCGAGATCAGCCCGACGCCGGGTGTCGAGTGCCGGGTGCGCGCGATCCACGGGTAGACCTTGAACCCCGGCAGCTGCCCACCCTCGCCGGGCTTGGCGCCTTGCGCCACCTTGATCTGGATGTCGTCGGCGTTGACCAGGTAGTGCGACGTGACGCCGAAGCGCCCGGACGCCACCTGCTTGACGGCCGAGCGGCGCAGGTCGCCGTTCTCGTCCGGCACAAAGCGCCGCGCGTCCTCGCCACCCTCCCCGCTGTTCGACTTGCCGCCGATGCGGTTCATGGCGATCGCCAGCGTCTCGTGCGCCTCGGCCGAAATCGATCCGTACGACATCGCCCCGGTGGCGAACCGCCGCACGATTGACGAGACGGGCTCTACCTCGTCCAGCGGGACGGGCCGGCGCGGGCGGAACTCGAACAGACCCCGCAGCGTTCCACCCGCCCGATTCAACGCCTCGACCTTCGCCGCGTACTCGGCGAACACCTCGTACCGGCGCTCGCGGGTGGCGTGCTGCAGCAGGAACACCGTCTCCGGGTTGAACAGGTGCAGCTCGCCCTCGCGGCGCCACAGGTACTCGCCCCCGACGTCGAGACGCCGGTGGGCGCGCGCCGTCGGGACGAGCGGGTAGGCCGTTTCGTGGCGGGACGACGCTTCGGCCGCAAGGACGTCCAGGCCGACGCCGCCGAGCCGCGATGGCGTACCGGTGAAGTACTCGTCGACGACGTCGTGGCTGAGCCCGAACGCCTCGAAGACCTGCGCACCGACGTACGAGGGGATCGTCGAGATGCCCATCTTCGACATCACCTTGAGCACGCCTTTGCTCATCGCCTTGACGTACTTGGCGACGGCCGCATCAGCCGGACCGGCGATCGCGCCCCGATCGACCAGGTCCTCGATCGTCTCGAACGCCAGGTACGGGTTGACGGCGGCGGCTCCGTAGCCGAGCAGCAGCGCGACGTGATGCACCTCGCGGCAGTCGCCGGACTCGACGATCAGCCCCACCTTCGTCCGCTGCCCGGTCCGCACGAGGTGGTGGTGCACGGATGCGGTCAGCAGCAGGGACGGGATGGGGGCGTGGTCCTGGTCGCTGGCCCGGTCGGAAAGGATCAGGATCCGCGCGCCGGCGTGGATGGCGTCCGAGCACGCGCGGCGTACCCGCTCGATCGCCGCAGCGAGCGCTTCACCCCCGCCGTGCACGCGGTAGCGCCCGTCGATGAGCGTGCACTGGAAGCCGGGCAGGTCGCCGTCGGCGTTGATATGCCAGATCTTGGCGAGCTCGTCATTGTCGATCACCGGATGCGGTACGACGACGTGACGGCACGACGCCGGGCCCGGCGCCAGCAAGTTCTGCTCGGGGCCGACCGTGCCGGCCAGCGAGGTCACCATCTCCTCGCGAATGGCGTCCAGGGGCGGATTCGTCACCTGCGCGAACAGTTCGCTGAAGTAGTCGTAGAGCAGGCGCGGGCGCTGCGACAGCCCGGCAAGTGGCGTGTCGGTACCCATCGAGCCGATCGGCTCGACCGACGTCGTTGCCATCGGGGCGATGAGGACGCGCAGTTCCTCCTCGGTGTAGCCGAACACCTGCTGGCGTCGGGTCACCGACTCGTGCGAGAACGCGACGTGTTCGCGGGGCGGCAGGTCGTCGAGGTGCAGCCGTCCGGCGTGCAGCCATTCGCCGTAGGGGTGCTCGGCTGCGAGTTCCGCCTTGATCTCGTCGTCGTGGACGATACGCCCCCGTACCGTGTCGACGAGGAACATGCGGCCCGGCTGCAGGCGGCCCTTCTCGACGATGTCCGCCGGGTCGATCTCCAGCACGCCCGTCTCGCTGGCCAGCACGACCAGGCCGTCGTACGTGCGCCACCATCGTCCGGGCCGCAGGCCGTTTCGGTCGAGCACGGCACCGATAACCGTGCCGTCGGTGAACGTGATACTGGCCGGACCGTCCCACGGCTCCATCAACGTGGCGTGGAAGGCGTAGAAGTCGCGGCGCGCCCGATCCATCGCGGTCGCGTTCTCCCACGCCTCGGGAATCATCATCAGGACCGCGTGCGGCAGACTGCGTCCGCCGAGATGCAGCAACTCGAGCACCTCGTCGAAGCTGGCCGAGTCACTCGCCCCGGGCGTGCAGATCGGAAACAACCGGCTGATGTCGCCCGGGATGACATTCGAGGCGAGCAGCGTTTCGCGGGTGCGCATCCAGTTGCGGTTGCCGCGAATCGTGTTGATCTCGCCATTGTGAGCGATGTAACGGTACGGGTGAGCCTGCGGCCACGAGGGAAAGGTGTTGGTCGAGAACCGGCTGTGCACCAGGGCAATCGCCGTCGCGAAGCGCTCGTCGGTGAGGTCGGGGAAGAACGTGCTGAGCTGATCCGCGGTCAACATGCCCTTGTAGACAAGGGTTCGTGCCGAAAGTGACGGGAAGTACAGCTCAACTGCGCTTTGTTGGGCCCGCCGCTCGGCGACCTTCCGCAGGCAGTAGGCCCGCCGCTCGAGGTCCAGGCCGGATGCCCCGGCGACGAAGACTTGCGCGAAGACGGGCATGACCCGGCGCGCCGTCGGGCCGAGACCGGTGGGATCGGTCGGGAGGTCGCGCCAACCCAGGACCTCGAGGCCCTCGTCGGCGGCCACGTCCTCGACCAGTGCCACCGCCTTGCCCCGGGCCGCGCTGTCCACCGGCAGGAACGCCAGGCCGACCGCGTAGTCGCCTCGGGCCGGAAGCTCGAACGGGACGACGGCGCGCAGGAACGCATCCGGCACCTGAACGGTCATACCCGCCCCGTCGCCGGACTCCGGCTCCGCGCCGGCCGCGCCCCGGTGCTCCAGGTTGTGCAGCGCGACGAGTGCTTGCGTGATCATCGCGTGACTGGGCCGCCCACCAAGATCGGCGAGCAGCGCGACTCCGCAAGAGTCGGATTCGTAACGAGGGTCGTACAAGCCCTGGGCGGGTGGCACAGCACTGAAGCCCACACGACCTCCTGACCGATGCTCGAACCTGTCGGGACGGCATCGGCCCGCGCGGCTATCGCCCAGATTAGCGGCCAATTACGCCCCTCGGATACGTCCCGTCTGTGAGAGATCTCAACCTGCGATTCCTGGCCCCGTCGCGGCCGGATCAGGCGGAGATCAGCGCCGCCTCGATGTCGCGGCGCTGCCGGTGTGGAATCGGGGCGCCGCCGGACGTGGTGACGTAGAACGCGTCGACGACCGTTCCGCCGAGCGAAGAAACGCGGGCGGAGCGGATGTCGATCCGGCAACGCTCCAGGGCCGAGGTGACTCGGTACAGCAGGCCGATCGCGTCGTCGGCCCGCAGCTCGACGACCGTGGCGTCCGTCGCTTCGCCGTCGAACCAGTGCACCGTGGCCGGGCGCCGCACGACGCCCCGGTCGTAGGCGCGTTCCTTGGCGGCGAGCCGATCGGCCAGTGGTAGCGAGCCGTCGATCGCCCGAACGAGATCACCTCGGACGACAGCCGGATCGGGCAGCGACCCGAAACGCGGCTCGACGACGAACTCGTTCACTGCCATTCCGCGATGCGTGCGGATCGTCGCCGCCCGGACGTCGAGCGAGTGCAGCGCGAGCACGCCGGCCGCCTTGGAGAGCATGCCCAGCGAGTCGGGCGCCGCCACCACCACTTCGTCCTTCTCGATCTCGACGACGAGCGCGCCCGCGTTCGCGAGACGGCGCCGGTGCTCCTCCAGCGGCGGCAGCGTGGGCGGCAGGCGTTCGCCGCCGAGCGCGGCCCCGGCTCGACGCACGAGATCGGCGATGAGCAACCCCTTCCAGTCACTCCAGGCGGCCGGGCCGGTGGCTGCCGCGTCGGCAATCGTGAGGGCGTGCAGCAACTCGAGCAACTCGGCCGACCCGCCGACGGCAGTGGTGACCGTCTTGATCGTCACCGGGTCGCCGAGGTCGCGGCGGGTGGCGGTGTCTGGCAGCAGCAGGTGATGCCGGACGAGCGCCGCCACCATCGCGGCGTCAGCGCAGGCCAAACCCATCCGGCCGGCGATCCGCTCGGCGACACGAGACCCGGCCTCGGAGTGGTCCTCCGGATCGAACCCCTTGCCGATGTCGTGCAGCACGGCGCCCAGCAGCAGCAGGTCCGGACGGGCCACGTCCCGGGTGTGCGCCGCGGCTCGCGCAGCGGTCTCCAGCAGGTGCCGGTCGACCGTGTAGCGGTGGACGGGGTTGCGCTGAGCGGTGAAGCGCACGGCGTCCCACTCGGGGATCAGCCGCACCAACAGGCCGGCCTGGTCGAGCGATTCCATGACCGGGATGCCGGCGGCCCCGGTACCGAGCACGGTGACGAAATCGTCTCGGGCGGCGGCCGGCCATGGACGGGGCATGTCCGCGGACTCGGTGGCGAGCCGGTCCAGCGTGAACGGGGCGAGCGGCAGGTCGTTCTCGGCCGCGGCCCGCGCCGCCCGCAGGATCAGCAGTGGGTCGGCCCACGGGTCGGCGTCACGGGCGAGCACGACTTCGCCGTCCTGCATCACGATGTCTTTCGCGAGTGGTGTGCGGGTGGGCGTGGCCGGCGCGAACAACAGCCGCCGCACGGACAGCCCACTGTGGACGGGACGAGCCAGTACGCGACGCCACGTGATGTCTAGGGCGTGCCCGATTGTGCGGGCCGAATTGTTCACAGCGCGCAGAACGGCATCAGCACTCGGCCGACCCAGCGCATCCCCGACGCTGGCTTGCTCCTGCTGACGTAGCACGTCCTGGTAGCGACCGGTCAGTCGATGCAGTTCGCCCCTGATATCGAGCAAACCGCGGTAGGCATCGCGCACGGGTAAGCCGACATCGACGAGCTGCGCGCGGGCCAGGGCGTACAGCGCCTGCGCATCGCGCAGGCCACCCCGCGAGTCCTTCAGATGCGGCTCGAGCAGGAATGCCGCATCACCCGAAGCGGTGGCGCGCTCACGCGACAGCTCACGCAGCTCGGCGGCCCGCTTGACGGCGCTGGCCCGCCACTGCCCAAATACCCGCTCGCGCACTCCGTTCGTCAGCGCGGCGTCGCCGGCGATGTGGCGCAGGTCCAGCAGCCCGAGCAATGCCTTGATGTCCTCACGTGCGACCGCCAGCGCCTGCTCGGGTGTGCGTACCGAGTGGTCCAGGCCGACTCCGCTGTCCCTGATCGGGTACCACAGCGAGTCCGCGAAGCGGACCAGCTCACCGACCTTGCCGGTGTGCAATAACACCAAGTCGAGATCGCCGTACGGCGAGGGTTCGCGGCGGCCCAGCCCGCCGACAGCCGCGAGGGCGATGCCTTCAGGGACGGTCCACGCGGTAAGCCACCGGTCATAGGCGTCAGCGAGCGCTGATCGCAGCGCTTCGCCGACGAGTCCGGGCCGGCGAAGTACGCCGGCCCGGACTCGTGCGAGATCCTGAGTGACAGGCTTAGGGCTTGGCCTGTCACTCACAATGCGTCGGCGTCTCGCTCGCCAGTTCGCACCCGCACGAGCGCATCGACGCCGGTCACCCACACCTTGCCGTCGCCGATCTTGCCCGTGCGGGCGGCCTCGACAACCGCGTCCACCACCTTGTCCACGTCGAAGTCGTCCACGACGACATCGATGCGAACCTTAGGGACGAGGTCGACGGTGTACTCGGCGCCGCGGTACACCTCCGTGTGGCCACGTTGGCGACCGAATCCCTGCACCTCGCTCACGGTGAGCCCCTGCACCCCAAGCACTTCCAATGCCGCCTTCACGTCGTCGAGCTTGAACGGCTTGATGACGGCGGTCACGAGCCTCATACGTCCACCCTTTCTCGGGATGCGGGAGGTGCCGGATGCGTAGGCTCACGGCCCGCGGCCGCCTGACCGGTGAGACCTCCGGAGAGCACCGAGGAGAACGAGTACGCCGTCTCGGCGTGCTCCGCCTCGTCGATTCCGCTGACCTCGGCCTCCTCGGACACCCGGAACCCACCGATCTTCTTGATGACCGTGGCGATGATGAACGTCAGGATGAACGAGTACAGCATCACCGACCCGGCCGCGACGATCTGCTTCTCCAGCAGCGAGAACCCGCCGCCGTAGAACAGGCCGCGTTGCGAAACGACCGTACCGTCCGGCTGGTGCGTCACCTTGTAACCGTTGTCGAAGCCGAAGAAGCCGATCAACACGGTGCCCGTGACACCGCCGACGAGGTGGACGCCGACGACGTCGAGGGAGTCGTCGAAACCGAACCGGTACTTCAGGGTGGCGACCGCGATGGCACAGACCACGCCCGCGATGAGGCCGATGGCGATGCCACCAAGTGGACTGACAAAGGCACACGCCGGGGTGATCGCGACGAGGCCGGCGACGGCGCCGGACGCCGCTCCGACGGTTGTCGGCTTGCCGTCTCGGATCTGCTCGACGATCAGCCAGCCGAGCACGCCCGCGCAGGTTGCCACGGTGGTGGTCGTGAACGCCAGCCCGGCGATGCCGTCCGCCGCGCCTTCGGATCCGGCGTTGAAGCCGTACCAGCCGAACCACAGTAGTGACGCGCCCAGCAGCACGAACGGGACGTTGTGCGGCTTCATGGGGTCCTTGCGCCAGCCGACCCGCCGGCCCAGCACGATACACAGCGCCAGTGCGGCCGCGCCGGCGTTGGTGTGGACGGCGGTGCCACCGGCGAAGTCCTCGGCGTTGAGCTTGTTCAGGATCCAGCCCGTGCCGAACACCCAGTTCGCGACCGGCAGGTAGACGACGGTGGACCAGACGACCACGAACACCGCCCAGGCCCAGAACTTCGTCCGGTCCGCGACCGCCCCGGAGATGAGCGCCGGGGTGATGATCGCGAACATCAGCTGGAACATCGCGAACACGACTATGGGTACCCCGGCGGCGCTCCAGAACCCGCCGAGAGTGTCGGGATTACCTAATCCGAAAAGTTGATGGCTGCCGCCGATCAACCGTCCCAGATGCGGGTTGCCGAACGCCAGCGCGAAGCCGTAGACGGCCCAGAGCACGCCGACGAGCGCGATGCAGATGAAGTTCATCATCAGCATGTTGAGCACGCTCTTCGAGCGGACCATGCCGCCGTAGAAGAAGGCCAGGCCCGGTGTCATCAGCAGGACCAATGCTGCTGACGTGAGCATCCAGGCCGTGTTCCCGGTGTCGAGCTTGACCGGGTCCGCGGCGGCGAGCAAGAGGTGAGACACAGACGCCCCCGTTCAATCGGAGTGGTGTGGGTATGTGGCACAGCGTTGACTCACAGATTGGTGGGCAGCTGTTAACACCAATGGGCGCGGTGTGTTTCCGATATGTGAACGTGCGGACCGGTGGCCGAAGCCACCGGACATCCCGGGCACCTCACTCGTACTACGGTGGCCAAGTGCCGCCGTTGACACACGACGAGGCCCGCCGCCGGGCCAGCTCAATCCGCGTCACTGGCTATGACGTCAGGCTCGACGTGACCGCGGGCGATGAGATCTTCGTCTCGACCACGATCATCCGGTTTGCCGCGGTTCCGGGCGCCTCGACGTTCGTCGACATCAGGCCGCGCGAGCTGTCGGCCGCGCAGCTCAACGGCCGCGACCTCGATGTCGGCACTCTCGCCGACGGACGGCTTCCCCTCGCCGGGCTGGCCGCCGAGAACGAGCTGATCGTCGAGGCGACGATGGCGTACTCGCACGACGGCGAGGGCCTGCATCGCCACGTCGATCCGGCGGACGGTCAGTCGTACCTGTACGCCATGTCGTTTCTGGACGCAGCGCCGCGATGGTTCGCCTGCTTCGATCAGCCCGACCTGAAGGCGCCGTTCACGCTGCACGTGATCGCCCCACCCGACTGGACGGTGCTCGGCAACGGCCCAGCGCGATCGACCGGCCCCGGCCGGTGGCGCATCCAGAGCGTGCACCCGATCGCGACATATTTCGCAACCGTCGTGGCCGGGCCGTACCACTCGATCGCGACCGACCACGACGGCATCCGTCTCGGCGTGCACGCCAGCGCGTTCCTGGCACCCGCGCTCGAAGCGGAAGCCCCGGAGATCCTTGACGTCACGGCGAGGTGCCTCGACGAGTTCCATCGCCTGTTCGGCATCCGCTACCCGTGGGGTGAGTACCACCAGGCGTTCGTTCCCGACTTCAACGCCGGCGCGATGGAGAACCCGGGCTGCGTCACGTTCCGCGACAGCTACGTCTTCCGCTCGCGGGTCACCGACAGCGAACGCGGCTACCGGGCGACGACGATTGCGCACGAGATGGCTCACCAGTGGTTCGGCAACCTGGTCACGATGCGGTGGTGGGACGACCTGTGGCTGAACGAGTCCTTTGCCGAGTACCTGGGAAATCGGGTCTGCGATGCCGTCACGGACTACCGCCCGTGGGTGGAGTTCGGCGCGAGGCGCAAGGCATGGGGATACGCCGCCGACCGCCGCCCGTCGACCCATCCGGTCGCCGCCAACGGTGCCGAGGACACTAAGCGCGCGCTGACCGAGTTCGACGGCATCTCCTACGCCAAGGGCGCCTCTGTGCTCCGGCAGCTCGCAGTGCGACTAGGCGACGACACAATGCTCTCCGGTTTGCGTGAGTACTTCCGTGCGCACGCATATCGAAATGCCACCTTTGCCGATCTGATCGGCGCATGGACTTCGGCCGGCGCAAGCGACCTCGGCCCGTGGGCAACCGCGTGGCTGCGCACGCCCGGCCTGGACACCCTGTACGTGCACTCGGACGGTACCGCGCCGAGGGTGGAGCGCATCGGTGACGCTGACCGGCAGCACGCGGTCGTGATCGCCGCGTTCGATGATCAGGGCCGGGAGCTGGCCCGCCAGCCGGCGCTCGCCGAGCGAGCGGTCACCGTCCCCCGAGCCGGGCTGATCCTGCCGGATGCGGGCGACTACACGTGGGCCAAGACGGCGTTCGACACCGACACGTGGCAGCGAATAGCCGATGTGCTACCTCAGCTCGACGATCCGCTGGCCCGGGTCACCGTATGGAACGCGCTGCGCCTCGCCGTCGCCGACGCTGAGGTCTCCCCGGCCCGCGCCCTCGACATCGTGGCGTCGGCCGTGCCGAGCGAGGTCGACGTTCTGATCACCACGACGATGGGCTGGGCCCTCGACACGCTCGCCGGTGTTTACATTCCTGATGGGGCGCCGCGCACCGACGCTTTACGCCGGCTGGCCGGTGTCGCCGACGTTGCCCGACAACGCGCCGAGCCCGGCTCGGGACGGCAGCTGGCCGCGGCGCGGTCGCTCGTCGCTGCGTCCGAGGACGTCGGCGCGCTGCTCGCCTGGCTGGGCGGCCGAGCGGTGCCGCCGGGGCTCGTGATCGACGAGGAGTTGCGGTGGGACGTCGTCGCGCGGCTGGCGTCGCTGGGCGCCATCGACGCGACCGCTATCGATGCCGAGTTCGATCGTGATCACAGCACGCAGGGTCTGGTGCACGCCGCCCGCTGCCGGGCGGCGCTACCCAGCACTGAGGCCAAGGCACACGCCTGGCGCGCGATGATGTTCGACGCACAGCGGTCCAACTACGAGCTGTACGCGTTGGCCCGCGGGTTCTGGCATCCAGAGCAGACGACGCTCACGGCGCCCTACGCGGAGCGCTACTTCGACGAGATCGCCGGCACGGCCCGCGTTCGCCAGGGCTGGGTCGTCGGGCGTCTGGCCGGACTCGCCTATCCCCGCACGGCCGTGTCCCACCGGACGCTCGAGCGTTCGAACGCTCTGCTCGCGCGAGACGATCTCGACTCCGGCATCCGCCGAGCGGTCGTCGACGCAGCGGACGACCTGCGCCGCGCGCTGGCCTCGCGGGAGCGATTCGCCGTCTGACTTGCTCAGGCCACGACTTTGGCGCGCGCGGCCACGAAGGCGCGCACACACGTCTCGACGTCCGCCTGGGAGTGGGCCGCCGACAGCTGGACGCGAATCCGCGCCCTGCCCTTCGGGACGACCGGGTAGGAGAAAGCGATCACGTATACGCCCTCATCGAGCATCACGTCGGCGATGCGAGCGGCCAGCGAGGCATCGCCGAACATCACCGGGACGATCGGGTGCGCTCCGGGCAGCACGTCGAATCCCTCGTCCCCCATCCGGCGGCGGAACAGCTCAGTGTTGCCGCGTAATGCCGCCCGCTGCTCGTCGCCGCCGGCGACAAGATCGATCGCCGCGAGCGAGCCCGCCACCATGGCCGGCGCGACAGCATTCGAGAACAGGTACGGGCGGGAGCGTTGCCGCAACAACTCGACGATCTCAGCGCGGGCGCTGACGTACCCGCCCGACGCACCGCCTAGCGCCTTGCCCAGCGTCCCAGTGACGATGTCGACCCGGTCCTGCACGCCGAACAGTTCTGGGGTGCCGGCGCCGGTCGCCCCCATGAAGCCAACGGCGTGCGAGTCGTCGACCATTACCAGCGCGTCGTACTGCTCGGCGAGCTGGCATATCCCGTCGAGCGGCGCGAGGTAGCCGTCCATGGAGAACACGCCATCGGTCACGACCAGTCGGCGCCGCGCGTCGCGAGCCGCGACCAATTGGGCCTCGAGATCGGCCATGTCCCGGTTGCGGTAACGGTGCCGGTTCGCCTTGCACAGCCGGATGCCGTCGATGATCGAGGCGTGGTTCAACTCATCGGAGATCACCGCGTCTCGCTCGTCCAGCAGCACCTCGAATACCCCGCCGTTGGCGTCGAAACACGACGAGTACAAGATTGTGGCATCGGTATGCAGGAAGGCTGAGATTCGCCGCTCGAGCCGGGTGTGCTGCGTCTGCGTGCCGCAGATGAAGCGCACGCTCGCCATCCCGAATCCCCATTCGTCCAACGATGCCTTCGCAGCCTCGACCACGGCCGGATTGTCAGCGAGGCCCAGGTAGTTGTTGGCGCAGAAGTTCAGCACCTCGGCCCCGTTCGACCGCACGTGCGCCGACTGCGGCGAGGCCAGCTCCCGCTCGTATTTGTACAGCCCGGCTGCACGGATCTCGTCCAGCGTCGTCAGCAGCTCATCGCGAATGCTTGTATACATCTACGCCTCCGTCCAGTCGAGGACGACCTTGCCGCACTTACCGCCCCGGGCCGTGTCGAACGCTTCACGCCAGCGCGCCGCGGGGATCCGATCGGTGATCACGGGCGAGATGTCCAGGCCCGAGCGGAGCAACGCGCTCATTTCGTACCAGGTCTCGAACATCTCCCGGCCGTACACGCCCCGAATGGTGATCATGTGGGTGACGACCTTCGCCCAGTCGACGCTGATCGGCGCCGCCGGCAGACCCAACATGGCCACCTTGGCGCCGTGCGTGAAGTTGTCGATCATCTCGGGCAGCGCGGACGGGTTGCCGCTCATCTCGAGCCCGACGTCGAAGCCCTCGGTCATGCCGAGTTGGCGCTGCGCCTCGGCGATACTGCTGGTCGCCACGTTCAGCGCGAGGTCGACGCCGAGCCGCCGGGCGAGATCGAGCCGCGGCTCGCCGACATCGGTGATGACGACGAACCGCGCGCCCACGTGGCGCACGACCGCTGCGGCCATGAGCCCGATCGGCCCGGCGCCGGTGATCAGCACGTCTTCGCCCACCACCGGGAACTGCAGCGCGGTGTGCACTGCGTTGCCGAATGGGTCGAAGATCGCCGCCAGATCGGGGTCGAACCCCGGCGGCTGCACCCAGGCGTTGCTCTCCGGGATCACGACGTACTCGGCGAACGCGCCGTCGCGATTCACCCCGACCGCAGTGGTCCGGATGCACAGATGCCGCCGCCCGGCCCGGCAGTTGCGGCAGGTGCCGCAGACGATGTGCCCTTCCCCGGACACCAGGTCGCCGACTCGCACGTCGCGCACGCCAGGACCGATCTCCACGACCTCGCCCGCGAACTCGTGACCCGGGATCAGCGGAGCGCTCACTGCGTTCGCCGCCCAGTCGTCCCACGCCTCGATGTGCAGGTCGGTGCCGCAGATACCCGTTCGCAGCACCCGGATCTTGACCTCGCCCGGACCAACCTCGGGCTCAGGACGCTCGACCAGCTCGAGTCCCGGCCTGGCCCCGGTCTTATACAGCGCCTTCACCACAACCTCCTCGCGCGCCGTTGCGCAAGATCCAGCCTAGGCGTCGACGGTCAGCCGGCCCGTTCGTCCAGCAGAGCGTCGACGCTCAGCCGGCCCGTTCGTCTAGCAAGGCGTCGACGAACTCGCCCGGGTCGAACGGCGCGAGGTCATCGGGGCCTTCGCCGAGGCCGACCAGCTTGACCGGAACGCCGATGTCACGCTGGACGCTGAGCACGATGCCGCCCTTCGCCGTGCCGTCGAGCTTGGTGAGCACGATGCCCGTCACGTCGACCACCTCGGTGAAGACGCGGGCCTGCGCCAGCCCGTTCTGCCCCGTCGTGGCGTCGAGCACGAGCAGCGTCTCGTCGACCGGGCCGTGCTTCTCGACCACCCGCTTGACCTTGCCGAGCTCGTCCATGAGGCCGACCTTGTTTTGCAGCCGGCCGGCCGTGTCGACGAGGACGGTGTCGACCGCCGCCTCGATGCCGCGCCGCACCGCGTCGAACGCGACCGAGGCCGGGTCGGCCCCTTCCGGCCCGCGGACGACCTCGGCGCCGACCCGGCCGGCCCAGGTGGCCAGCTGGTCGGCGGCCGCCGCGCGGAACGTGTCGGCCGCGCCGAGCACCACCGAGTAGCCGGCGGCCACCAGCACCCGGGCGATCTTGCCGCAGGTCGTCGTCTTGCCCGACCCGTTGACCCCGACGACCAGCAGCACGGCCGGCCGGCCGTCCTTGGGCGTCACGTCAAGCGACCGGTCCAGGTCGGGGTCCAGGGCGTCGACCAGTTCCGCGGTGAGCAGGCCGCGCAGCTGGTCGGCCGAGGCCGTCCCCTCGACACGAGCCTTTTCGCGCAGTTTGCCGACGATCTCGGTCGTCGCCTGGACGCCGACGTCGGCCCCGATCAGCGTCTCCTCGATCTCATCCCAGGTGTCGTCGTCGAGTTTGTCCCGCGACAGCAGGGCGAGCAGGCTCTTGCCGAAGACGTTCTGCGACTTGGACAGCCGGGTGCGCAGCCGGATCAGGCGCCCGGCGGTGGGCTCGGGCACTTCCAGAGCCGGCGCTTCCGGTTCGACCTCCGGCGC
>JBKPQM010000258.1:0-12618 GCA_046734095.1 Actinomycetota bacterium | reverse complement strand
CTCGTCGAGTGGCTGCGCGGCACGCGCGGCGAGCTCGAGCTGATCGACGTCGAGCGCGAGTTCGACGTCGTGATCGGTGACGCCCGGTTACGCGGACGCGTCGACCGCCTCGAGCGCGATGCGGCCGGCCGGGCCGTGGTGATCGACTTCAAGACGGGCAAGAACAAGGCCGACGACCCGGTCGGCAACCCCCAGCTGGGCGCCTATCAGCTCGCGGTCGAAGCCGGCGGGTTCGGCGACGGGACGCAGGCCGGCGGGGCCCGGCTCGTGCAGATCGGCACGTCCCACAAGACGGTCGTCGAGCAGATCCAGCCGCCGCTGGCCGAGGCCGACGATCCGGACTGGATCGCCGAGCGGGTCGGGGATATCGCCGGACGGCTGCGCGGCAGCCGGTTCAGCGCCACGCTGAACTCCTACTGCGGCGCATGTGACGTGAGGTCGAGCTGCCCGCTGACTCCCGACGGTCGGCAGGTGACGACATGATCAGCGCGTCCCGACTGGCCGGACTGCTGACCCTGCCCGCGCCGACCGACGAGCAGGCCGCGGTGATCGAGTCACCGCCGGCGCCGGCGGTGGTCATCGCCGGTGCCGGATCGGGTAAGACCGAGACCATGGCGGCCCGCGTCGTCTGGTTGGTTGCGAACCGGCACGTGACGCCCGATCAGGTGCTGGGCTTGACCTTTACCCGCAAGGCGGCGGCCGAGCTGGGCCGGCGCATCCGGTGGCGGCTGGCGCAGTGGCGGCATTTCGTCGAACGTGAACAGCCCGACGACACCGAGCACCTCGCCGAGTTGCTCGGCGGCGAGCCCACTGTGCTGACCTACGCGGCCTACGCCGGGCGGCTGGCCGGGGACCACGCGATGAGGGTCGGCGCCGAGCCGAATCCGCGCCTGCTGTCGCAAGCGGTGTGCTGGCAGCTGGCCGACTCGGTCGTGCGCCGCTACCGGGGCGAGCTGCCGCGTGGCATCGGCGCGCTCGCGTCGGTCGCGCAGTACGTGCTCAGCCTGACCGCTCAGCTCGCCGACCACCTCGTCGAGGCCGACGCCGTCGACGAGTTCTGCGCCAAGCTCGCCGACCGGCTGTGCGCCGTGCACGGCGGCGAGCCGGCGGCGACCAGCGACGCCGGCGCTTTGCTGAAGTCGCTGCGACATCGCGCCGCGCTGCTGCCCCTGGTGCGCGAGTACGCCGCGACGAAGGCGGCCTTGCCGTCCGTCGACTTCGGCGACCACATGGTTCTGGCGGCGCAGCTCGCGCAGCTGCCCGAGGTCGCGCGCATCGAGCGAGAGCGCTTCGGCGCGGTGCTGCTCGACGAGTACCAGGACACGGGCCACGCGCAGGCCGTCACACTCGCCGGATTGTTCGGCGGTGGGCATCCGGTCACCGCGGTGGGCGACCCGTTCCAGTCGATCTACGGCTGGCGCGGGGCGAGCGCGGGCAACATCGGCCGATTCGCGACGACCTTTCCGATGGCCGACGGCCGCCCGGCTCCCGCCTTCCCGCTGAGCACCAGCTGGCGGAACGACAAGCGGGTGTTGCACGCGGCCAACGCGGTGGCCGCGACGCTGCGCACCGGCGCCGCGACGGTCGAGCTCCGTTCGCGGTCCGACGCCGGCGAGGGCCGGATCTGCGCCTCCGTCACCGAGACCGTCGAGGCCGAGGCCAGCGGGCTCGCTACTCGGATGCGAGCCGAATGGGACGCCATGCCACAGGGTGATCGCACTGCAGCCGTGCTGGTCCGGAGGCGCTCGCAGATCGACGAGGTGCGCGTCGCCCTGCTCGCCGAAGGGCTGCCGGTCGAGGTGGTAGGTCTCGGCGGTCTGCTTACGACGCCGGAGATCGTCGACGTGGTCGCCACCTTGCGCGTGTTGGCCGACCACAAGTCGGGCTCGGCACTGGCCCGGCTGCTCACCGGCGCCCGCTGGCGCATCGGGCCACGTGATCTGGCCGCCCTGAGCGGCCGGGCCGCCGAGCTGGCCCGCCGGCGACGCATCGCCGACGCAGACGAGATCGACCAGGGCAGCCTGATCGAGGCGCTCGATGATCTGGGCCCGCCCGAGCGCTACTCGGCGGCCGGGTGGCGAAGGATGCAGGCACTGTCGGCCGAGCTGCGCTCGCTGCGCAGGCGGCTCTCGGCACCGCTCGCGGAACTCGTCGCGGAGGTCGAGCGGATGATCGGCGTCGACATCGAGGTAGCCGCGCGGGCCGACCGGGTAGCGATCGGCCGGGTGCACCTCGACCGCTTTCTCGACGAGGCGGCGAACTTCGCGGCCGACGCGGACGAGGCGACGCTAACCGCCTTCCTGGCGTTCCTCGACGCCGCCGAGGTCGAGGAGAACGGCCTCGACCTCGGCGAGGTGGCCGTTGAGCGCGAACGCGTGCAGATCCTCACCGTGCACGGGGCCAAGGGCCTGGAGTGGGATGTGGTCGCCGTCCCCGGGCTGGTCAACGGCGTCTTCCCGGCTGATCCCAAGTCCGTCGACTGGACCCGCACCCGCCAGCTCCTCCCGGCTGCACTGCGGGGCGATTACGCCGAGCTACCGGCACTACCCCTCGACGGCGCGGCCGATCGAAAACAGGTGCGCGCGGTCCTCCAGCAGCACGCGGCCGAGGTCCGTAGGCGGCACCGACACGAGGAGCGCCGCCTGGCCTACGTCGCATTCACCCGGGCCCGATCTGTTCTGCTGGTGAGCGGCTATGCCTGGGATACCGCCAAGACGGCCCGCACTGTCTCACCGTTCCTCGACGAGCTCCGCGATTTCGCCGAGATCGACGACTGGTTCGTGCCGGATGACGGGGCCGAGAATCCGACACTCGGCGTGTCCGTCACGGCCGCGTGGCCGATCGACCCGCTGGGGGCCCGCCGCGAGGACGTGCAGGCCGGCGCCGAACTGGTGCGGGCGGCGCTGGCGAAGCCGACCGTCGCCGACGCCGGCCCGGCCGTCCTGCCCGGGCTGCTCGACGACACCGCGTCCAGACAGGACTCGTGGCGGCGCAGCGTCGACACCTTGCTGGCCGAACGCGTGCGCCTCGCCGACGGCGGCACGGTCGAGGTCGCGCTGCCCGGCCAGTTGTCGGTGTCGCAGCTAGTGGCGCTGAAACGGGATGCCGACGGGCTGGCCCGGAGGCTGCGCCGCCCGTTGCCCGCACGACCGGCGCCGTTGGCCCGGCGGGGCACCGCCTTCCACGCGTGGCTCGAACAGCGATGGTCAAACCAGACGCTGCTCGACGTCGATGATCTGCCCGGCGCGGCCGACGCCACCGCCGACGACAGCGACCTCGCCGCGCTGCAGGCCGCCTTCGAGGCGAGCACCTGGGCCGAGCGCACCCCGGCGGAGGTCGAGGTGCCCTTCGAGATGGCAGTCGACGGCACCGTCGTGCGCGGCCGGATGGACGCCGTGTTCGCCGAGGCAGACGGCGGATTCACCGTCGTCGACTGGAAGACCGGCGCCAAGCCGCAGGGCAGGGACGCCGAGGCGGCCGCCGTGCAACTCGCCACCTACCGATTGGCCTGGGCGGCGCTGTCCGGCATTGACATCGAGCGGATCGGCGCCGCATTTCACTATGTGCGCGGCAACGAAACGATCAGCCCGGTCGACCTGCTCGACGCCAACCGCCTGCACCGGCTGATCGCCGGCTGACTGCTCACCCTGATCGACTAACGTCGGCCACCATGACCAGTCCCCGTGAGTACGTCGCCGCCCATCGCGGCGAGCTGCTCGCCGACCTCGACCAATGGCTGCGCATTCCCGGCATGAGCGCCCAGCCCGACCACCATGTCGACGTCGCCCGCAGCGCCGAATGGTTCGCCGACGCGGCGCGGCGCGCCGGGTTCCCGACCGTGGAGATCTGGCCGACCGACGGGTTGCCCGCCGTGTACGCCGAGTGGCCAAGCGACGACGCCGACGCGCCGGCCGTCCTCGTGTACGGACACCACGACGTGCAGCCGGTCGATCCCATCGAGTCGTGGCGAACCGACCCGTTCGACCCGACCCTCGACGGCGACCTGCTGCGAGCACGCGGCGCATCCGACGACAAGGGCCAGTTGCTGTTCCACCTGCTCGGGTTGCGCGCGCACCTCGCGGCCCGCGGGCGCACATCGCCCGCGGTCACGCTGAAGTTCCTTATCGAGGGGGAGGAGGAGTCGGGTTCTCCGCACTTCGAGGCCCTGCTGGCGCAGCGGCGTGACCGCCTCGACTGCGACGTCGTGGTGGTGACGGACACGCCCATGATCGCCCCCGACATCCCCAGCACCGTCACCGGCATGCGCGGCCTGGCGGTGTGCACGGTCGATTTTCACGGCCCCGACCTCGATCTGCACTCCGGCGTGTTCGGCGGCGCGGTGCCCAACCCGGCGACCGCCATCGCGCGGCTGGCCGGTTCGCTGCACGACGACCGCGGTCGCGTCCTGATCCCCGGCTTCTACGACGACGTCGTGGAACTGACCGAGGCGGAGCGGGCCCTGTTCGCGAAGGTGCCGTACGACCCGGCGGAGTTCTTGGCCGTCGCCAAGTCACGGGCGCTCGCCGGCGAGGACGGCTACACCACCCTGGAGCGCGTCGGCGCCCGGCCGACCGCCGAGGTGAACGGCATCTGGGGTGGATATATGGGTGAGGGCAGCAAGACCATCGTCCCGACCGACGCGCACGTGAAGCTGTCCTTCCGGCTGGTGGCCAACCAGAATCCGCCCAAGATCATCGCCAGCGTCGAGCAGTTCATCGCCGAGCACACGCCGCCCGGCATCGAGCGACGCATCGCGTGGGAAGGCGACGGCGTCGCGCCGTGCCTCGTTCCGCTGAATACGCCGGCGTACGGTGCGTTGACGGACGCGATCAGCCGCGCGTTCGACGGCGCGCAGGTGCTGCCCACTCGCGAGGGCGGCAGCGGTCCCGAGGCCGCCATCCAGGCTGCGCTCGAGGCGCCGCTCGTGTTCCTCGGCGTGGGCCTGCCGGACGACCAGATCCACGCGCCGAACGAGAAGGTCAACCTGTCCATGCTCTACCGAGGGGCCGAGGCCGCGGCCCTGCTCTGGGAGAACCTCGCGCAGATCGGCCGCGCCGGCTTGGGCCGAGGCTGAGCTCCGCTTACTTGATCAAGACGGCGAACTGGTCGCGATCGCAGCCACTTCTCCTTCTTGATCAGGCGGCGGGAGGGTCAGTCTGCCGCGACCAGGCCGTGGTCGTGGGCAAACACCACGGCGGCGGCCCGATCGCGCAGGTTCACCTTGGCGAAGATGTGGTTGATGTGCGTCTTGACGGTGCCCTCGCCGACGAAGAGCCGCGACGCGATCTCGGCGTTGGACAGCCCTCGCCCGATCAGCGCCAGCACCTCGCGTTCCCGGGCGGTCAGAGTGGCGAGCGCCCGGTCGTCGCGGGCGGGCGCGGACGCGGATGCGCCGCGGTAGACCGACAGCACCCGCCCGGTGACCGCGGGATCCAGCCAGGCGCCCCCGCCGGCCACTACTCGCACCGCACGCTGCAGATCTTCGGCCGGCACGTCCTTGAGCACGAAGCCGGACGCCCCGGCCCGCAAGGCCGCGGCCAGGATCTCGTCGTCGTCGAAGGTGGTCAGCACGAGCACGGGCGGGGCGTCGCCTCGCTCGGCGAGCCGGCGCGTCGCCTCCACGCCGTCGACCACCGGCATCCGCACGTCCATCAGCACCACGTCCGGGCGGAGCGACGCGACCGATTCGACGACGGAACTGCCGTTCGCGCACTCGCCCACCACGTCAAAGCCGAACGGCTCGCGCAGGATGCCGCGCAGGCCGGTGCGCACCAGCTCCTGATCGTCCACGAGCAAGACGCGGATCACGTCCGGCCTCCGATCGGCAGCTCGGCCTGCACGGCCCAACCGCGCCCACCCGGGCCGGCCGTGCACCGGCCACCGACCGAGGCGGCGCGCTCGCGCATGCTGTCCAACCCCATCCCCTGGCCGGAGCCGGGGGGAGCGCCGCTCTCGACGACCAGTTCGGCGCTGTCCGCGCGGACGGCGACTTCGACCGTGACCGGCCACCCGCTCGCGTGCTTGACGGCGTTGGTTAATGCCTCCTGAACGATGCGATACAGGGCCAACCCGGTCGTGGCCGGGATCACGTCGAGGTCGCCGGTGACAGTCAGCGTGACGTCCGCGCCGGCCGAGCGGAAACGCTCGATCAGCGGCGGCAGGTCGGCCGCGCCGGGCAGCGGGGCGACGCCGTCGGACTCGTGTCGCAGCAACCCGACGGCCCGGCGAACCTCCGCCAGGCTTTCGCGACCCAGCCGCTCGGCTTCGGCCAGCGCGTGCGACGCGGACGCGGGGTCCGTCTGGACGGCCAGGCGAGCGCTCGCGACGTGCAACTGGGACACGACGAGGGTGTGGGCGATGACGTCGTGCAGCTCGCGAGCGATGCGATTGCGCTCCTCGACCTTGGCACTCTCGGCGAGGCTGGCCTGCGCCGCACGGAGCTGCGCCACGAGCTCGCGCTCGTGGCGCACCACGCCCGCCGCCACGACGGTGAACGTGGTGCCGACCATCCACGGTCCCCATCCCGGGTCGGGGTCGATCCATATCCACTCGACGGCGAACAACGCGACGGCGGCAGCTAGGTAGGCCAAGCCGGCGCGCCAGCCGGCGGCGAGGGTGCACCATCCGGCGAGCAGGCAGATGCCCAGCCAGCCGACCTCGCTCGAGTTGCCGGTGCACAAGACGGTGATCCCCGCGCCGGCGACGACGGCGTAGATCGGCAACGGCATCCCACGCGGCTGCACCATCAGTGCTCCGGCGCCGATCGCGACGACCGCGGCGACCGCGGCGACCGCCGCATTGTCGTGGGGGCGTTGGAACAGGCCGACCAGCACGAAGGCGACGAGCATCGCCAGCAGGGCCAATCGCCCGCTGCGCGGCGGGTAGTCGGCCAGACGCGCTGCGCTGGACACGCCGGGCATGCTACGGGCGGGCGGCCGCTTTCTCACGCGATCAACCGGGAGAAGTGGCTGCCGCACCGACCGCTTCTCCCGGTTGATCAAGAGTGAGGGACGGATCAACCGTCGGGGACGGATCAACCTCGGAGACCGATCACAGCGGGGGACCCATCACAGGGCCGCGCGGCGAGCGGCGACCACGGTGGCGGCCACGGCCAGCAGCGACACGATGATCAACGAGGTGGACGCGGTACCCAAGCCCAGCCACGGTTCCCGGATAGCTTTGGTCACCTGGGTCAGCGGCAGCACATCGGCCACCCGGCGCAGGCCCGAACCCATCACGTTGGGCGGCGGGCCACCCGAGCCGAGCAGGAAGGACGGGAAGAACAGCAGTAGCCCCACCGCCTGCGCGGCGCGAGCCGACGGCAGCAGCGATCCGAGCAGCACCCCGACGCTGATGAACGCGACCGCGCCGACCAGGATGCCGGCGAGCGCCCGTGCGGGCAGGTGCATGCCCGGTACGCCGTACACCGGTGCCGCGACGACCAGCAATATCCCGGCGGCGACCCCCGTGACGAGCAGCCCGACGACGAACTGCGCCGCCGCGAACGAGAACCGCGGGAATCCGGACGCGAGGAAGCGGCGCAACACCCCGCGCTCCCGGTAGGACGCCAGGTGCACCGGCAGCATGATCATCCCGGTCGCTGCGATCACCACGGTGAGGTAGGACGCGACGTACCACTGCGAGGGTCGCGCGCCGGCGAAGTCGGGATCGGGACTCGTTCCGAACGAACCACCGATGATCAACATCGTGACGATCGGAAACGCGAAGACGAAGGTCAGCACCAGCGGATCGCGAACCATCAGCTTCAACTCGGCACGAATCAGCCGGCCAACCGCGGTCCGATTCGGCCGGCCCGCACTGCGACGGTCACCGTGCGGCTCGTTGCGCTGCTCGGCACCATGGACCACTAACGCTATCTCGCTCATGCCGCTTCTCCTCCTAAGCTGCCGGCTGGCCGGAACAGTTCCGGCGAGCCCTCGGGGTCGTCGAGCAGCCCGAGCAGGGCTGTCTCCAGGTTTGGGACCTCGACCGTCAGGTCGTCGGGGACGGCACCGCGGCGAACCAGATCGGCGCCGAGATAGGCGATGATGCGACGGTCCCCGCGCACCTCGATCCGCTCGCCGGCCCGCCGGACGGAGCGCACCCCGACGAGCTGGCGTAGCTCGGCCAGGGTCGCGTCGGCCACGCTCCAGGTGAACCGGACCGTCGCCCACTTGGCGTGCCGATCCACGAGATCGGCCGGCGGGCCGGCGTCGAGCACCCGGCCGGCGCGCATGGCGATCACCCGATCGCACAACGCCTCAGCCTCGTCCAGCTCGTGCGTGACGAGCACGACCGTGGCGCCCTCGTCGCGCAGCCGGGCGACGGCCGCCCAGACGTTTCGACGGGCCGCCGGGTCGAGGCCCTGTGTCAGCTCGTCCAGAAACACCAACTGCGGCCGGTTGAGCAGCGCCAGCACGAGAAACAACCGCTGCCGCTCCCCGCCGCTGAGCGAGCCGAACGCCGATCCGTGGCGGGCCGTCAGCCCGAAGCGTTCGAGCAGTTCGGCGGCGTCGCGAGCCCTCGCGGTCGCGAACAGCTCGACCGCCTCGCGGACTCGCAGCCGATCCGGCAGCGCCGAGTCCTGCAGCTGGCTGCCGATGTGCGGGCGCAGCTGGTCGGCCTGCGTCGTCGGGTCGTAGCCGAGGACGCGCAGCACCCCGCTGTCGGGACGACGTAGGCCCTGCAGGCACTCGACGGTCGTGGTCTTGCCGGCGCCGTTCGCCCCGATCAGGCCCACGACTTCGCCCTGCTCGACGTCGAAGTCGACGCCGTCCACCACTGGTCGTCCGCCGTACCTCTTCCGGAGGTCGCGGACCATCACCGCTGCTTGATTTCTCATGCCAGCGATCGTGTTCGATGCCCGCCCCGCGGCACATCGCCGTGCGGATAGATTCCGGCCTCCACCCCAGGGCAGAAGAAGAGCTCACCAACGTCTGGTGGTTAAATACAGCCCGTAGGGTGGGTGCGTGCCCGTCTCCACTCTTGCGCCGCGCGCGATCAAGCTGCCCAGCCCGTCATTCGAGCTCGTACACGCCACGCTGCCCAACGGCCTGCGTGTCGTACTTGCCCCTGACCGCTCCGCTCCCGTCGTTGGCGTGGCGGTCCTTTACGACGTCGGGTTCCGCTCCGAACCCGAGGGACGCACCGGATTCGCCCATCTCTTCGAGCACCTGATGTTCCAGGGCTCGGCGAATCTCGAGAAGCTCGCGCACTTCCGCTACGTGCAGTCCTCCGGCGGGACGTTCAACGGCAGCACGCATCCGGACTACACGAACTACTTCGAGGCGCTGCCGTCGAATGCCCTTGAGCGCGGGCTGTTCCTCGAAGCGGACCGGATGCTCTCGCCCCGCATCACGGAAGAGAACCTGGCCAATCAGATCGCGGTGGTGAAGGAGGAGATCCGGGTCAACGTGCTCAACCGGCCGTACGGCGGCTTCCCGTGGTTGGAGCTGCCCCCCGTGCTGTTCGACACGTTCCCCAATGCGCACAACGGTTACGGCGACTTCGTCGACCTCGAGAGCGCGACGGTCGACGACGCGGCCGACTTTTTCCGCCGCTACTACGCTCCCGCCAACGCGGTGCTCGCCGTCGCCGGCGACTTGGACCCTGAGGTCACCCTCGCGCTGATCGAGGAGCACTTCGGCGCCATTCCGATGCGCCCAGCGCCCGAGCGGCCCGATTTCGGTGAACCCCCGCTGGCCGAGGAGCGACGAGCGTCCGCAGAGGACGCTCACGCGCCGATCCCGGCGGTTGCCCTTGGGTATAGGGTTGCCGATCCAGTGCGTGATCTTGACGCCCATCTGGCGAACATCCTGCTCACCGAGGTGCTCACCGACGGAGACGCTTCACGGTTGCAGCGACGGCTGGTGCAACGCGACCAACTCGTCACCGACGTTTCCGCCTATCTAGGGGAGTTCGGCGATCCGTTCGACGAACGTGACCCCACGGTGCTGACCCTCTCTGCGCACTATCCCGACGCGGGTTCGCTCGGGCGCATCATGGCGGCCGTCGACGAGGAGATCGGCCGCGTCGCGAACGACGGCCTCGAGTCCGCTGAGCTCGATAGGGTGCGGGCGAGGCTCGCCAGCACGCTATTCCGCGAAATGGACGCCGTGATTTCCCGAGCGCTGAACTTCGCCAAGTTCGAGCTGATCTTCGGACGGGCGGAGCTGATCAGCGAACTGCCGCTCCGGCTGAGCGCCATCGGCGATCTCGATGTCCAGCAGGCGGCTGAGTCGTTGCGGCCCGATCGACGCGCCGTGGTCGAACTGGTCGCCGGAGGTGCGGCATGACGACGCCGGCGCTGAAGGCAACGATTCCCCCGCTCGGGGTAGCGCGCCGTCCGCGCAAACTCACCACTCTGGAGCGCACCCTGGCGTCCGGCCTGCGCGTGGTGGTGGTGCGCAAGCCCGGCGTGCCGCTTGTCGAGGTCCGGCTGCGCGTGCCGTTCCTGTCTGCGCGCGCGGCACATGCCGCTCGGGCCACGTTGCTGTCGGACTCCGTACTGACCGGTACGGCCGAGTACGACCGGGCCGGGCTGGCCGCGACGGTGCAGCGCCTCGGCGGCGACATCGGATTCGGCGTCGACGCCGACCGGCTGCAACTGTCGGGCAACGTGCTCGCAACCAACCTGCGCGGATACCTCGACGTCGTGGCCGACGTGCTGACCAGCGCGACCTATCCGGCCAAGGAGGTGCTGACCGAGCGCGAGCGCTTGGTCGAGCGGCTGACCATCGCTCGGTCACGGGCCGGTGTGCTCGCGGCCGAGGCATTGGCCAAGCGGATGTGGGGCGATCACCCGTACGCGCAGGACCTGCCTGAGACGACTGACGTGCAGAACGTCACGCCGGCCCAGGTCCGTCGCATGCACCGCGACCTCGTCCGGCCGGAAGGATCCGTTCTCGTGATCGTCGGCGACGTGTCAGCGGCGCGCGCGGCCGACGTGATCGAGCGGGCCCTGGAAGGCTGGACGGGCGGTGGTGCCGCGAGCCGCGTGCCGCCGCTGCCTCCGATCGAGCCCGGACCACTCCTCGTTGTCGATCGTCCCGGTTCGGTGCAGTCTTCCCTGCGCCTGGGCGCGCCCGCCCTCAGTCGCGACGACGAGGGCTACCCGGCGCTGCAGCTGGCCAACTTGATCTTCGGTGGCTACTTCTCGTCGCGGTGGAACGAGAACATCCGTGAGGACAAGGGCTACACCTACGGGCCGCACAGCGGTATCGACCACCACGCACTGGGCTCCGTCCTGCAGCTTCAGGCGGACGTCGCGACCGAAGTCACCGCGCCGGCGCTGCTCGAAACCTTCTATGAACTCGGCAAGATCGCCTCGTTACCGCCCAGCCCGGACGAGGTGGAATCGGTGCGGCAGTACGCGATCGGCACGCTGGCCCTTTCCACGGCGACGCAGTCCGGACTCGCGTCGACCCTCACGGCCTTGGCCGGGGTGGGCCTCGGGCCGGACTGGCTGGCCGACCACCAGCAGCGGCTGGCGAAGACGACGCTGGACGAGGTCGCCAAGGCCGCCGCCGTATACCTGGCGCCGTCGCGGTTCGTGAGCGTCGTGGTGGGTGATGCGGCGGCGATTCGCGGCCCGCTTTCGGCACTGACGCCCGTGGCGTGATGCCCGTCGAGCCGCTCGGTCCGCCGCGCCTCGCGCGCGGCGGCTACGACCGCGTCGGGCTGCAACGCGACGATGCCGAGTGGCTGGCCGAAGCGTGGCGGCAAGCCCGGATACTCGTGATCAGCCGGGCTGTGACGACACCGGTCGAGCGTGGCGAGGGAGCGGTACGACTGGCGCTGCGCGATTCGTCCACTGTGGACAGTGCGGCGCCACGTCGCCTGCTGGGAGTCGTCGACGGCATCCCATACTTCGCAGTCACCGTCGACGAGGACGAGGCCGGGTGGGCCAACCTGCGAGAGCTTGGCGCTGCCATCGACGATGTGCAGGCGGGGCTGCTGACGAGCGCGGTCGCGCTGGAGCAGTGGCATGCGCGCCACCCGCGCTGCCCACTGTGCGGCGCTGAGACGTCTGAAGCACAGGCTGGCTGGATACGTGTCTGCACCAACGACGGCAGTGAACATTTCCCCCGCACTGATCCGGCCGTGATCATGCTGGTGCACGACGGCGACGACCTGTGTCTGCTCGGGCGGGGGCCACGATGGAACGAGAAGCGGTTCTCCACGCTGGCCGGGTTCGTCGAGCCGGGCGAGTCACTCGAGGCAGCCGTCGCCCGTGAGGTGTTCGAGGAGGTCGGCGTCTCGATCACCGATATCCGCTACGTCGCCAGCCAGCCCTGGCCGTTCCCGTCGTCGCTGATGGTCGGCTTCGTCGCCCGCCTCGACGGCGACCCGGACTTGCACCTCGACCCCAAGGAGATGGCCGACGCGCACTGGTTCACCCGCGAGGAGGTGCAGCAGGCCGCCGAGTGGACGGACCGGCGCGAGCCGCCCGACCCGCAGGCTCGCATCCACGGTGTCCCACCGCGGCTCTCGATCTCGCGCTACCTGATCGACGGCTGGCTCACCCGGCGGTGGTAGAACACTCGATCACGTCGCTCCGGAGGCACGGGGGACCATCCGGCTGATCGCCGGATGACGCGGATCGTCCAGGCGGACCAC
>JBKPQM010000257.1:0-16440 GCA_046734095.1 Actinomycetota bacterium | reverse complement strand
GGTTGCTCACTGAGAAGGCGCCGTTCCGACTCACGGGATGCTGCAGTATTCTGATTCATTTCAGCGTCCGCAGTGCGGACCGATCCTAACTTCTGAAACGTCCAGGCCCCCAACGGCCGCCGGCCTCTATCGCAGTTGCTTCGACCTCGCGTAGACCTGTACCAGCCACGCGAGGATGCCGAACCCGATCAGTTCCAGGCCGAGCGCGAGCGACGACTGAGTGCCCAGACAGATCAGGCTTGCGACCAGGGCCATGACGAGTGCTCCGACCGCTGCGGCGGCGCGGGCGGGCAGCTGCTTATGTTTCACGATTCGTTCGATGTTCCCCGAAACGGCGACGACGACGAGGCCGGCCAGTGCCGCGGTGGCGCCGCCTGACGCTACGAAGAAGTCGTGCCAACTCTCGAGTTTCATCCGCCTCCCCCGTGTGGCAGACAGCAGGTTCCATTGTGAGTGCCGCCCACAGACAACGACGTGCGTCGAGGGGCGGCGCAAGAATGGACGGGATCATATAGAGCGAGCGCGGCGGGCTAAGGGCTACGACGGCCACCGCCACCCCAGCTGATCGTCACAGGTCTGACTGCGCCCCTGCCCAACAGCAGAAGGCGGCGGCCAGACCCTGCAAGCTCCTTGACCCAGCACACCGGTCTAGTGATTCAAACTGTCTTGCGACGTGCAGAAGGAGCTGCAGCGGCGACATCTCAACTGGCGTCGCATCGAGGCTGCTCGCTGACCTAGCTGTCTTGCGCTGTGGCGTCGTGCGGGGCGCCGACCAGTTTCGATTCCGGTGATCCTCGTTGGCGCAGGTATATGGCGAAGGCGGCCATCGAGGCCACCGCGAGAAACTCTGATTGCCAGTTCTGCAGGGTGCGGTTCCAGAAGTCCGCGGAGGTGGCGTAGCCGACCCAGCCGACGGGATCTTCGTGTTGATGAAGAAGGTCGACGTTGTAGGCAGCTTGTCCGGCGATCGACTGGGCGGTGAGCGATAGCAGGAAGAAGATCGCCATGACTGTTCCCAGCGAACGGCCGTACAGCGCGGCGCGCCAGCCGCCGGCCCGGGCCCAGCCCGGCGACGACGGTGTTGCGTAGCGGCCCACTTTCTGGTCCTGGTCGGATTGCGTGCCAACATCCTCGAGCCGCTTAGACTCGCTGGAGCCGCGTTGCACGAGCCAGATGGTGGCGAGGATGTAGAGCGCGAACTGCAGATACTCCGACTGCCAGTTCTCGGCGACGTCGACGGCGAAGCTTGAGGACGTCACGTACTGCGCCAGCGATAGCTGCTGCGCGCCGTCGATGATCTGTTGGTGGTTGAACTCGGCTACACCCGATACCGCCTGTCCGACCAGGGCGAGTACCAGCAGAAGCAGGAACGCCAGGGACAGGCCATTGTCTCGGCAGAAGTGACCTAACCGGCTGCCGGTCATCGGTGTGCCCAACCTATGGCCATCACGTACACCAACCCGAGTAGCACGAACGTCGCGGTGCCCCAGAACATCACACGCATGTCAGCCGTCCACGTCGCACTTGTAGGGCGCACCTGGGCGCGGCGTACACCCGGCGGCGGAGACGAACCACCCCGCGCGCAGGTGCACGAGGAAGATCACGTCGGTGCCGATGCGGACCTGCGCCGCGTCGCCCCACACCTCGACCTTGCCTACCGCGGTCCCGCGCTCCTGGACGTTGAGCACCGCAGCAGCACATGCGACGTCGGTGGCTCCGCTCACCGACTCGCGGGCCTGATCAGTTAGTAGCCTGCATGCGCTGGCGCCGTCGTGTCCGGAAACGGAGGCAACGAACCGTCCTGCCACCGTCGCGGCGCCGTCTTCGCGGGCGCGGGTACCGCAGGCGGCGAGGCCGAGCGCGGCCAGAAGCAGCAACGGTGATGCGCGCAAAGGTGTGAGCCGCGTGGCTGTACCTCCCCGTGATGAATCCAGCGTCACGCCGACGTCCACTGTGCATGTGCCAGGGCGTGCTGGCGCGCTGCGTGCGAGGTGGCGCGAGCGCCGACGCGGGCTTGGGTCGTGGGTGAGTGGTGCTCGAGCACGCAGCATTTCGCGCCGCCTCCCGCTTTACGCAACTCCGGCGTGGGGACCTCAACAAGGTTCAGCCAGCGGTCGCTGATTGTCGGGCCAGGCGCGAGTGTCGCGATGCGAGCAGCACCGTCGAACCGTCGCAGGTGATGTTTAACGACTGTCTGGCGGCGTCGGCCTCGGTGGCCCGTATCGCGTCAGGATGCGGATCGCGAAGAATCCGTTGGCTGGTTCGATCGAACGCCCCCGGCCAGTACGCCACGACCGTGTCGTTGAGCACGGCGAGGGCGGTATCGAGGTGGTAGAAGCGCGGGTCGACCAGCGTGAGCCTGGCCGCCGGTATGCCGAAGAACTCGGCAACCTCGCACGCTGGCGGCAATTGCTCACACATGAGTGTGTAACAGAACTTCACCACGAGCCAGGCCTACCCGCCCCCGCGCGCGGGACAAACGTCCCACCAAGCCCGGCCGGCATCCCGTACCGCCAGCACAATCGCACTACTAGACCGACTGGCTAGTTGAGCCGAGGTCAATCGCAGCGCTGCCGCACCCGCGCCTGTGCGTCAGCCTCTGGCACGGTGATTCTGTCGGTGGATGGCGGCATGAGCACGGCTTCCCGCGCCGGCTCTCGTTCAAATGGTTTGCCGCCCGGCGGCGCTGGGTACGACTCGGCTGTTATGCGCACTATCGATGATTTGAACTAGCTGGCCAAAGTTGTGGCACAAGAGTCGGCCGTTTCGTGCGGTACTCGCATGGCCCGGACCGCGTCCTGAACCAGACCGGCCGCGACTACGAGGCCGAAGTGGACATGCCTGGCCTGTCGGTGACGCCGCTGACGCCGTTGTCTTGGACGAAAGCCCCAAAACCGGCTACCGGTGGCACGCCGACACCGACCCGGCTCGCGTCGAGCTCAATGCCGACAGCTACCAGGGACCCGAACGGCCGGTCGGGGCAAGCGGTAACCCGCCATCTGACCTTCACCGCGCGGCAGCCCGGCCAGGCCCGGCTGCGCTTGGTCAAGCGTCGATCCTGGGAGCAGACGACCGTCGCCGAGTTCGACGCCGCCATTGATCGTCCTAGCCAAATGACGTCGCGACGTGGGGTGGATCCCTACGGGGCACGTCATCTCGGTTGACCTGACCCCTCTCTTAGGTTCCAGTTGGCTCGTGTGGGTTATCCAGGGGTCGGCGCGGTGGCTGACCGGGTCGTCGAGGTTGGCCGGCCCGACCGCTCGGAACGCGAGCAGTGCGGACCCTCGGGCGCGATTGCGGCAGCGCGACTGCAGCAAGTGCTACATGCTGTGGTCGGGCGCCGACCGGGACGTCAGGTTGCGCGGCGAACGTTCAGTGACGTTATTCATGGGCACCCTGCTCGGGTTTGGGCTCGCGACGCGATGCCGACGTGCTGGGCGCTTCTGATTCGCCGGCGGGTCAAGATCCCCTCCCCGGGTGTGGCGGGCGACTCGGACAGAGGCCAGCGCAGACGCGGCGGCGGAGGCAGCGCTGGTGAGAGCCGCGCGTCGGTACCGTGTGCTGACGGTGGCCAGGGCGAGCATGCTGGCGCCATGCATGGCGTCGATCGTCGCATCGGCGCGTGCCATTGCGGGGCTGGGCCAGTAGAGCGCGGCTGCCCCTTGACCAAGTAGGCGTCCCCCCAGGAGGCGCACCGCCCACGGTGGCGGTGGCGAGCCGTTTCCGCCTACCGCACGGGCGATGGGACCTGGCCGGATCAGGAGTATGCCGCCGATGATGCACCCGAGTGCCGACACCACGGTCGCCGCCCGACTGGATGCTGCCGTGCGGCCGCGCGCGGAGGCATGCGGCGCCTTTCTACCGGCTATCACCGGTGCCGTCGCCACAGAGCCGTGCCGACGGCCGCAACTGCTCCAGCTATGGCTGCCAGCGTGCCGTGGTGCTGCGAGGCCCAAAGTTGCGGGTCGTGATTATGAGACTTGGCGTCGAAGACCCCATGAGCGCCGTAGTCCCGCCCGTCCGAGCCGTCGGCCGGATTCCACAGATTCTTCGGCCCGCCCGGATTCTGTTCTTGCGATGTCTGCTGCGACTTGAAGCCGGTTCGGGCGAGGTAGCGATCGAGCAGTCCTGGCGCGATGGCGTTGGCTGCGAGCGTGCCCATCGTGCTGGCACCGACCCAGTACTCGCGCCGCCTCGGATGGTCTGCGGCGTAGAGCACGCCCCTGGCGGCCAGTTCCGGCTGATAGATCGGCGGGACGGGTTGGGCGTGGTCCGGCAGCCGGGACAGCACCCAGGAGAACTGCGGCGTGTTGACCGCCGGCATCTGCACCATCGTGACGTGCACGTTGCTTCGCTCGTGCAGCAGCTCGCAGCGCAGCGCCTCATGGAATCCTTGAATGGCGTGCTTGGCGCCGCAGTACGCGCTCTGGAGCGGGATGCCGCGGTAGGCCAGAGCGGAGCCGACCTGCACGATGGTGCCGCGATCACGAGGCTTCATGTGCGTCAGCGCGGCCATCGTGGCGTAGACATAGCCGAGATAGCTGACCTCGGTCACCCGCCGGTACTCGTCCGGCCGGATCTTCTCAAACGGCGAGAACACTGAGGTGAACGCGACATTCACCCACACGTCGATCGGCCCGATCTTCGCCTCGACGCTGTCCGCGACGGCGAACACCTGGTCGGGGTCGGCGACGTCGGCGGGCATCACGACTGCGGTTCCGCCAGCCCGGTTGACTTCCGCCGCGGCGCCGTCGAGGCCCTCCTTGCCGCGGGCGACAACGACGACGGTGTTCTTTCGACGTCCGAACGCGATTGCGGTGGCGCGTCCGATTCCGCCGCTGGCACCGGTCACCACGATATTGCGCGGCATGGTCATTCCCTTTCTTGTAGGTCGATCCAGCGCGTGCTTCGGCGCCCATGTGGTCCAGCCCATTGCCGACCGGTCTACGTCGGACGAGTCGCCACCAGCGCCGGCGAACTCTTGCAGCCGAGACAAGCCGCCACGCCGCGAGCACGGCCTTGGCCTGGTCGGCACGTCCGACCGCCGCGCCGCAGCGTGAAGCTATCCCAGGTCATCTGGGTGATGGCGTACCCAAGCATTGCGGACCGCAATCGTTGCGGGCCGATACGAGGGAACGAGGTTGTCAGCCGAAGATTTCGGGTAGGGCTGTCATGCACCACACGCGTGGCCGTGCACCGCGCGGTGAGCCGCTTGGTCCTCGGTGACGGAGGAGATCCCTTGGCGCAGGCCGTCGCCGACGTGCTGCTGGGGCGGCTACGTGAACGGAACGTCGACAATCTCGTCGGATACCCGGGTCAGCGGATCGCATCAGCCGCACCGATCGCATGAGCTTCGGAAAGTAGACCCCGCCGTGGATCAGAGGCTGGACGACATTCCCGACAGACCAGGTGGTGACGCCTGTGTGTTCACCGCATCAGGCTCGTCCCGATATCGCCAGGCACCTCGTCGCGGTCATCCGCCTGACCGGTGCGTCGATCACCCTCAGCGCGTGGCCGCGAGCCAAGCGTCAACGACCCTTAGAGGTGGTGATCAACCCGTCATCTTCGAAGCCGTGGCAAGACGTAGCCGTCAACCGACGCATACTTCGCCACGGGCTACCAGCTGGCTTCCGAGCGGACGTGACCCATTTGGGGTTCCCGGAACTTGGCGATTCGACGCCTTCTGCAGTGGACATACTCAGAACGCGACGTGCGCCGGGCCAGGGGTGCGGGGTCGTGAAATGTCGTGCAATCGAGTTCGGAGCTCCGTTCGGCTGACGAGTCCAGGACAAGTGGGTGATGTAGCGGATGTCCGGGCGTTGGTACAAGACAGCGGTCGTCTACTGCCTCGAGGTCGACTGCTTCCAGGATTCCAACGGCGACGGAAAGGGGGACCTACGCGGGCTGATCAGCCGGCTGGACTATCTGTCCCGGCTCGGCGTGACCTGCCTGTGGCTCAACCCGATCCATCCGACACCGCATCGCGACGACGGATACGACGTCGCCGACTACTACGGTGTCGACCCTCGCCTAGGTACCCTCGGCGACTTCGCCGAGCTGATCGCCGAGGCCGAGCAGCGCGGAATCCGCATCATTCTCGACCTGGTCGTCAACCACACGTCGAGTGAGCACCCCTGGTTCCAGTCCGCGCGAAGCAGCCCGGACTCGCCCTACCGCGACTGGTACGTGTGGAGTGACGCCGAGCCGCCGGACCGGCGACAGGGCATCGTCTTCCCGGGTGAACAGCGCGAAACGTGGAGCTTCGACGAGGAGGCGAACGCCTGGTACTTCCACCGGTTCTACGACTTCCAGCCCGACCTGAACTGGGCGAATCCACAGGTCCGCACGGAGATCAAGAAAGTCATGGGCTTCTGGCTGCAGCTAGGCGCCGCCGGGTTCCGGATCGACGCCGCACCGTTCGTGCTCGAACAGGTCAAGGCCGGAGTGGATCCAGCCCCGAAAGACTTCGCCATCCTCGACGACTGGCGCCAGAACCTGCAGTGGCGCCGCGGCGGCGATGCGGTACTCCTCTGCGAGGCAAACGTCGCGCCGGACGAGCTGAGTGCCTATCTCGGGGAGCGGCCGGACGGCCCGAACGACCGCGCGCACATGCTCTTCTCGTTCGTCCTTAACACGAAGCTCTGGCTGGCGCTCGCACGCTCGGACGCCGAGCCGCTGGTCGAGGCGCTACATCACCTGCCGCGTGTGCCGGTGATGGCCCAGTGGGCGACGTTCCTGCGCAACCACGACGAGCTCGACCTGAGCACGCTCACCGACGAGCAGCGCGGCGACGTCTTCGCGGCGTTCGGCCCTCGTGCCGATATGCGGTTATTCGGCCGCGGCATCCGCCGCCGGCTCGCGCCGATGTTCCGGGGCGATCATCGACACATGGAGCTGGCCTACGCCCTGCAGTTCGCCATGCCCGGCACGCCGGTCCTGCGCTACGGGGAGGAGATCGGCATGGGCGAGAGCCTGGCGCTGCCCGGGCGGGAGGCCATCCGCACGCCGATGCAATGGGACGCCGGCGCCGCGGCCGGCTTCTCCGCGGCGCCACGCGAGCAACTGTCCCGTCCGGCTGTGACCCGCGGGCGCTACGGCGCCCGCACCGTGAACGTCCGGGCCCAGCAGCGCGATCCGGGCTCGTTGCTGCGCTGGTTCGAGCAGCTCATCCGAACCTTGCGCGAGTGCCCGGAGATCGGCACCGGGCAGTGCACGGTGCTCGACGTTCCGCTGCCACGTTCGGTGCTGGCCCACCGGTTCGACGCCCCGGAGGGAACCATCCTGCTACTGCACAACCTGCGAGACGAACCGGTCCGGGTGCAGATAGGCAAGCTGGACGACGTCGCAGGAGAGCCGTTTGAGGCATTCGCAGACGGCCCGTACGAGCCACCGACGGCACGTCTCGAGGACCTGGATTTACGTGGCTGGGGCTATCGGTGGATCCGGCTGCGCCGCGGCACCGGCCCCTGAGACAGATCGCGCTCTGGCGGATGCGGTCGGCCTGAGCGACCCGGCGGCGTAGGCCCTGGCCGCGTTCTGTGACATGGTCGTCTCCGATTTGCCCGTGCACGGGATGGCAGTCGGTGTCATGCGCTCTGACCCCGTCCGCGAGACTCTCTACGCCAGCGACTCGGTGCTCGGTGTCAGAGTCACCGAATCCGGTGAAGAACCCCACTAGGCAGCCCGGCAAGCCACCTAACTCCGTCCACCCGACTCGAGGTTCAGCCGGTGGTGTCAGCGAGCGCCGAATGAAGATGCGCGGCGCGGTCGTAGCTGCGTTGCCACTCGGTCTCGGTGATCGAAAGGATGACGCGTTCTGTGCCCGCCTCGGCGTAAGCGGCCAGCTCGTCGGCCGCCGCGCTCGGATCTGAGCTCAACGGCGGCGCCACGACCGTTGCGGGCGGCATTGGCCGACCGAATTCGCTTGCCGTCTCGTCCTCGCCTGCAGTTACGCCAACGAATTGATCGGGGAATCCCCGCCTGGAACATCAGATTGGCTCCACAGGCCTTGACAACGACAGCCGCGGCGGCGGACTCCCACGATCTCGCGCACGGCTACGTCGCGTCCGGGCGGGCGGCGATCCGGTCCAGGGCGTTGCGGCGCAGCGGCCCCTCGGGCGTGTCGGGGTCGTCGAAGTCGCCGGCGCGGTCGCGGGTCATGTCGATGCGGCTCATTACGGCCTGCGACCCAAGGTTGGTCGTGATCGAGACGATGTCCGGAAGCTCCAGGGTGTCGAAGCCGAAGGCCGGAACGGCCCGTGCGTCCTCGCTCCCGTAGCAATGGCGGCAGAACAGCCGCGACTCTGCGAAACCGTAAGTTCTCGGGGCTTTAACTCGCACACGAAACCCTCTACACGCACGGATCGGCGAATTACAAGCCGCCCATTCGTCACTGTGATACAGGTCACACTTACATCGTAAGGCGTCCAGCGACTTACAGCGTAAGCTTCAGGGTGCCGCAATCCAGTGGCTTGTGAAGCGCCTATTGATCATTGCTGGCCGTGATGTCGTGCGACGGTTCGCGAGCATGGGTATGACGGCGGTTGACGGGGCCCGTCACGCAACCCAAGGCCTAAAACAGAGGCCTTGTCTTCGTTCCGGGAGGAACCACCATGACCACACCTCAAGCAAGATCCGACGCACCGTCGTCGTCGTCGGAAGTCCAGGCCAGACGCACTGGCCGCAACGTGATGTCACGCCGGTTGTCGACCGAGACAAAGGCAGCATTCAAGACCACCGAATTGTGGATTTACCTGCTTGCCGTAGGGGGAGTGCTTCTCGCCTCGTACTTGGTAGACCGTAGTGACGGCCATAGCGACTACTTCCGCGCCGACCGGGCTTGGCTGTACATCGTAATTCTGACCGTCGGATACCTGGGCAGTCGCGGCCTGGCGAAGTCCGGAAGTCGAGATCAGTACGACGAAGACCGGTAAAGGCGGCTTCCAACAGTCGAGAAGCTGAGCTCTACGGTATCGAGTCCGGGCTCTGAGTGGATTTCCGCCGACCGGTGCTTCAGTTATGAAGCGCTGGTCGGCGGAATATCAACGCACTGCCAGTCCAGCCATCAGCCGCTTTACCGCTTTCTACCTGGCCCCTCTGGCAGTAGGGACAGCCGTCAGGAAGTGAGCCTGTCAGAACATGATCGAAGTGCGTGGCCTTACAAAGCGCTACGGCGACCGCAATGTGGTCAACGACCTCACGTTCCGGGTTAAACCTGGGGCGGTCACCGGGTTCCTCGGTCCGAACGGAAGTGGCAAGACAACTACTGCGAGGGTGATCCTCGGCCTGACCGAGCCCAATTCCGGAACAGCCACCGTCGGTGGGCGGCGTTTCCGCGATCTCAGCCATCCATTGCGCGAGATCGGAGCGTTGATCGATCCGAGCGGCGTGAACCCCAATCGAACCGCCGTGGAGCACTTGCGCTGGTTGGCGGCCGCGAACCGGCTGCCCTTCCGCCGCGTCGAGGAGGTGCTCGGTGTGGTCGGTTTGGACGCGGCGGCCGGCCGCAAGGTCGGCGGCTTCTCCCTGGGCATGCGCCAGCGGCTGGGCATCGCAGCGGCGCTGATCGGCGATCCGCCGGTGCTGCTGCTGGACGAGCCGATCAACGGACTGGATCCCGAAGGGATCTGCTGGATGCGCGGGCTCGCGCAAGGCCTCGCCGCCGAAGGAAGGACAGTGTTCGTCTCCAGTCACCTGATGAGCGAGATGGCGCTGACTGCCACCGAGCTGGTCGTCGTCGGGCAGGGCCGGCTGATCGCGGCTGAGAGTGTCGCGGCATTCACCGAACGAGCCGACAGTTCGGTGCGGGTGCGCAGCCCGCAGCTCGACGAGCTCGCGGCTGCGTTGGCGAGCGAGGGCGCTTCCGTGTGGCGCTACGACGATGCCGTCGAGGTCGTCGGGATCAGCATCGAGCAGGTCGGGGGGATCGCATTACGGCTGGGCGCGCTGTTGTACGAGCTGTCTCGGCAGCGTGCCTCGCTGGAGGAGGCCTTCATCCGCTTAACAGCAGACACCTGTGAGTACGTAGCGGAACGAACGGCATGATCGACTCGCTGGCAATGGAGTGGCAGAAGCTGCGCCCGCTGCACAAGACCTCGCGCACGGTCGCGCTCGCGATCGGTCTCGCAGTCGCGGTGAGCGCGCTCGTCGCGGCAGCGATGGCCTCGAACGCGGCGCACATGAGCCGTGCTGATCGGCTTGGATTCGACTCGGTAGGTACATCGCTACAAGGCGTGAATGCCGCCGTGCTCGCAGTCGCCGTCTTCGGCGTGCTGTGCGTGACGCGGGAATACGGGACGGGAATGATCCGGATGACGTTCCTTGCCCAGCCGTCGCGGCTGCGAGTCTTTGCGGCGAAGCTGGGCATCCACGCGGCGGTGGCGGGCGTGGCCGCCGCCGGTGCGTGCCTCGCGGCCTACGCCGTCGGTCAAGCGCTGCTCGACACGGCGGGACTCTCGGCGGGTTGGGGGAACCCGCATTTGCCAGCTGCATTGGGGGGCGGCGTCGTCTACCTCACGTTGGTGTGCGTATGGGGCGTGGCGCTCGGAGCGTTGCTGCGCTCGTCCTCGTCCGCGATCACCTGGCTCGCGTCACTGCTGGTCGTCGTCCCCGTCGTCGTGGAGATCATGCCGGAGCCTGTAGTCGACCTGGTCGGCCGCTGGCTGCCGTCGCAGATTGGCCAGCAGGCTATCTCGTCGCACCCGAGCGCGCACTTGTTCTCGCCCTGGACGGGCCTGGCCGTGCTCGCCGCTTACGTAGCAGCGACGCTGATCGCTGGCGCCTGGCGGATGGCGCGCACCGATCCATAGCGACCCTTACGAGGGCACGTGGGGTGAGCTCACCCTCCACTGATTAGAGACCGCGACACGGACGGACTGCGCCGTCTACCGCCCGGAGTGACTGGCACGATCGTTGTCATCGCGAGCATGTATGCCACATGACGACAACAGTTCATCGACAGATACATGGACAGGCACGTACGGCGTTGCGCGCGGACGTCGTCAAGGTATTCGTGTCGCACAGGTGATTCGACGGAAACAACGCACTCTCATGCCGAACCGGAAGTTCTTCGGCCTGTGGCCGTTGCCTGCCGTTCGGACTGTCGATCACTGAGGTGCGCGAACAGCGCTCCTCGATACGCTGTGGTATTGAGCGGCGCGATCGAGCGCGCGTCGATATCGGCCGGCACGCGCTTCGCTGCACGCATTCCGATGGGGCGCCTGGTTTCTCGTCTGGAGAATGCCCTCATGCTCGAGATAGTTGGCGCAATCCAACTCTGGCCACCCGCACTCGTGTACGTTCGGATCTGGCACCCTTTATGTCAAGGGCTGTTTCTAGGTTTCTGGGATGTCCCCGTCGGGGGAGGGCGGCGCCGTTCTCGCCGCGGTCAAGGCCGGGGCCCGGTGGGTGGGTTTCGGTCAGCCTTGACCGCGGCCGCGGGCGGCGCTGGGTAGCGCCGGTCGGGGGCGGCCGGTGGGGGGTTCTAGGGTGGGTGGTGGCGGGTCTGGGATGTGGGTTGCCCGAAGAGCCGATGTCCGGGGTCAGGTCGGTCACGCTGGATTGCACAGTCGTCCCCGAGTGCCCACCCGGGCCCGCTGGCAGGCTGGTCGTCTGGCGGCGTTGCTGGTCGGCGAGCGTGCGGGCGAACACCACGTCAGCCGCCGTTTCAGCGCCCGGATCGCCATCATCGACGGCGTGCCGCCGGCCTTTCGGGGTGTCGTAATAGGCGCGGCCTTCGGTCTGGTTGCGCAGCTGGACGATCGCCATGATGCGCAGCGCCCGGTTGATGCGCCGGTTACCGGCCCAGGAAGGCCGGTGCCGCTGCTGCGCGCCGCAGGAGGCGTCCAACGGTGCGGTGCCGTTGCAGGAGGCGAAGCGGTCCCGGTCGGCGAAGCGGCGAATGTCCCCGACGTCGACGAGCAGCCGGGCCGCGCTGGACGGGCCGATCCCGGTCAGCTGCAGCAACGTCGAACCGCGGGCGGTGACCAGTGCGGTGAGTTCCTTCTTTAATGCTGTGATTTTGCGGTCGATGCTGGCCAGCTCACCGATCAGCTCGACGGCTAGCCGGCGCCGGGTCTTGCCGGGCAGGTCCCGCGGTTTGATCGTCGCGATCAACGCCCGGGCCTGCTGCGCGGAGAGGAATTGCTTTGCGCCGCTGGGGAAAAGCTCCAGCAGCAGCCGATGCAGCCGGTTGACCGTCTGCGTGCGGGCGCGGCCCAACTCGTCGCGGCGATCGGCGAGCATGCCCAACACCACCAGGTCCTCATCGACCGCCACGCGCACCAGATTCCGGTTATGCAGCGCCGCCAACGCCACCGAATGCGCATCCACCGGGTCGCTCTTGCGGCCGTTGCCAGTGGCGAACACCCGGATCTGCGCGGACAGCTTGGCGAGCACGTCGAGCACCGCCTCGCCGTCATGCACCAGCCGGTGCGCCAGGTGCCGCCCGACTCCGTTGCACCCCTCCACCGCCCAGATCCGATCGCGGAAACGGCCGCGGATCGCCGCGAGCATCGCGGCACAGCCGGCCTGGTCGGTGCCATAACAGCCCAGGTCAACGAACCGCCCGTCCCCGGCGTCGATCACCTCGATCGTCGCCGAGCGCTTGTGCGGGGCCATCCCGACGATCACACCCATCGCACGATCCCCTCCTTTACGGGCGACATGCAAAAGCAAGGAGGGCACCGCTACTTCGAGCAGAACAGACCCCTTTCCAGCCACTCCTCGCACGGCGCCCGGCGAGGTCGAAAGCCAGATGAAAGCCACACCAATTCCACCGGCAGGCAGCCGCTGATTAGAGCGACCCGCCAAGCGCCTGGACCGAGTCTGGCCGGACACCGGTCCTGCGGCCAATCCTCTAAGTAGCCGCTTCTCGCGCTCCTGCTGATGTGCGGGCGGCAGGCGGGAGCAGGTGTCGACCCGGTCGCCACCCTACAGCGGCTGGTGATCGATTCTCGGTCTTCGGCCGGCGTTGCCGTCAGCGGCGGCGGGCGCGGCGCCGGCTGGCCGCGGTGAGTGCGGCGTCCGCGCGGTTCAGCCAGGTGCTGAGGGCACTGCCGGCACGGCGGCGTTCTGTGCTGGCGGCGGCGCGGCGGACGAGGGTTCGGGCGAGCGGGAGGGCGACGGCGATCAACAGCCAGGTTCGCAGTCGGCTGTAGAGGAGTATCCACATCGGAGGTCGGATCCCTTCCTGGGAATCGGACGGTGTGTGTTGAGTGGTAGGTAGGTCAGGTCGTGCGGTCGGCGGTGCCGCCGATGCGAACGCGGTCGAGTCATATGTCGTCAGGTCTTCACGAGGCAACGCGCTGTCACGGATCTCCTTGCCGGCGCAGCCAATTGCTCGGTGTGGCGTTGCTGCGCGTCCTGCTGCGCGCCGAGCCTCCCGCTTAAGGGGCCGCGTTCACCGGCGCCGGCTCCGGGCCTAGCCAGCGGCGGCGACCCCGGGGCCCGGTCGGTCGGGTTGGTGCCGTCCTGGGACGCGCCGCTGAGGCCACCCGCTCGCATTAGTGAGCCACCAAAGCACGCGACAGTGCGGAGGTCGTGCAGGTAACGGACGACGGTTTGCGTCAGTCACGGGTGGGCGCTCGAGTACGTCAGGAGTGTAGGCGCGGGACTGACGCGTCGGTGCGGCTTACTTGGTATCGGCCGCGGCGTCGGGGCGGAGTTTCTTCGCGGTCTGCTTGCGAGCTTTTTTCGCGGCCTTCAGCTGCGACTTGAGGTTCTTGAGGTCAGCGCTGCGGGCGTCGAGGTCGTCCTTGGCGGTGTCGATGGTCTTGCTGTGCTTCTTCAGTGTGGATCTCAGCTGCTTCTCGGTCCGGACGGCGTGGTCCAGCGCCTGCTGTGCACGGGTTAGCACTTTCGGCGTGGTGTTGTCGGCCGGATTCGTCGTGGTCTTGCGGGTCCGGGCGGTGCCGCCCTTCCCGGTCGTCTTGCGGGGTGTGCCGGTAGACGATCGCTTAGAGCGAGCTGCGGAGGTGCGCGTCGTTGCGCGGGTCGAGCGTGTCGTGGAAGCCATGGGCGGTGTCCTTTTCTGGGTCGATGCCGCGCGAGTTGAGCGGCGATGAGGTTGGCGACGAGCTAGGTCACGCTGAGGGTGCAGGCGGCGCATCGCGGCAGTTGGGCTGCCGAGATCCAGCCACGTTGTGGTTGGGGAAGTCGACTAGGACTGGCCGGCGGGTTGACCCTGGTTGGTGGCCACGGGGTGGGCGAGGGGTGCCTGTGTGCGGGTCGTAGCGTGTTCGGTGACCAGGAATGTCGCCATCCAGGCCAGTTCCAGGCTCAGTTGATCGGAGCGATATTCCGTTTGCACGCAGCCCGGCATCAGCTCGATCGAACCCACAGCTAATACCCAGACAAAGCAGCCGTGTCAGGTCTTGCGTCATGTGCGGGACTTACCCTTGGACAATGATCAGGTAACCCCAGACGAGAAATGTCCCTTGGGTCTGCCCCACTTCGATTGACTCTTTCGGTAGGGGCGGTCATGCCGCGCGAACGGCGGTGATCAGCGTCTCTTACTCGATGGGTCAGTCGACTGGACGGTCTTGGCGACTGGCGTCGATAGGACTTCTCGATCGAGGGGATGATCGCGAAGGCGGAGTTGGTCGCGGATCTGCCAGCGTCGCCAGTTGAGCTCATTCTTTGCAGGAGGATGATCGAACGCCTCCATCGCGGCGTTGTCGCGTAGGCCCCGACGCGGCCCATCGCTCCGTGTAGGTCGTGCTGGCGCAGAACCGAGCACCTGGCAGGTCACCGCGTTCTGGTTGGGCTGGCCGGATGCGTTGAACGTCGGCCGCTCGCTACGTTTTGACGAGGACGGCGGCCGCGACTCGTCGGACGCGGTCGGGGTCGGCGAAGTCGGTGCGCCGATTCCTGCTCGTCTACCCGGACTTGGCGACGATGCTGAGTGACGAGCGGCTGCTGTCCCGTGACAACAGGTTCAACGCCGTGCAGGGCGCGATCGTGGCGGCGCCGAGCGGCGGCATGGCCTGTCGGCTGGAGGCGACGAAGAATTACGTCGGAGACCCGCCGGACGACAGCGTCCTCCTCGCCGGTCTGTCCGACGATCCGGCCCAGCGGCAGCTCACGACGATCGGGTATTTCGACTACCTCAACCGGTTCGCCCCGTTCGAGGCGGCGCTGCGAGCCAATGGGCAATGGTTTCACCCGCACCCGTGGCTCATGACATTCATCGGTGACGCCCAGGTCGAGTCCGTCGTCAACACCGAACTGGATGCGCTGAACCCGGCGACGGACCTGGGCCCGTTCGGCCAGCTCGCGCTCAATCCGATCCGAAGGTCGGCGATCTCCAGCCCGTTGTTGCGGATGCCGTCGGACGACCTGTGCTACGCGTTCAACCTCGTCCGCATCCCGGCGACGAACGACGCCAACGAAGCGAAACGGCTCGTGGACGCCAACAAGGCCGCCTATCGGCGGGTCAAGGCGGCCGGCGGCACCCTGTACCCGGTCAGCGCGCTCCCGATGTCCAAGGGCGAGTGGCGCGACCACTTCGGCTCGGCCTTCGGTCAGCTAGACGCCGCGAAGCAGCGGTACGACCCGGACGAGATCCTCACGCCCGGCTACGAGATCTTCTAGCTGGGGCCGCTCCAGTACCGAGTATCGACGATCCTGCTGCCCCGGTTCGGAGACGGCACGGCCGCGGCGCTGATCACCCAAGTGCTCCCACCCGCGCCCGACCCGGTCACCGCATTCACCAACGGCGCCCCAGGCGGTGCTGGGGGTGTGGGCGTCGGAGGGAGCACAATGAGCCCTGGGCTCGAGGGGGATCGACGTGCGTTCGCGATTCGAAGCGCCTGCGTCGCTGGGCGGCGGGCTGGCGCTCGCCGCTGTTACCGGTGCGCTCGCCATCGCGACGCAGCCGCGCCGGCGGGCGATGCGTGAAGTCGAGCGGTACTTCACGCTCACGCCGGAGATGGTGATCTTCGCCGGATTTGACGGTTACTGGAAGCGGGTGAATCCGGCCGTCGAGGCGGTTCTCGGGTACACCGAGACCGAGGCGCTCGCGCGCCCGTTCATCGAGTTCGTCCACCCGGACGACCGCGAGCGCAGCGCGGAAGAGGCCCGCCGCGTGGTTGCCGGTTCGATGTCCGTTGCGTTCGAGAACCGCCTCGTATGCAAGGACGGCTCCTGCAAGTGGATCGAGTGGACGGTGACGCCCGTCCCGGGTGACCGAGGGATGTACGGCGTCGGGCACGACGTCACCGAGCGACGTCGCAGCGAGAGCGAACAAGTGGCGCTGCAGCGCATCGCGACGCTCGTCGCCCAAGAAGTTCCCCGGTCGGTGGTGTTCAGCGCGATCGCCGAAGAAATCGGCCGGCTCCTCGGCATGGAGGAGATCCGGATGCTTCGCTTCGACAGCGATTTCGGCGCGGTTGTTGTGGGCACCGCGGGGCGCCCAGACGCGTTTGCGCTCGGCGCGCGCGT
>JBKPQM010000256.1:0-6342 GCA_046734095.1 Actinomycetota bacterium | reverse complement strand
GTGGGTGTGGACGACATTGACTGCAGGATTCTTGCGGAGCTTCAGGAGGACGGCCGCCTCACCGTGACGGAGCTGGCCGAGCGGGTGCGACTCACTGCCGCGCCCTGTCACCGGCGCCTGCGCGAGCTGGAGCGCGCCGGGGTCATCATCGGCTACCGAGCCGTCGTCGACCCAGCCGCTATCGGCCTCGGCTTCGAAGCCCTGGTCAATGTCACGATGGATCGCGAGGACGCCGACACCATTGCCGCGTTCGAAGCCGCGCTCACCGCGGTACCGGAGATCCGGCATGCCGAACGGCTGTTCGGCGACCCCGACTACCTGCTGCGCGTCGTCGCGATCGATCTGAACGACTACACAACGCTGCGCGACCAGAAGCTGGCCACCCTTCCAGGCGTCCATCGCATTACCTCGACCATCGTCATGAAACGCATCGTCGACAACCGGCCGTTCCCATCATTGGCGACCCGCGGCGGCAGAGCGCACGGCGCAGCCACCACCTCCGACCGACAGCGCACCAATTCACGACACAGGCGCGGTTAGTCCCTGACTTGCGTGGCGGTGCTCATCAACGGTGGTCGGTGTGGGTGTCGCCTACAGGTCTGCGGGCGCACCTAAACCGGTGGAGACTTGGCGCCGTGCCGTTGAACCATGGGCAGAGGACCAGGCCTTAGCTCGCAGCTTAGGGCGGCGGCGGTCAACGAGTGGCTGAAGGAGGAACAGCGCATGGAGACACCCCCGATCGTCTCCCCGGCTGAGTGGGATGAGGCCCGGGAGCGATTGCTCGTGAAGGAGAAGGAGCTCACCCGGGCGCGCGACGCGATGGCGGCCCAGCGCCGGCGTATGCCATGGATGGCCGTGGAGAAGGACTACCGCTTCGACGGGCCGAACGGGCCGGCAAGCCTGCTCGACCTGTTCGAAGGCCGTCGCCAGCTGATCGTCTACCGCGCCTTCTACGGGCCGGACATCACCACCTACGCCGAGGGCGGCGCGTATCCGCAGCGGGCCTGCGTGGGCTGCTCGTTCCTCGCCGACCAGGTGGCGAATCCGGCGCACCTGAATGCCCGCGACACCTCGCTGGCGTTCGTGTCGCGGGCCCCGCAAGCGCACATAGAGCGCCTGAAGTCGCGGATGGGCTGGGAGTTGATCCCGTGGTACACGCTGACCGACGACTTTGACGCCGACTTCGGTGTGGACGAGTGGCACGGCACCAACGCGTTCATCCGCGACGACGATCGCGTGTTTCGCACCTATTTCATCGACAGCCGTGGCGATGAGGCGATGGGGACCACGTGGAGCTATCTCGACATCACCGCGCTCGGTCGCCAGGAAGAGTGGGAGGACTCGCCGGACGGCTATCCCCAGACCCCGCCCTACCAGTGGTGGAACTACCACGACGCATACAGGCAAGGCGCCTAATCGCACACATCGTCGGCGTGCCGCCTGAGCTGCCGCACCCTGTGGTGGCCCAGCCGAGGGGGTGAACAGTCGGGGGTGTGATTGGTCGTGAGGCCGTCCCGCAAGGGGGTTCGCTAGCGGGCATGCGGCGGCTGAGTCTGGAGTGGGCATGCGACTGAACAAGGATGGGCTGGACCGGTTCGGCGCGGTCGCAGCCTCGCACGTGGGCGCGGACAAGGTGCCAGGGCTCGTCGCGCTGGTGGCATACGGCGACGACGTGCACGTCGAGGCGCTCGGGACGCTGGCGGTCGGTGAGAGGTCGGTTGAGCGGGCGTCGCTGTTCCGCATCGCGTCGACCACCAAGCCGATCACGGCGGCTGCGACGCTGGCTCTGGTCCGCGAGGGCCTGCTCGAACTGGATGAGCCGGTCGACCGGCTGCTGCCGGAACTGGCAAACCGCCGGGTGCTGCGCCGGATGGACGGCCCGCTCGAGAACACGCTGCCCGTTGCGGGTCCGGTGACGGTGCGGGGATTGCTGACGTTCACCTTCGGGTTCGGGATGGTCATGGAGATGTTCTTCGCCCCCGAGCCGTGGCCGGTCGTCAAGGCCGCGACCGAGGCCGGGCTGGCCACGATCGGCCCGCCGCAGCCGGACGCCTTCGTGGACCCGGACACGTGGATCGCCCGGTTCGGCGAGCTGCCCTTGCTGGCCCAGCCCGGTCAGCGGTGGCTGTACAACACCGGCGCGCACGTGCTGAGTGTGCTGTGCGCCCGCGCCGCCGGCACGTCCTACGAGCAGGTGCTGCGAACCCGGATCTTTGAGCCGCTCGGCAAGGGCGACACAGGCTTCTACACCGAGGACGTCGAGCGCTTGGCGACGGCCTACCAGCCGAGTACGGACGGCCTCGTGGTCTGGGACCCGCCGCAGGGGCAGTGGAGCCGCCCGCCGGTCTTCCCCGACGGCGCCGCCGGATTGGTGTCGACGGTGGACGACCTGCTGGCGTTCGCGCGGATGCTGCTCCGCGGCGGCGACCCGGTGTTGACCGCGGACCAGGTGCGCGAGATGAGCCGCGACCACCTGACCACCGATCAGCGGGAGTTCGGTATGGCGTTCCTCGGCGGGCGCGGCTGGGGCCTCGGGACATCGGTGGTGCTCGACGGGCCCTGGGCCGGCGCGATCGGCTGGGACGGAGGGCTCGGCACATCCTTCCTCGTGCACCCGGCCCGCGACCTCGCCGTGATCGTGCTGACCCAGCGGCTGTTCGAGACCGCCCAGGCCCCGGCCGTACACACCGACCTGCAAGCCGCCGCCCTCGCCGCGGTCGAGTAACGGTCGCTGCCTCGGTTTCGGTCGCGTACGTTCGAATTGACTGTCCACTGTGGATGGCGAAGGTGCGGTGCTAGCTGATGTCGCGCCGGATGGTGTTGCGGGCGGCGAGCGCGGCGAGAAGGAATGTGACGGCGGCGAGCAGCGCGACTGCTGCCCCGAAGGGGAGTGGGTTTAGCCCGGGCGGTAGCGGGGGCATGGACTTGCTGGTGCCGCCGCTCATGGTGCCGGCCGCGGCGAAGGGCAGGTAGGCGGCGATCGTTTTGGAGACCCCGCCGATGATCTGCTCGATTCCGAAGGCCCACGCGAATACTACGACGATGGCGGCAAGCTGGCTGCGGATAAGCGATCCGAGCGCGGCGCCGGCCGCGGCCAGGATGCCGGCGCCGATCACCGCTCCGAGCACGTAGCCGGCGATCGTCTCGGTGGTGAGCGCGATCGAGTAGCCGCGGGCTGCGGTGAAGAACAGGCCGACTCCGGTAGTGATCGCGCTGCCCACCAGGCCGAAGAGCAACCCGGTGAGTGCGGCGGTGACGACTTTGGCGGCCAGCACCCGGCGACGGTTGGGGTCATCGAGGTAGGTGTCGGTCGCGGTTCGGTGGCGAAACTCGCCGCTGGAGACGGTGACTCCGAAGACCGCGGCGAGGATGGCGGCAAACCCGGTGCTGGCGAGGACGGCGCGCAGGCCGGCTTCGGTGGCGAGGGACGGGACGATGCCGCCGGGGCCGGAGCGCGAGGACTCGATGGTGGCGACCATCGCGGTCCAGGCGGCGGCGCCGGCTAGCAGGCCGAGCGCCAACCGGCTGGTGCGGATCTTGAGCACTTCGGTCTTGATCGGGGTAATCATCGGGGTGCCTCTCCGGTTTGGTGATCAATCAGGGTCAAGAAGACGTCCTCCAGCGTCGGCGGGTCGGCCGTGCATTCGTAGACTGGGATGGCGGCCTGGGCCGCCAGGCTGGCGACATGCTCGGGCGTCGATCCAGTGACCTGGAGCCGGTCGTGATCGGCCGGCTCTACGGCGATGTTCCGGTCGGCGAGGGCGCTACGCAGGTCCTCGGCGCGTGGAGTACGGACGCTGACTTGACGCGGCGCCCGCGCAAGGAGTTGCTCGAGCGGTGAATGGGTGACTAGGCGGCCCCGGTTGATGACGACGACCTCGCTGACCGTCTGGGCCACCTCCGCCAGCACATGACTGGACACGAGGACGGTACTTCCGTTGCGCGCGCGGTCGCGGAGGAATCGACGCAGCCAGCGCACGCCCTCGGGATCGAGTCCGTTGGCTGGCTCGTCCAAGATCAGTACCTCGGGGTCGCCGAGCAGCGCGGCGGCCAGCGCCAGCCGCTGCCGCATACCTAGTGAGAACTGGCCGACCCGACGGTTGGCGGCATCGGTCAGCTCGACGTCGGCGAGCACCTCGTCGATTCGGGTGGGGTCGATGCGCGCACCGGCCGCCCGCACGCGCAGGTGACCGCGAGCCGTTCGTCCCGGGTGGATCGCCGAGGCGTCGAGCACGACTCCGACCCGGCGCGAACGATCCTCTAGCTCCCGGTACGGGACGCCGAGGATCGTCGCTTCGCCTGCGGTGGGCTCGATGAGCCCGAGCAGCATGCGCAGGGTGGTCGTCTTGCCTGCGCCGTTGGGGCCGAGGAACCCCACCACCGCGCCAGTGGCAATAGCGAAGGTGAGGTCATCGACGGCGCGAACCGGGCCGAACTGCTTAGTCAGGCCGCGGATCTCGATTGCCGCGGGCTGCTCGGCGTCGGCTTGCCGGTCAGCTCCGGCCCCGTGGCCGGCGCGACCCGAAGTCGGTGGGTTGCCGTGGAGCAGCGCGTGGCTCAGGTGGGCTGACATCGTGACCGTCACGACCTCTCGTCGTGGCGACCGCTGGCGCTTGGTCGCGAGTGGCTTCGATGGACGCGCGCGGCGGCGTAGGCGAGTCCGGCGATCGCTGCGATCACGACGATCATCATCAGCATCATCATTTCTCTTCCTCCGGTTCCTGGATGGGCGATCGCCCATCAATATAATGGGCGATCGCCCATCCTGTCAAGTGGGGCCGTCAGCGCGTGGCGCGGCGAAATGCCATGACCGCGGCTGGCACGAACAGCAGCGCGGCCGCGCCGAGCGCGGCGAGGGCGCGGGCATCCTGAGCCCATGAGTTACCCGGGCCCATGAGTTGCTGCCCGGCTGTGATCACGTACGACGCTGGGTTGGCCACCGCCACCTTCTGCAACCAGTCCGGCTGCAGGGAGAGCGGGAAGAACGCCGAGGAGAGGAACAGCACCGGCAGGGTCAGGAAGAGGCCGAGCACCATCGTCAGCTCGGAGTTGCGGGTCCGTAGGGCGATCAGGTTGGACAGCGAGGCCCACACGAGTCCGAATGACGTGGACAGCGCAAGCAGCAGCAGGGCGCCCGGCAAGCCGTCGCGGAATCTGGCCCCCATGGCCAGCGCCACGAGCAGCACGATGACACCCTGGGCAAGCATCGTCGCGGCGTCTGCTACGGCGCGGCCACCGAGGACGGTCGCGCGGCGGATGGGACTGGTCGCGAACTTGTCCATCATCCCGGTATCGATATCGGTAACCGTGGCCATGCCGGACTGCAGGGCGCTGAACAGCGCCGAGAGCACGATCATGCTCGGCGTGAAGAACGCCAGATAGGAGTCGTAGCCCCGGCTGCGGAATTGCGCGGAACTGGCGAGATCACGAAAGGTCTGCGAGAACAGCACGAGCCAGATGATCGGTTGCAGCAACGAGACAGTGATCAGCATCGGCGTGCGAATGCTTTTTGCCAGGTTGCGGCCGCCGAGGATGACGATCAGTTGCCCACCGCGTGTCATGGGGGGTCACCCCCTCCGTCGTCTGTGCGCCGAGGCGAACAGGCCGCTAGTCGCGCCCATTACCGGCGCTTCGGTTCGCGGCATGTGACCCGTGTAGCGGACGAAGACGTCATCCAGAGTCACACTGCGCTGCTCGACGGCGGCCACGTGGATGCCGGCCTCGTCGACCAGCCGGACAAGCGGTGCAACTCCGCTGGCTGCGTCGGCCACGTGCACCACGATCGGGTTTCCTGGCTCGACCGCGGCCACCCATGGGCAGTCGCGGAGCAGTCGCTCGGCGCGTGCGCGCTCACCGGCGTCGGGAATGGCGAGCGCGAGACGCCCCTGCCGCAACTCCGCCTTCAGCGCGGTCGGCGTGCCCACGGTGACGAGCCGGCCCGCGTCGATGATCGCCACCTTGTCGCAGGCGCGGTCGGCCTCCTCGAGGTACTGGGTGGTGAGGAAGATCGTCACCCCGGCCTCGTCCTTGAGGCGCCGCAGCCGCTCCCACAGGCGGGCCCGGGATTGCGGATCGAGGCCCGTGGTCGGCTCGTCGAGGAAGAGCACGGCCGGCCGATGCACCAGCGCGGTGGCCAGGTCGAGCCGGCGGCGCAGCCCACCGGATAGCCGCCGGGCGCGCTGCTGCGCGATGTGCGTCAACGAGAGCTCGTCGAGCACCTCCGCCGCCCGGCCCCAGGCCGCGTCATGGCCCAGCCCGTGAAGCATCCCGTGCAGCGCCAGGTTTTCCGCACCGCTCAGGTCGTCGTCAATCCCGACCGACTGCCCCGCCCAGCCGATCACA
>JBKPQM010000255.1:0-6381 GCA_046734095.1 Actinomycetota bacterium | reverse complement strand
GAGTACCGCTGCTCCAGCCATGGATCTCCGTGGTTGTGGTAGCCGTAGCCCTCCCAGAAGCCGGGGCTATCGGCCTCGCGGAGCTCGATGCCGCGCACCCACTTGGCGCTCTTCCAGAAGTACAGGTGGGGCACCAGCAGCCGCGCCGTCGCCGGGCTGCCGGTGACGTACGCGTACACGCGGCAGGTCCCATCAGGCTGGTCGCGTCCGCCCGGACGCATCGACGCCGAGCTGCTGGCGATGTCCACCTTTGCGGCCGACGTGATGCCCACGTGCTACATCTGCGGTCCAACCGCCTTTGTCGAGGCGGCGGCCGACCTGTTCCTGGCGGCCGGCCACCAGCCGAGCCGCGTCCGCACCGAACGATTCGGAGGACCATGATGACGTTCGTTGACGGCAACGCAGCGGCCGGCGAGATGCGATCGATCTTCGCCATGGACGTGACGGCCGCAACCGGCCGCTGTGCCAACTGCGGCTTCACCGGGCCGTTAGGTGCAGCCCAGCTGTATACCCACGCGCCCGGGATGGTGATGCGCTGCCCCTCGTGCGAGGCCGTACTCATGCGTATGGTCACCGCGCCCTCGCGCACCTGGGTGGATATGCAGGGCCTCGCATACGTGCAGCTGGACACCGGAACAGATTCGACCTGAGCCAGTACGTCGTGATCGGCCGCCTGCACCATCTGGTTCTTGACTGCCCTGACCCGGCTGCGCTCGCGGAGTTCTACTCGACGCTGCTCGGCCTGCCGATCACATACCGGTCCGACGGTTTCGTCGTCGTGGCCCGCAACGACACGACATCGGGCGTGGCATTCCAACTGGCGCCCGATCACCGGCCGCCGACTTGGCCGGACCCGCAGATTCCTCAGCAGATGCATCTCGACGTGATGGTCGACGATGTCGAAGCCGCGGAGCCGCAGGTGATCGCGCTGGGCGCGCGCCGACTCGACGGCGGTGATCACGTGTACGCCGACCCGGCCGGGCACCCGTTCTGCCTCATCCCGCGTCCCGGCTGGGCGCCGCCCGTGTCACCCGCCGGCTTGAGTACTTAGCGGGCGACTGCGAGCGAGAGGCCGAACAGGGCGTCGCGGTCGGTCCACCACTGGGTTGGTTCGAATCCGGCTGCCTCGAGTTCGGCCATGATGCCGTTGCGGCGGAACTTCGCCGACACCTCGGTGCGCATCTGCTCGCCTCGCGCGAATGACACGTCGAGGTTCAGCAGCTCGACCCGTACCCGCTGGTCACGCAGCGAGCGCAGCCGCATCTCGATCCATTCGGCCTCGGCGTTCCAGATCGCCACGTGGGCGAACTCGTCCGGATCGAAGTCGGCCTTCAGCTCGCGGTTGATCACGCGCAGCACGTTCTTGTTGAACTCGGCGGTGACGCCGGCGGCGTCGTCGTACGCCGGAATCAGGACGTCTGGGCTCTTGACCAGGTCGGTGCCGAGCAGCAACGTCTCCCCGGGCCGCAAGGTTTCGCGCACTGAGCGAAGAAACACGGCCCGCTCGTTCGGCACCAGGTTGCCGATGGTGCCGCCGAGGAATGCGACCATGCGGCGGCCGCCGTTCGGTAGTCTGCCCAGTTGCTGCTCGAAGTCGGCGACGACAGCGTGCACGGCGAGTGCCGGATAATCGGCCAGGATAGTGGTGGCCGCTTGCCGTAGGACACCTTCGGAGACGTCGACCGGCACGAAACAGCGAAACGCGCCGGTGTTCAGGAGTAGCCGAGTCTTGTCCGCGGAGCCGGCGCCGAGCTCGACCAGCGTGTCGGCCTGCGACAGGGACGCGATCTGACTGGCGCGCTCGACGAGCATGGACCGCTCGGCCCGCGTCGGGTAGTACTCCGGCAGCCGAGTGATTTCGTCGAACAGCTCGCTGCCGCGGTCGTCATAGAACCACTTCGGCGGCAGCCACTTGGGCGACGCGGTCAGTCCTCGCAGCACGTCGGCGCGCAGGGCCGCGCTGAGGAAGTCGGCCGGCAAGTGGTTATCGACGATCAGGCTCATGGGGCGGTCTCCAAGGGGGTGACGCGCACGCCGTCGGGCGTCGCGATGAGCAGGCTGCGGTCGGGAACGTCGTGCCATCCGGGCTCGTCGTCGAATGGCTCGGATGCGACCACGACTCCGCGCCGGTCGGCCCGCCACGACAGCGTGTCGCCCCACGTCGTGGCCGCGACCGTCATGCCGTCGAGGGCGAGCAGATTCAGCCGCGCCTTGGGGGCAGCGGAGGTCGCCGCGGCGACGGTCGCCGGCAGCGCCTCCGGCAACGGCTGGCCCGCTTCGAGGCGGGCCTGTGTGATCGCCCACAGCAACGCGGAATCGCTGGGTGCGTCGAGCCGCAGCAGCCGTTCTGCGGGGAGGGCCGCCGCCAGGGAATCCGCGCACGCCGGCCAGCCCGGCAAGGCGCCGTTGTGGCTGAACAGCCACCGTCCTTCCCGGAAAGGAGCGGCCGCCCCTTCGGCGTGGCCCATGCCCGCCGTAGCAGTCCGTACGGCAGCCAATACGGCTCCCGAGCGGATCACGCGCGCCAGGTCGGCCAGATTGGCGTCCGTCCACATGGGACGGTCGCGGCGATATCGCGCCGGCACCGGGTCCCCCGGGACGTACCAACCCACCCCGAATCCGTCGGCGTTCAGCCGTCCGTGCCGCTGGCGCCGCGGTGCCCACGACTGGCGTAGCAGCCCGAACGGCGGGTCGAGCAGCAACTCGGCGAGAGGCACCGGCGGGCCGAGGTACGCGAGGTGCCTACACATCAGCGGCGTCCCGGGCACACCTGAATCCGGAGAAGATCTGCCGACGGATCGGGTAGTCCCAGTTGCGGAACGTCCCGCGCACTGCTGCACGATCGGCCGCCCACGAACCGCCGCGCAGCACTTTGTACTCCGGGCCGAAGAACACCTCGGAGTACTCGCGATACGGGAACGCGACGAAGCCGGGCGGACGGGTGAAGTCGCTGGCCGTCCACTCCCAGACGTCACCGATGAGCTGGTGCACGCCGAGCGGCGAGGCGCCTGCCGGGTACGACCCGACCGGGGCCGGCTGTAGGTGCGCGCCGCCCAGATTGGCGTGGGCCGGCGTCGGGTCGTCGTCACCCCATGGATAGCGTCGTGAACGTCCGCTCGCCGGATCCCACCGCGCGGCCTTCTCCCACTCGGCCTCGGTCGGCAGCCGCTTGCCGGCCCAGCGGGCATACGCATCCGCCTCGTACCAGCACACGTGCTGCACCGGCTCATCGAGTGGCACCGGCTCGTCGACGCCGAACCGCCGACGCCACCACTGCGTGCCCTCCCGCCACCAGAACAGCGGCGCGCGCAAGCCGGCGTCCACGCGCTGGGCCCAGCCGTGCGACGTCCACCACCGCGAGTCGTCGTAACCGCCGTCGTCGATGAACGCGATGTAGTCGCCGTTGGCGACCGGTACCGTGTCGATCCAATACGCTGGCGTATGGACGGCCCGCGCCGGCCGTTCGTTGTCGAGTGCCCAGGCCTCGACGTCGGTGCCCATCGTGAACGTCCCTTCCGGGACGAGCACCTCGTCCGGCAAGTCTTCGGCGCGGGCCGGTCGTGGCAGCGATGCGTGCAGGGCCGGCGCACCCGGTCGAAGCTGATGCGTGGCCATCATCGTCTCGTCGTGTTGCTGCTCGTGCTGGACGATCATGCCGAAGGCGAAGCCGTGGTCGACGAGGCGCCGCCCGGACAGCGCCGTCGCGTCGAGCACGTCGAACACCTTCTCGCGCACGGTGCCGACGTAGGACCGCGCCTCGGCCGGGCCGAGCAACGGCAGCTGGGGGCGCTCGCGCCGCGGGTGCTGGAACGCGTCATAGAGGGTGTCGATGTCGGCGCGGATCGGTTCGCGGCGCCCGACGTCGCGCACCAGCCACAGTTCTTCCTGGTTCCCGATGTGTGCGTAGTCCCAGACGAGCGGCGACATCAGCGCAGAGTGCTGGCGCACCAGGTCATCCGCCTCGACCGCCTCGGTGAGCGCGTCGCTGCGACGGCGAGTCCGGATCAATTCGTTGGCTATGCGTTCCTTCAGACTCATTCGGTTGACTCCCAGTCGTCTGCGGGGGATCGCCCGCGCAGGGTGTACCGCTCGGCGAACTCGGCTACGCGCGCCCTCATGTGCGCGGGCTGCCCGGCCAGGCCGTCGAGTGCGATCTCGACAAGCCGGCGCGCAGCCAAGCCCAATGCGATATCGGACACGCCGTATCGCGCCGCGTCGACCCACCGGTTGCCGACCCGTTCGACCGCGGCCATGGCCTGGTCACGGGCCGCTCCGGTTGCAATGAGCGCCCACACGACGGCGGTCGGCACGATCCACCCGTCGCCGGGTTGTGCGTCCAGGAAGCGCACCTCGAGGTGCCCGGCTGCGCGCACCGGCGGAAATAGCGTCGACAGGTGGAAGGCCAGGTCGTCGTAGGTCGGCGCCGGGTCGACGGCGCCACGGATCCAGTCGCCAAAGGTCACGCCGACTGGCGCGGACCACGGCCCGTCGTCGCGTCGGATGCACAGCAGCGGAGCGTCGAGCGCATACCGTGCGTAGGCCTGGCGGGGATCGGCGGCCTGCGGCGGTGCCATGGTGCGGGCCGGGTCGATGTCGAGCCAGGCGGCCTGCCGGGTCGACTTCCACCCGGTGCGCTGGCCGGCCAGCACTGGCGAGTTCGCAAACATCGCGACCAACGCCGGGCCGACCGCGTGCAGGGTGCGCCAGCGCTCGACGAACGAGTCGGCCCCGGCCGCCTGGCCGGTGTCCAGGCAGGGCTGCACGGCCGCCGTCGAGCACATCATCGTGCGCCCGGACGCGCTGCGCCGGTCGAAGTAGGCCTCCATGGATCTGTAGCGAGGCACGTCGAGCAGCCGGGCCGGCCCACGGTGCGGATCGGCGCCGGCGCCGAGCGCGGCGAGTCCGGCCCGAGCGAGGCGGGCGTCCAGCAGACGAGCGTCACCCGCGGCCAGCGCCAGGCATTCGGCCAGGCTGGCCGCGGGACGGGTGGAGACTTCGACCTGCCCGCCGGGCTCGACCGTGAGCGCCGAACCGTTCGGCATCGGGACGGCGGTGCCAACCGTAGCGGGCTGATTGCGCAACGCCGGCGGGCACCACGGCCCAAGCGCGGCGGCGAGACGACCAGAGGAGAGCGGGATTGCGGGCTTGCGACGATCGTGAACGAGCCATTCGAGTTCGACGCCGACTAGTCGCGGCGGGCCGATCTTGAAGCAGATCCTGGTGACGTAGGCCTCGGCGGCCTCGCGATGCGGCACGATCGCGGTGGCTTCGGGTACGCCCGTGGCGAGCGCTCTGTCAGCAAACGGTGCAGAATCTGGCATGGGTGCCTCCTCGCGTCCTCTTCGTGCTTACCGTGACGGGCGACGTCGCGCCACTTCGCCCGGGTGAAGTTCAGCCTCTCGTAAGGCACCGACAACGTGTCGTGTGGCGCAACAGCGGCCCCATCGGTCACAATGTCCACGCACACACCACGGGCTAAATGGCGCGTTGGGGAAGGCGTCGCCGTCGATCCAGTGGAGGTGTGCGATGACGACCGCCCGACGCACAGCACCGGCCGCCACGAGTGGCGTGGTGTTCATGCACTGCTGCCCGTCGGCCATTGCGCCGCACGTCGAGTGGGCCGTGGCCGGCGTCCTCGGCCGCCCGGTGCGCCTGTCGTGGGCCGCTCAGCCGGTCGCGCCCACGCACCTGCGCGCCGAGGCGACCTGGACCGGACCGATTGGTACCGGTGCGCGCATCGCGGCGTCACTGCGGGCCTGGCCGATGATCGTCTTCGAGGTGACCGAGAACGGCACCGCGGTCAGCGACGGTGAGCGAGTGGCCTATGTGCCGGGCCGGGGATTTCATCGCAGCACCATTTCCGCCAACGGCGACATCGTCGTGGGTGAGGAGCGGCTGCGCGGACTGGCCAGCCGAGCTCGCACGGCCGACGACTATGCGCACGGTCTCGCTGAGCTCCTGGGCTCAGCGTGGGACGCCGAGCTCGAGCCCTACCGTCACGCCGGCGACGGCGCTCCCGTAACCCTGCTACACCAAGTCGTCTAACTCGACCGGCCAGCACCAGTGTACTGATGATCTTGGACTTGTGGTCGATCTCCAGCCACAACTCCAAGATCACGTCGGGCCAGCCGGCCGCACTCCCAGCCACCGCGCGATGAGCGCTTGCGCGAAGAGCCCGGCGCGCGCGCCCGTTAGGGCGCTTGCGCTCGGGTCCGCGATTGGCCCTTCAGGGCCGAGCGCGGACGCGAATCGGGCCGGATTACAACGGTATGTTGCCGTGCGCCCCGCGGCTGCAGGGCATCGACGCGAGCGTCTCGGCGAGCGTGGCCCGGGTCCGGGCCGGTTCGATCACGCCGTCGACGACGCCGATGTCCATCGCCC
>JBKPQM010000254.1:0-3938 GCA_046734095.1 Actinomycetota bacterium | reverse complement strand
GGTAGCGGCGGTGATAGTAGCCCGAGACCTGCCTCCGGGTAAGGCCGCTGATCGACTCGACGGTGCCGAGGATCGCCCGCCCCAGCGGGGCGTCGCCGAAGAGTGCGCTGGCGAACTCGTCGTGCACGAGGTCGGCCGGGTCATCGTCGCGCATCGCGATTTCTTCGAGGACGACGCCGCGTTCGACGTCGACATTCTGCGCGGTGATCGTGGCGTTGAGCACGACGTCGGTGACGATGTCGATGGCCAGTGGCAGGTCACGGTCGAGCACCGTCGCGTAGTAGCAGGTGTGCTCCTTCTCGGTGAACGCGTTGAACTCGCCGCCTACGGCGTCCATCGCCTTGGCGATGTCCAGCGCTGACCGGCTGGTCGTCCCCTTGAAGAGCAGATGCTCGAGGAAGTGGCTCGTCCCGGCGACGGGGGGTGCCTCGTCGCGGCTGCCGACCGGCACCCATACGCCGATGGTCGCGCTGCGCACCCCCGGCATCGTCTCGGTGACAACGCGCAGACCGCCGGGCACCACGGTGGTGGAGATCTCGCCGCCCCCGGGCACGGGGGCGGTGCTGGTGGTCGGGCGGCGGATCATCCCGCGATCTTACGGGGACGTCTGAGCGCTCGACGCCACGCCGCGAGTACGCCCGTGGTCATCCGGGCAGCGCCCGCTCGGCGGCCCGCAGCGTCGACTCATCCCACAGGACCAGCCGGACGTCGCAGGTCGCCGCGCTCAGCACACCGATCGCCTGACGAAGTGCGTCGTCGATTGGCCAGCCGTAGGCGCCGGAGGAGATCAGTGGGAACGCCACCGAGCTTGCGCCGAGCTCCGCAGCCACCCGCAGCGACTCGCGGTAGCACGAGCGCAGGATCTCGCTGCGGTTCTGGACCGCCGAATAGACCGGGCCTACGGTGTGGATCACCCAGCGCGCCGGCAGCCGGCCCGCGGTTGTAGCCACGGCCTCGCCCGCCGGCAGGCCGTCGCGGTAGCGCTTCCCCCGCAATGCGCGGCATTCCTCGCGGATCGCGTGGCCACCGCGCCGATGGATAGCACCGTCGACGCCTCCTCCGCCCATCAGCGACGAGTTCGCCGCATTGACGATCGCGTCGACGTGCTGTTCGGTGATGTCGCCGAGCACGAGTTCAGGCCGCATTCCTCGATTCTGACGCGTCGGCGAGCTGCACCGTTTCCGGTGCTGTCAGCACCGCCCCGATCGGTACGGCCACGACAAAGGCCGCGACCCCGAAGGCCGCTCCGTAGCCGTGCGCGTCCGCCAGCCACCCGGCGACGAGCGGACCGACGACCGTCCCGATATCGCCGGCCATCTGGTACGTCGCCACGACAGTTCCACCCCGTCCACCCACGACGTCGCCGAGCATGGCCCCCGCTGCCACCGACAGCGCGGCGCCCGACGCGCCTAGCACCGCCATCACCGCAACCAGCCCGGCCGCGCCCGACACGAGCGGCACGCAAACGAGCGAGATCACGCCGAGGACCAGACCGCCGAGCAGGACCGGGCGCCGGCCGGCCGCGTCGGCCCGCTTCCCGAACGGCATCAGCAGCACCCCGCTCACGGCGCTCAACACGAAGAAGCCGATGTACGTCCAGATGGAGCTGAGCCCCAGGGCGTCGTGTACGAACAGCGGCACCAGCGCCGAGCGGACGCCCACAAGCGCCCAGTTATCGGCCAGGTTGGTAAGCAAGGTGGCGATGTACGCGCGGTTGCGCAGCGCCGCGCCGAGCCGCAGCGTCACGCTCCCGGGCACCGGCCGCGCCGCCAGCTCACTGTGCTGCAGCGCGCCCAGCGCAATGGCCCCGGCGACGACCAGTGTGCCCGTGTACAGGAAGAACGGCGCGCGCAACGACCAGACGGCGACGACGCCCAAGGCCGGGCCCGCGATCGAGCCGAGCAGGAAGCCGCCGGCGAAGGCTCCCTGCGCCCGTCCGCGCTGATGGGATGGCGTCACCCGGATCAGCAGGCTGGACGCGCTGACGCTGAACATGATCGAGCCGCAGCCGCCGACGCCCCGCAGCACGAGCAGCTGCCAGTAGTCGCCGGACAGGCCGGCCAGCAGACTCGATACCGCGACGATGCCGATGCCGCTGGCCAACATCACCCGCTCGCCGAAGGCGTTCACCAGCCGGCCGGCGAACGGTGCAGTGACCAGGCGGGCCGCCGCGAACGCACTGATGACGGCGCTCGCCTCGGTCTTGCTGACGCCGAAGTGGCTCGCGAACAGTGGGATCGCCGGAGCTACCACCCCGAATCCCAGCGCCACCATGAACGCGACCGCGGCCAGCGCGCCCACTTCGACCGGCAGTTCCTTCAGGGGTCCGCGGCGCCGCACGAGCTCAGATCATGCCTGGTTACCTCGGTGGGGGCTTCTGGATTAGCGGGGCAGCCACGCGTCGGGTGCGTCGATCATCCGCTTGACGTGCGTTGGCAGCTTGCCCGTCAGCACCTGCTGCAGGCTGGTTTCGTCGAGCACCCTGCGCAGCGCGGCCCGCACCGCTACCCATACCTGCGGCAAGTGTTCGGCGACGCCCGTGTAGGTCGTCTCGTGCGGCCGCAGTCCGCGCACCTCGGCCAGCGGGCCGTCGACGGCCCGGATCACCTGTCCCAAGGTGATCTCCCCCGCCGGGCGGGCCAACGCGTAGCCGCCTTCGGCGCCGCGTTGACTGCGCACCAGACCGGCGCGGCGCAGCTCTCCCAGGATCGCCTCGACGAACTTGCGGGGCAGCTGTTGCTCGCCGATGATCACCTCGATCTTGACGAGGTTCGGGGCCCGGGCCGCGAGCTCGAGCAGCGCACGCACCGCGTAGTCCGTCTTCGCCGAGATCTCCACGTCCGCATCCTCGCATTCCCCCTAGGAAATGCAGTCTAGGATGCCGCGAGCGTTGCGGCGTCGTGCGCCGGGCGCAGCCATACGGTCCGCCCGGGCCGTAGGTCCAGGACGTCGGCCTGCCCCCGCGTGAGCTGCACCCACGGGTCGCTGCCGTCAGAACGCAACTCGGCTCGTACCTCGAAGCCGACGCGGATCAGGCGCAGCACCTCGCCGGGCATCGCGCCGACGGCGTCGGTGTCAAGGACCTCGATGTCGTGCGGACGCACCAACCGGTCGCCGAGGCGGGTCACGGGGCCGAGGAAGCTCATCACGAAGTGGTTGGCCGGATGATCGTAGAGGTCGTTGGGCGAGCCGGTCTGTTCGATCCGGCCGTTGTTGATCACGACGATTTCGTGCGAGACCTCAAGGGCTTCCTCCTGGTCGTGCGTGACGAACACCGTCGTCACGTGCACCTCGTCGTGCAGACGGCGCAACCAGTCGCGCAACTCCTTGCGCACCTTGGTGTCCAGCGCGCCGAACGGCTCGTCGAGCAGCAGCACCTTCGGCTCGACGGCCAGCGCGCGAGCCAGTGCCATGCGCTGGCGCTGCCCGCCGGACAGCTGCGACGGAAGCCGGTCGGCGAACTGGTCCAGATGAACCAGTTCGAGCAGCTCGTACACCCGGCGGCGGATCTCGGCCTTCGGTCGGCGGCGGATCTCGAGTCCGAACGCCACGTTCCGGAATACCGACAGGTGCTTGAACGCGGCGTAGTGCTGGAAGACGAACCCCACGTTGCGCCGCTGCGCCGGCACATCCGTTGCCTCCACATCGTCGATGTGCACCGTGCCGGAGTCAGGGTCTTCGAGTCCGCCGATGATGCGCAACAGCGTCGACTTGCCGCCACCACTCGGCCCGAGCAGGGCAGTCAACTGGCCACTGTCCACGTCGAGGTCGACGTTGTCCAGCGCCACGAAGTCTCCGAACCGCTTGCTGATGTTATGCGCCGCGATTCCCACGCCTCAGCCTCCTCTCTGCAGGCGCGCGCGCTCTGGTTGCCGCACCGCTGGCGTCATCCACGCTCACCTCGGGGGCGGATCAGCGAGATCACCAAGATGCAGACC
>JBKPQM010000253.1:0-4595 GCA_046734095.1 Actinomycetota bacterium | reverse complement strand
GCCCACCGATGAGCCCGCGCACGACGATGGCGACCGCGCCGCCCACCGTCGTGGCAATGGCTCCACTCGTCGTCGACAGCGCATTTGCCGTTACCAGGTCCTTTGTCTCGACAACGTGCGGCAGCCCGGTCGCCAACGCCGACAGGACGAACCGGTTGACCGAGACCACGACCAGCGCACTCGCGTAGAACGGCTCTCCATGCAGCCCAGCCAGGATCTCCGCCGCCACCGCGGCGACGCCGAAGGCCCTCAGGATGTTCGAGACCACCAGCACGCGCTGGCGCCACCACCGGTCGAGCAGCACACCGGCGAACGGACCGACGAACGAATACGGCAACAACACGACGGCGAAGCCGGCGGCCACGTCCGCCGCGTGGGCCTGGCGCTCGGGGTTGAACAGCACCGCACCGGCCAAGGACGCCTGGAACACGCCGTCGCCGAACTGCCCGAGCAACCGCACAGCGTAGAGGCGGCGGAAGTCGGGTCGGCGCAGCGATGCGCGCAGGTGCCCGTCGGCGTGCACCTCCATGACGGTAGCCGCGCATGCTGTCGCTGTATTCGGCAAGATGGCAGCGTGCCTGCCGAGCAGTCGAGTCCGTGCGCGTGGACCGGTCTCACGCCCAGTGCCGGGCGCCTCCTTATCGCCAGCACGACGTTGAACGAGCCCACGTTCGCTCGCACAGTCATCTACCTGCTCGAACACGACAGCGGCGGCACTGTGGGCGTCGTGCTTAACCGGCCGAGCCACACCCCGGTAGGGCAGGTGTTGCCGGATTGGCACGACGCCGTCAGCGAACCCGCCGTGATCTTTGGCGGCGGCCCGGTGATGCCCGACGGCGCGCTATGTCTCGCTCAGCTCAAGGCGGTGCAATCGGAATCAAGCCCGGGCCTGCGTCGTCTCGCCGGCGCGCTCGCCACGGTCGATCTGGACGGCGATGTCGACGCCATCCAGGAATCAGCCACCCGGATGCGTGTGTTCGCCGGCCACTCCGGCTGGGCCGCCGGGCAATTGGCCGACGAAATGGGCGACGGATCGTGGTACGTCGTGGACGGGATGCTCGACGACGCGTTCACCCGCCAGCCGGCGACGTTGTGGCGTAGCGTGCTGCGCCGACAGCCAATGCCGTTGCGGGTGCTATCGACCTACCCTCGCGAGCTGGCGCTCGACTAAACCGCCGGCCAGTGGATCTCGGCCGCGCCGACAAGTGGCGCGGCCTGCGGGCCACTCCGCGCTTGCGGTGCGGACCGCGTGGCGGCCGGCGGGGTCTTCGCGCGAGCGCTCATCGCTCGACTTGGCCGCGGATGAACTTCTCCACGAGTTCGCGAGCCTCGTCGTCGGAGTACTGGACCGGTGGCGACTTCATGAGGTAGCTCGATGCCGAGACAATAGGGCCACCGATGCCGCGGTCCTTCGCGATCTTGGCGCACCGCAGTGCGTCGATTATCACGCCCGCGGAGTTGGGGGAATCCCAGACCTCGAGCTTGTACTCGAGATTGAGCGGCACATCACCGAATGCCTTGCCCTCCAACCGGACGTAGGCCCACTTGCGGTCATCGAGCCACGGAACGTAGTCGGACGGGCCGATGTGGACGTTGCGCTTGCCAAGGTCGCGATCGGGAATCTGCGAGGTGACGGACTGGGTCTTGCTGATCTTCTTAGACTCCAGGCGTTCACGCTCGAGCATGTTCTTGAAGTCCATGTTGCCGCCGACGTTGAGCTGCAACGTCCGCTGCAACTCGACGCCGCGGTCCTCGAACAGCTTGGCCAGCACGCGGTGCGTGATGGTGGCGCCGACCTGCGACTTGATGTCGTCGCCGACGATCGGCACACCGGCCTCTTCGAACTTGCGCGCCCACTCCGGCGTCCCGGCGATGAACACGGGCAGCGCGTTGACGAACGCCACGCCGGCGTCGATCGCGCACTGCGCGTAGAACTTGGCGGCGTCCTCGGAGCCGACCGGGAGGTAGCAGATCAGCACGTCGACTCGTGCGTCGCGCAGCGCAGCGACGACGTCGACCGGCTCCTCGTCGGATTCGTCGATCGTCTCGGCGTAGTACTTGCCCAGCCCGTCGAGGGTGTGGCCCCGCTGAACGGACACGCCGAGCGGCGGCACATCGCAGATCTTGATCGTGTTGTTCTCGCTGGTCAGGATCGCCTCAGAGAGATCACGGCCTACCTTCTTCGCGTCCACGTCGAAGGCGGCGACGAACTCGATGTCGCGGACGTGGTACGGGCCGAGCTGTACGTGCATCAGCCCGGGCACCTTGTGTGCCGGGTCGGCGTCGCGGTAGTAGTGCACGCCCTGCACGAGCGAAGCGGCGCAGTTGCCGACGCCGACGATGCCGACGCGAATCGTGCCCATGTGCTCATCGCCGGACTCTCTGCGCACGTGCACCCCTTGAAATCGCTCCGCGATTTCGCGGGGACCCCGCGACTCGGCCTGTCTAGCCGTGCGGTGCTCGCTCATCCTGGCGCCTCCTTCGGCTTAGGTGATGTTTCGTCTTCGATCAATTCGGTGAGCCAGCGGACCTCGCGATCTGCTGACTCCAGTCCGTGCTCCTGCAACCGGAGCGTGTAGCGGTCCAGCCGCTCACGCGTGCGGGCCAGCGTCGAGCGCATGCCCTCCCGCCGCTCCTCGACCCGGCGCCGGCGTCCTTCGAGGATGCGTAGCCGGACGTCCGAGCGCGTCTGCGCGAAGAACGCCAGCCGCGCCCCGAAGCCTTCGTCGTCGAAGGCCTCCGGTCCGACCTGGGCGAGCAGCTCGGCGAAGTGCTCCTTGCCGTCGGCGGTGAGCCGGTACACCCGCTTGCCCCGCCGCGACTTGGCCGGCTTGGCTGGCGCGCCAAGCGGCGTGTCGGGTGCCTCCTCGATGATCCACCCGGCTTCGGACAGCCGCCGCAGCGTCGGGTAGAGCGATCCGTACGAGAACGCCCGGAACGCCCCGAGCAGCACGGCGAGCCGCTTTCGCAGCTGGTACCCGTGCATCGGGCTTTCGTTGAGCAGCCCGAGGATGGCGATCTCGAGCATCGCGTACCTCCGGCTATCTCGACGTGATGTATCAACACGATACATCAACGCGACACAAGACCAAACATACCCGGCGTATGTAAGCCCTGGGCAGGTCTGGTGCCGCGTCGCGCCCCGCAGCAGAGTTAGCCCCGTACGCCGATGTCACCGCTGACAAGGAGGTCACCATGCGCCGCTTCATCGTCATGGCAGTCGCCGTCGTCGCACTGGCTGGGACTGCCGTGGCCGCGAGCGCCGCCACGAGGCACTTCGGTTACCACAAGGTCCGAGAAGGCTTACCCAGCGGGATAAAGCACCTGTCCGTGACCAGCACCGACCTGCGCGCGAACCAGCCCATCCCCCAGCAGTTCTGGGGCTGCACGGATTCAGGTGTGTCGCCGGAGCTCGCCTGGTCCGGCGCGCCGGCCGGAACCCAGAGCTATGCGATCACCATGTTCGACGTGGATGCGCCGACCGGCAGCGGCTTCTGGCACTGGGTCGCGTGGGACATCCCGAGTGACACGACGTCAGTGCCGACCGGGGCGGTATTACCCGCCGGGGCGGTGAGCGGAACGAACGACGGCGGCACGCTCGGCTACACCGGGCCGTGTCCACCGCAAGGAGACGTCAAGCACCACTACCACATCACCGTGGTCGCCCTGGACGTGCCGAGCATCGAACTACCGCCCGACGCGCATGCCGCCGTCGTCGGCTTCACGCTCGGGCAGCACGCCCTGGCGTCGGGGTCGCTTGTCGCGACCGCGCAGCAATAGGGCTGCGCCCGCTCAGCGCTCGACGATTGCGAGCAGGTAGCCGTCGTAGCCCTTGGTGCCGACCGTCTGGATGACGGTGGCCGACACCCGGGGCTCGGCGGTCACCGTCTCGACCAGTTGCCGCACCCCTTCGACGGCGACGTTGTCGCTCGCGGCCTCCACCACCGCGCCTCCGCGGACGACATTGTCGACGACGATCAGCGTGCCCGGGCGTGAGAGCCGCACCGCGTGCGTGAAGTAGTTGGCGTTGTTGGCCTTGTCCGCGTCGATGAAAACGAAGTCGAATGGACCCTCGACCTGAGGCAGCGTCTCGAGGGCCGGACCGACGCGTACCTCCGCGCGATCGGCCAGCCCCGCGTTCGCCAGGTTGGCGCGCGCGACCTCGGCGTGATGCGGGTCCACCTCGAGGGTGATCAGCTGACCGCCGTCCGGGAGCGCTCGGGCGAGCCAGATCGCGCTGTATCCCCCGAGGGTTCCGACTTCGAGGATGCGTCGCGCACCGACCGCGCGGGCCAGCAAGTGCAGCTGCTTACCTTGCGCGGCGGTGACCTGGATACCGGGCAGACCGGCCGCGTCGCTCGCCTTCAGCGCCGCGTTCAGCGCTGGGTCGGACGGCACCAGCGCGCCGTCGAAGTAGTCGTCGACTCTCGTCCAGAGGGCTTCGCTCACGCGTCGACCCTACGGCTCATGCGCACCGCTCGCCTCGAAGGGTGGTGAGCCGCCCGTGTGGATGAGCCGCCCGTGTGGATGAGCCGCCCGTGTGGATGAGCCGCCCGTGTGGATGAGCCGCCCGTACCGTGATCAAGAAGGCGAAG
>JBKPQM010000252.1:0-12935 GCA_046734095.1 Actinomycetota bacterium | reverse complement strand
GGGCCAGCGCCACCAGGCTCGCGGCGGCCTTCTGCCGGCGCGTGAACCGAGCACTCCAGGCGGCCACGCGCTCCCGGAAATTCACCGGCTGATCTCCTCCTGTGATGTCGAGCCCTGTTGCGGCTCGGTGGCTGCGATGTCCGGCGAATCGTAGATGGGGAGTGTGTCGTCGATATCAAAGAACTGCGGCATGTCGCGGTGGCCCGCCAATCGCAGCAATCGCGGCATGCGCCGGCCGCGCAACGCTCGCGTATCACGAACGGCGTCGTTGTAGAACCGCCGGGCGATCAGGACCCGCGTGCCGGCCTCGTGCAACTCGTCGACCGCGGTTCGGGGCAGATCCGCGTGCTGGCCGGCGAGCTCGAGGATCGAACGGCCGACCGCGTTCTCTGCGGTCTCGCGATCATCGAGCGTGGTGCTGAGCGCCTCCTGGGACACCCGCTCCAGACGCGCGCGTTCTGAATCCTGCAGCAGGCCGTCCGACGACTCCGCGACATGCAACAGGGCCGCCGCCCGGCGGACCAGCTGGGCGTCCAGCGCTGCCTGGGCGGCGTCGACCCGCGCGTGCAGCCGGTCCAGCCGGGTGAGGGTGAACGTGATCCAGACGGTCAGCAGGACGGCAAGCAGGACCGCTGTGATGACCCAGCCAGCGTCCAGCATGATGGCTCAGCTTATCCGGCGTTATGTCCGGGTCGGCGGCGAGCCGGATCGAGAGGTGCCGAGGCGCCGGCGATGGCCAATTCGTAGACGCGCAGCACCTCCTTGACCACTACCGACCAGTTGAACGGCGCCACCGCCTTCGTGCCCGCGGCGACCAGCCGCCGGGCGAGCTGCGGGTCGTCCAACACCCGGGCGAGTTCAAGGGCCAGCGCGGTCGAGTCGCCGATCGGGAAGAGCTGCCCGGCCACTCCGCCGCCGAGCACGCGCTTGAAGGCCTCGAGCTCGCTGGCCACGATCGGCGTCTGCGCGGCCATGGCTTCGAGCAGAATGACGCCGAAGCTCTCCTGCCCGGTGTTCGGCGCGCAGTACACGTCGACGCTCTTGAGCATGCGCGCCTTGTCGTGCTCGCTCACCTGGCCCATGAGATCGACGCGGTCGCGCAGAACGGCCGGCAGGCCGTCGAGGAACTCCTCGGCCTCGCCCCGGCCCGCGACGAGCAGTCGCAGTCCCGGACGTGTCGGCGCCAGCCGTTCCAGCGCCCCGACCAGCACGTCCATGCCCTTGCGTGGCTCGTCGAACCGCCCGATGAAGCCGACCGTTCCCCCCGGACGCGGGTACCCGGGCAGGGGCTGGGCTCCCGTGTAGTTCGACATCGCGACGCCGTTCGGGATCACCACGGCGTCGGCTCCGAGGTGCTCGACGATCACCTTGCGGGCGGCGTCGGACACCGCGATGCGCCCGGACAGCTTCTCGAGGAACGGCTGCAACAAGGAGTCGAGCATCAAGAGCCATCGCGACCGGGTAAGCGCCGCGTGGAAGGTCGCCACGAGGGGACCGTCGTGGATCATGCAGGCGAGCAGCGACAGGCTCGGCGGAGCCGGCTCGTGGACATGGACGACGTCGAAGTCGCCGTCTCGCAGCCAACGGCGTACCCGGGTGGCCGACACCAGCCCGAACTGCAGTCGAGCCACCGAGCCGTTGTACGGGATCGGCACCGCCCGCCCGGCGGTAACGACATAGGGCGGCAGGCCGGGCGTGTCGTCGTCGCCCGGGGCCAGCACGGACACCATGTGGCCCAGCTCCAGCAGCTGCTCGGCGAGATCACGCACGTGTGCCTGTACGCCACCGGGGATGTCCCAGGAGTACGGGCAGACGATTCCGATGCGCATGTCTCTACTGTCTATGACCGTTCAGCAAAGCGGTGCGCACCGACAGGTCGGACAGCCACAGCTTCTGCAGCATGTGCCAGTCCGTCGGCCGCTCCGCTATCTGCTTCTCGAACTGGTTGGCGAGCGCCTGCGTTCCCGACCGCACCTTCTCGGCCAGCCGGATGCCGGACAGCTCGATCGGCGCTCCGATCCATTGGCCCCAGCCGCCGTCCGACGTGAACCACAAACTGACCGGGAGCAGCGCGGCACCGGTCATCGCGGCCAGCAACGCCGGACCACCCGGCATGCGCGCCGACTCTCCGAAGAACTGCACCTCGACGCCGTTGCGCGACAGGTCGCGGTCCGCCACTAGGCATACGGCCCGGCCCGACCGCAGCCGCGTAGCAAGCACCTGGGCCGGCGGGGCAGCACCGCCGGTCAGCGGCAGCACCTCCATGCCCAGGCTTTCGCGGTAGGCGACGAAGCGGTCGAACAACGACTCGGGCTTGAGCCGTTCGGCCACCGTCGTGAACGGGTAGCCGCGGGCCACCAGCCAGATGCCCGCCACGTCCCAGTTGCCCGTATGCGGCAGCGCCAGAATGAAACTCTTGCCGGCTCGAGCCGCCGCGTCGATGTGCTCCGCGCCGGTCGACTCGACCCGGGCGACGACGGCCGGCTGGTCCATCTTGGGCAGCCGGAACGTCTCCAGCCAGTAGCGCGCATACGAGCGCAGGCCCGCAGCGACCAGCTCGTCCAGTTCGGCTTCGGAGGCCTGCGGGCGGACGCGGCGCAGGTTCTTGCGCAGCTGCGCAGCGCCGTTGCTGTGGCGGACCGTGGGCACATCCGCCACTGCTTGGAAGGCGCGTCGCGCGAGCGGTGACGGCAACGCCTTGACCGCGCCCCAGCCTGCGGCGAAGCTCAGGTCGAGCGCGCGAGCCCGCAGTTCCCCTACGCCCACTGTCGCGTCCCGGCTGTGCGCCACGCGATCCGGACCACTCGCTTCGCGCGAGCGCTCATCGCGTCCCCCTTTCGTCTCTCGACTGCCGCCACACCGTAGCGAGCCGCTGGATGACGGTGATCGTCGAGGCGCCGACGAGTAGCCACACGGCGATCGCCTGCACGTACGGCACGTCCAAGGGCTGCCCGGTCAGCCCGGTCCCCACAAGAATGATGATGAGCCGCTCGGCTCGCTCGGCGATACCCACAGTGGCGTGCAGGCCCACGCCTTCGGCCCGGGCCCGGATGTAGGAGGTGAGCTGGCCGAGCACGAGGCAGAGTAGGCAGCCGGCAAGCATCCAGGGCTGATCGTGCCGGGCGAAGTACCAGCCGATCGAGCCGAACACCGCGGCGTCGACGATGCGGTCGCAGGTCGAGTCCAGCACCGCGCCGAACTTGCTCGACGTGCCGCCCGCCCGAGCTACCGCGCCGTCGAGCACGTCGAGCATCACGAAGCCCCATATCAGCAGCGTCCCGCCGAACCACCAACCCTGGGTGAAGAAGATCAGCGCGCTAGCCGTTGCCCCGACAGAGCCGAATACCGTTATCTCGTCCGGGGTGATGCCGGCGCGGGCCAGCCGGATGCCGAGCGGGTTGATCGTCTTCGACACCCACTCGCGGGCGTGAATGTTCAGCACCTGTGGGTGGTCCTCACTGTGTCTCCTGCGTTCGCGCGAGCGGCCATCGCGTGCCTCGCTGCCCACCTTCACTCAACGACATCGCCGCGCGATGTCACCGTGACCCCGCACCGGCAGCTGCGCGGAGCGCGGACGAACACTCGCCGGCCCGGGAGCGCTCACGATAGCGGCCGATCCCTCCTACCTTGCCGATGTGCTTGTCGCGCGCTACGGATAGGTGTCGAATGCGAGAACGCGTCGTGCGTCCGGTGCCAGCGAGAGGATGCTCCATGTCGACGAAGAAAACCGCGACCAAGACAGCGGTGGCCGCCATCGAGACCGCCGAGCGCCCGGAGAAGATCCGCAACGTCGCGCTCGTCGGGCACTCCACGGCGGGCAAGACCACCCTTGTCGAGGCGCTGCTGGCCGCAACCGGAACGATTGGACGCGCGGGCACCGTCGCCGACGGCACCACCGTCAGCGACGCCGACCCGGTCGAGGTCGCCCAGCAGCGCTCGGTCGTGCTGTCGGTCTGCCCGATGCGACTCGACGACATTGTGATCAACCTCCTCGACACGCCTGGATACCCGGACTTCACCGGCGAGCTGCGGGCTGGCCTACGCGCGGCCGATGCGGCGCTGTTCGTCGTGTCGGCTACCGACGAGATCGACCCGATCACCGTCTCGATCTGGGAGGAGTGCGCCGCGCTCGGCACTCCACGCGCGGTGGTCGTGACGAAGCTCGACGCGCCGCGGGCCTCGCTGAGCTCCGCGGTTGCCGCCTGCCAACGCGTGTTCGGCGGTGCCGACGGGCAGGCCGTCCTGCCCCTGTACGTCACGGTCGGTGCCGGGGCCGACCAGGCACCAGAGGCGTTGGTCGGGCTGCTCAGCCAGACGGTCTACGACTACTCGGCGGGCTTCCCCGCGAAGCAGACGCCGTACTCGGACGACGTCGCGGCCGACGACGACGTCGAGTCCGCAAGGGCAGCCCTGATCGAGGCGATCATCAACAACAGCGAGGACGAGTCGCTGCTGGACCGCTACCTAAGCGGCGAGGAGATCGGGGTCGACGTGCTCGTCGACGACCTGGAGACAGCGGTCGCGCGCGGCACGTTCTATCCCGTCATCCCGGTGTGCTCGGCCACCGGGCTGGGTCTGTCGGAGCTGCTCGAGCTGCTCACCGGGGCCTTCCCGTCTCCGGTCGAGATCGATCCGCCCGCCACGATGTCGCTGTACGGCAGCAGCGCCGAGGTCAAGAGCGCCGACCCCGAGGGGCCCCTGCTCGGCGAGATCGTCCGCACCACCGTCGACCCCTACCTGGGCCGGCTGTCCGTGGTCAGGCTGTTCTCCGGGACCCTGGTGCCGGAGGTGGCAGTGCACGTGTCCGGGCACGGCGGCGAGTCGCGCGGGCATCCCGATCACGACGCCGACGAGCGGGTCGGGCAGATCTTCTCCCCCCTCGGGACGACGCTGCGCCCGATCGAGCGGGCGGTGGCCGGTGACATCTGTGCGATCGCCCGGCTCGGCAGCGCCGAGACCGGCGACACGCTCTCGGCGAAGGCCACGCCGCTGCTCATCGAGCCGTGGGAGATGCCCGAGCCGCTGCTGCCGGTCGCGGTCCGGGCCGCGACCCGCGCCGACGAGGATGCGCTGGCCAAGGCGCTCTCGCGGCTTACCGCCGGCGACCCGACAGTTCGCGTGGAACGGCAGCCGGAAACCGGGCAACTTGTGCTGTGGTGCCTTGGCGAGGCGCACGCCGACGTGGTGCTCGAACGGCTGCGCGCGACCGGGGCGCACGTCGACACGGTGCCCTTGCGGGTGGCGGTGCGCGAGACGTTCACCAGCGAAGCCCGTGGTCACGGGCGGCTGGTGAAGCAGTCGGGCGGACACGGGCAGTACGCCGTCTGCGACGTCGTCGTCACCCCGCTGCCACGCGGCTCGGGCGTGCAGTTCGCCGAGAAGGTCGTCGGCGGCGCGGTGCCGTCGCAGTTCATCGGGTCGGTGGAAAAGGGCGTGCGATCGCAACTGACCAGCGGTCTGGACAACGACCACGTGCCGGTCGTCGACGTGCTGGTCACCCTGGTCGACGGCAAAGCACACAGCGTCGACTCCTCCGACGCGGCGTTCCAGACGGCGGGCGGGCTCGCGGTGAAAGATGCCGCCGCGAACGGCACGATCTCGCTGCTCGAGCCGATGGCCACCGTCGACATCACCGTCCCTGACGCGTACGTGGGCGCGGTCCTATCGGATCTGTCCGGGCGCCGGGGACGAGTCACCGGTACTGAGCCCGACCCGAGCGCGCCGACCGGCATGGAGCGCACGATCGCGCATGCCGAGGTGCCGGATGCCGAGCTGACCCGTTACGCGATCACCCTGCGTTCACTGTCGGCGGGTACCGGCCGGTTCGCCCGCCAGTTCGCGCGTTACGAGGTCGTGCCCTCCAACGTGGCCAGCACCCTGCGCAGCGCGTCAACCACCGCCGGGTAGCGGATCACACACTGACCTACTTGTCCGGGAGGTTGAGCTTGGAGAGGTCCGGAAGCTCGGTGCCGGGCGGAAGCTGAGCCGGCAGGTTACCGAATCCGCCCGGAAGTCCGGCCGGCATGCGCGGCTGCGTCGGTCCGCGCCCGGCCCGGCCCTTCTTGCCCTTCTTCCCCTTCGCCTTGCTGTTCTTGCGCCGCATGCCGGGCAGGCCCATTGCGCCGCCCATCTGCTGCATCATCTTGCGCGCTTCGAAGAAGCGATCGACCAGTTGGTTGACATCGCTGACCGTGACCCCCGACCCGTTGGCGATGCGTAGCCGCCGCGAGCCATTGATGATCTTGGGGTTCTCCCGTTCGGATGGCGTCATGCCCCGGATGATCGCAGCCGTACGGTCGAGGTCGCGGTCGTCGACCTGATTCATCGCGTCCTTGAGCTGCCCCGCGCCGGGCATCATCCCTAGCAAGTTCGAGATGGGCCCCATGCGGCGGATGGCTTGAAGCTGCTGCAGGAAGTCCTCGAGGGTGAACTGGTTGCCGCTGGCGAGCTTGCTCGCCATCTTCTCGGCCTCGGCCTCGTCGAACTGCTTCTGCGCCTGCTCGATCAGGGTGAGCATGTCCCCCATCCCGAGGATGCGCGAGGCCATCCGGTCAGGGTGGAAGACGTCGAAGTCCTCGAGCTTCTCGCCGTTGGACGCGAACATGATCGGCTGGCCGGTCACGTAGCGCACCGAGAGGGCGGCGCCGCCGCGAGCGTCGCCGTCGAGCTTGGTGAGGACGACTCCGGTGAAGCCGACCCCGTCGCGGAATGCCTCCGCGGTGTTCACCGCGTCCTGGCCGACCATGGCATCGACGACGAAGAGCACCTCGTCGGGCTGGATCGCGTCGCGGATGTCGGCCGCCTGCTGCATCATCTCAGCGTCGATGCCCAGTCGGCCGGCGGTGTCCACGATGACCATGTCGTGCTGGGCCCGCCGGGCGAACTCGACCGAATCGCGCGCCACTGCCACCGGGTCGCCGCTCTGCCCATCCGCCGGTCGCGAGCTGCCATCGCCGACGTTGCCCGGTTGCGGCGCATACACCGCAACTCCCGCCCGTTCACTCACTACCTGCAGCTGCGTCACCGCATTCGGACGCTGCAGGTCGGCGGCCACCAGCACCGGCGTGTGCCCCTGCTCTCGCAACCACCGGGCGAGCTTGCCGGCCAGCGTCGTCTTACCGGAACCCTGCAGGCCCGCCAGCATGATCACCGTCGGCGGTGTCTTGGCGAACTGCAGCCGCCGCGTCTCTCCACCGAGGATCGCGACGAGCTCCTCGTTCACGATCTTGATGACCTGCTGGGCCGGATTGAGGGCTCGGGACACGTCCTCACCGCGCGCTCGTTCCTTCAGCGCGGCGATGAACTGCCGAACCACCGGCAGCGCGACGTCCGCCTCGAGCAGCGCGATGCGGATCTCGCGCGCGGTGGCGTCGATGTCGGCGTCGGAGAGCCGCCCCTTGCCGCGCAGGTTCGTGAACACCTGGGACAGGCGGTCGGAGAGCGTGTCGAACACGACGACCAGGGTACGTGGCAGTCGGATCCCCCGCCGGAACGCTGGTTCAGTGCGCGATGTCGATCACGACGTGCCGGTAGGACGGCTCGCTGCGTACCCAGACCCGGAACGGGCGCTGCTCGCGCACTCCCACCGCGACCGTGGTCTGGCCTTCGAACGTGCCGGCGAACTTGACTCCGGTGAGCGTGTCCCATCCGGTGGTACTGACGAGGTCCGCGCCGACCCGCGGAGGCTGACGCCCCGGCTGGTGTCCCTGCGTATCCGCACCCAAGATGGGTCCGCGGATCACGACCTGCAAGGCTGCCTGCCCTTCGACCGGTACCGACCGACCACTGCCATCGGCCCGGACGATCGGTACGTACTCGGCCGAGTAGCCCACCTCCTCGCCGCCGTTGAGGTCGAACACGACCCGGTCGTAGCAGTCGTGCCGCCCGGCTCGGACGAGGTAGAGCGGAGCGGTGGTCATGGCGCCACCGCCCTGCTGCGCTGCGGTGTCCCAGCCCTGGGTCTCATTGCACGGCGCGTCCTTCGTCGAATCAATGTGCAGCGGGACGGCGGGGGCAGCCGCCGAATCAGCTGGCACCGGGGTGAGGGCCGCAGCTGTCGCATCGGCCGCACTGGTCGCCGGGCCACGAGGCGGGGACGCGCCGTGTTCATGGCCCGTGCACGCGGTCAGCCCGACGCTCGCCGCGGCGAGCGACATCGTGCCGAGGGACATCGTCGCGAGCCGGTGGCTGCGCGCCACCGAGCACCGGGATCTGCGCGTCGTGCCTCGACAGGCTCGAAGTGATCGCATCTGACTCGCCTCCTTGGGAATTCCTACGTGATTCACAGTCGCTCGCGTGAACCGCGGGCAGAAGCCACCCAAGGTGCGGTGTCGGCTCACCCCGTCAAGTCGTGGGCCGACACGATGCCGTACTGCAATGCCATCTCGACCAGGCGGATCCGCTTCTGGTTCTGTGGCAGGTGGTCGATCCCGAACTTGTGGAACAGCACCCGTAAGTGCGTCTTCACCGCGTCGAGGCTCAAGCACAATTCGTCGGCGATCTGATGGTTGGTCGCCGGCGTGACGAAGTGCTGATCGTCGCGAAACGGACGACACAATGCGACGAGCACCGACCGCTGGGCCGTGGTCAGCCGCGCCGCCATCGGCAGCGGCTCGCCGATCAGCGTGCGGGGGTCATCGACCTCGGCCGGCGCGCAGAACGTCAGCACGGTGGCACCGACCCTGATCTCGTCGCGGTCGTGCAGATGCACCCGCCCGGTCACCCGATGGCCGTTCACGAACGTGCCGTTGCGGGAGAGCCCGTTGTCGACGATGGTCCAGGCATTGCCGACCTGCTCCATCGTCGAGTGCAGCCGCGATACGAGCATGTCGTCGTCGATGGCCACGTCGGCGAACGATCCTCGCCCGATCGTCACGACGGCAGCGTGCAACGGCCACCGGCGCTGCTCGGCACCGGTGCGCCACCGCGACAGGTAGGGCTCGGTACCCCCGCCCCGCGTGGCAACGACGACCCCCGACGGCTCAGCCATGCCGCCTCCCACCCCGAGGGTTCACTGTGCGCCCGGTCCGAGGCAGTGTCAACGAGCCGGTTGGGCCTGGTGCGCGAGCAGGCAGAGCCAGTCGCGGACGGTGCGCAGTCGCGAGACGTCGACGATCTGCCAACCGGTCTCGGCCAGCATCTCGCGCAGCGGCTCGAAGCGGTGGTGGACGTACCAGCGCGGGGTGTCCGGTCCGTACCGCCCGCTCTCCCAACCCTCGCCGACGCCTTCGGAGACCGCGAGGTGCAGTGTGCCCGCGCGCCGGGTGACTCGGGCGAACTCGGCCAGCACGCCTGGGACGTCGGCCCGCGGCACGTGGAGCAGTGCCGCCTGGCACCACACCCCGTCCATGGCCGCATCGGCGATCGGCAACGCTCGCAAGTCAGCCTGTACGGCCCCGGACAAGCTCGTTGAGCGCAGCATCCCGAACGAGACGTCGGCGCCGACGACGCGCGCCCCGCGGCCGCGCAGCAACCGCGTGTCCCGGCCCGGTCCGCACCCGGCGTCCAACACATGCGGACGTTCGGGCAGGCGCACCATGAACGCCGACATCATCGCGTCGAGTTCTGGCCAGGGCGTGGCGGTGCGGGCGGCGAATTCCCGCGCGATCTCGTCATACGTGTCGCGGGTGCGCCGGACCGGGTCCGTCACAACAGCCCGCGACCCCCGTCCACGTATAGCACCTGGCCCGTGACGTAACCCGATTCTTCCGCGGCGAGGAATGCGACGGCGTTGGCGATATCGGCGGGAACACCGCCCCGGCGCACCGGCGCCGCCTGCGCCACGGACTCACGCATCTGCTCGATCGTGGAGCCGACGCGTTCCGCCGTGGCTTTGGTCATCGCCGTCTCGATGAAGCCAGGGGCGACGGCGTTGACCGTGACGCCGAACGGGCCGAGCTCGATAGCGAGTGTCTTGGTGAGTCCCTGCAGACCGGCCTTGGCCGTCGAGTAGTTCGCCTGCCCGCGGTTACCCAGCGCGGACGTGGACGACATCGAAACGATCCGCCCGTAACGGGCCGCGACCATGTGTTGCTGCGCGATCTGGCTCGCAAGGAACGCACCGCGCAGGTGTACCTCCATGACCGCCGTCCAGTCGTCGTCGGTCATTTTGAACAGCAGGTTGTCTCGGATCACCCCGGCGTTGTTGACCAAGATCTGCAGCCCCCCGAACTCGGCCACCACCGCGTCAACGGCGGCCTGGACCTGTTCGCGCTTCGACACGTCGGCCGCGACGGCGAGCCCGCCGATCTCCTTGGCGACGGCGCCGGCAGCGGTCTCATCGAGGTCCAGCACAGCGACCTTCGCCCCGCCCGCGGCCAGCCGGCGCGCGACCTCTGCGCCGATTCCCTGGGCGGCGCCCGTGACGAGCGCGACGCGGCCCTGCACACCCGGCATGGCGACCTCCTCCGACTGCCCGTGAACCTACCGGTGACACCCGGACGGCGCGCTCACAGGTCGGTCTCCTCAGCGTGCAACCCGGCCAGGACCAGGTCAGCGATCTCGGAGGCGATCTGCTCGGGACGTATTCGCCCGGCTGGCCGGTACCAGCGTGGCATCTCGTTGATCACACCGAAGATCGTGAAGGTGATGATCTCGGGTGAAGCGACGGCGCTGAACTGGCCGCGTTCCTGGGCCTCCCGTACCAGCTTGATCATCGCATTGTGGTACTTCCGCCGCTGACCGCGCATTTGCACGATCCGGTGGTTGCCCAGCTGCGACAGCTCCCGCGAAAAGACCAGGGCCTCGCGGGCGCTGGCCGCCGTCGTTTCGACCAGATCCCCGATCAATAGGCGCAACGTCTCAGCCGGCGACCTCCGCTGCGCCAGGATGCGGTCCATGCCGTCCATCTGACGGTTGATGAGTTCGCCGTAAACGGCGATGAGCAGCTCGTCCTTGCTGGCGAAGTGGTGGTAGAAACCGCCCTTGGCCACGCCGGCTCGACTGATCACCTGCGACACGCTGGTGGCGTCATAGCCGTGGTCGGCGAACAGGTCGACGGCCGCGGCCAGGATGCGGCGTCGCACTTCCGTATCGGCTGTGGTCACCTCAGATCTGCCGTAGTCATGCGCCAGAACTGTACAGACCGACCGGTCGGTCCCACTAGACCCGGGTGGGTGGGAGGCGACGTCGCCTGCGACGATGACCCGGTGCAGCCGCTCGTGGCCGTGATCGCCGGTGTTGCCGGAAGCGGCAAGACGACGGTGGGCCGACTCGTCGCGTCCCAGCTGGGCTGGCCATTCGCCGACGGCGACAGCTTCCACAGCAGTGCCGACATCGCCAAGATGCGCTCCGGCACACCGCTGACGGATGAGGATCGGTGGCCCTGGTTGCGGGCTATCGCCGCCTGGATCGGGGACCATGAGGCGTCCGGCGGCGTAGTCGCCTGTTCGGCGCTGAAGCGCCGCTACCGCGACCGGCTGCGCGCGGGCCACCCGACGGTGCGCTTTGCCTTTCTGACGGCGCCGGCCGCCACGGTGGACGAGCGGATGCGACACCGTCACCACTTCATGCCGGAATCCCTCCTGGCCAGTCAGCTCGCTGACGTCGAGCCCCTCGGCCCGGACGAGCCGGGCGGAACGGTGGACGCATCCGGCACGATCGAGCAGACCGCGGCGGCCGTGCGGGCGCTACTGCGCTAACCGACCACCGCGCCGAAGGCGTGGCCGACGCCGAACGTAACGGCGGCCGCGAGCCCGCCGAGCACCAATTGCCGGACTCCCGAATACAGCCAACTCCGCTCGGTGAACCGGGAGGTCAGCACGCCCGCGATAAACAGCGCCACGAACGCAAGCACCGCCGAGAGCCACAACGCCTTCGCTCCCAACAGGTACGGCAGCAGTGGGATCAGCGCCGAGCGAGAACGACAGCAGTGAGGAGCCGGCGGCCGTCCACGGGCTGGGCAGCGCCTGTGGGTCCATGCCCAGCTCCTCGCGCACGTGAATCGCCAGCGCCTGGTCGGGATCACGGGACAGCTGCGCGGCGACGCGCCGAGCGAGCGCCGGCTCGACCCCACGCTCGACGTATATCTGGGCCAGCTCGGCCTGCTCGGCCGCCGCGTTGTGCCGGATCTCGCGGCGTTCGACCGAGACCTCTGCTTGGGTCGACTCGTTCTGGCTGGCCACCGAGACGTATTCGCCGGCCGCCATCGAGAACGCGCCGCCGACGAGGCCGGCGAGCCCCGCGAGGCTCACCGCGCGGACGCTGACCGCCGACCCGGCACCGGCGACGCCCGCGATCAGCGCGAAGTTGGAGACGAGGCCGTCCATCATTCCGAAGACCGTCGGGCGCAGCCAGCCACCGGTGACATCACGATGCTGATGGTGGACCTCGGCGGAGCGCCGGGCCGACGATGCCCGCCCGCTCCGCTCCTCAGCGCTTCGCGCCTTCGGTGCTCCTTCGCTCATCGCCGTTCTGAGCCGTCGGGGGCATTGACCGCGTCGTCGCCCGCGGTTGCCTCGGCCGGCGCTTCCGGCTCATCGGCCGCACCCTCGCCGGCCGCCGGTTCACGCGCCTGCGCCTGCGCCGGCGCTCGAGGTCGGGTGTAGAGCGTCTCGTCGAATATGTCCCGATGTCGCAGGAACCAGATCAGCGCACCGACGAACACGATGATCGAAGCCCAGTCATTCACGCGGAGGCCGAGGATGCGGTGCGCGAAGTCGCTACGCAGCGTCTCGATCCAGGCCCGCCCGGCCGTGTAGCCCATCGCGTACAGCGCGAACGTATTGCCACGGCCGAGCCGCCACTTGCGGCCGGCCCAGACCAGCGCTAACGCGAGCGCCAGATCCCACAGCGACTCGTATAGAAACGTCGGTTGGTAGTAGCCGCAAACGATGTGGCCGACGTCGCCGAAGCTACACGCCTGCGCCCGCCCGGTCGTCACGTCGATGTCGTGAATCTCCAGCTTCCACGGCACGCTCGTCGCCCGGCCGTAGAGC
>JBKPQM010000251.1:0-10577 GCA_046734095.1 Actinomycetota bacterium | reverse complement strand
CGGGCGGGGGGGGCCGGGGGCGGCGCGGGCGTGGGCTTGCCCCGGTGGGGGGTGGGCGGCGGGGGGGCCGGTGGTTCCGGCGGGGGGGCCGGTGGTTTCGGCGCGGGGGAGGTGGAGTGGCTGACCGGCGCGGACGTGGTGGGTTGGGTGGTGCCCCCGGCGGGATGGTGGGAGCATCCGGCGGCGACGGCGGCGAGCAGCGCCAGTCCGGCGGCCCATCGGATTCGGCTCGATGTCATAGCGCGTCCTTCGTGTTGGCGGATGTGAACCCTGCTGCATTAGCCAGCCAGGGAGGTGGAGGCCGGGCGTGCTCGCGTGAGCGGGCGGGGCGGTTGGGGTCGGCGTGGACCGAGTGCCCGCCGCTGCATCAGGTTTCAATGACACCCTGACCTTCACAGGCCAGCGGGCACATCACCGCCAGCGGGAAACCGTGACCCCTGCTAGCGGGCGATCACGCCCTCTGCTCCACGGGGAGGGAGCCGCCCTCGGGTCCGGTGCGCCGTCACAGCTGCACGTATATTCAAGAAGCCTGCAGAGAGAATGAAACCAGCCTGTCTCGACGCGTAGGGTCATTCCTGTCGGAGAAATCGAGCCCGAGATGGAGGACGACCTGCTGGTGCCGATGGGAGAACCTGGGGTGAGCTGTCGCTCGGTGAAGATCAATATTCGATCGAGGCACTCTCGGCGGATGGTGGGTTTCCTCGAGTTGGAGCCGATCCGGTCGACTGACCCGTCGCGGTTGACCTTCCAGAGTGCTACACAGAACGAGAACTCATCGACGGTCTACCGGGGGGGTCGTGCGACACGCAGAAGTCACCCTGCACGGTCACCGGATCACCTACCGCGAGGCGGGTGACCCGGGCCTACCCGTCCTGCTCCTCGTGCATGGGATCACCAGCAGCAGCGCGACCTGGGAGCCGGTCATACCGGCCCTAGCAGAGCATGCCCACGTGATCGCGCCGGACCTGCTCGGCCACGGCGAGTCCGACAAGCCACGTGCGGACTACTCGTTGGGTGCCCTCGCTAGCGGTCTTCGGGACCTTCTCGAGCGGTTGGGCCTCGATCACGCTTCGCTGGTCGGGCATTCGCTCGGGGGTGGCGTGGCCATGCAGTTCGCCTATCAGTACTACGAGCACTGCGAGCGGATGGTGCTCGTCGCGAGCGGCGGACTAGGACGCGAAGTCAGCATGGCATTGCGGGCCGCCACGCTGCCCGGTGCGGAACTGGTGCTTCCGGTGATCGCCGGCAGGCACGTGCACGGCGCCGGCGTTGCGGTGACCCGGCTGCTTGGACGCCTTCCCCTTCGGTTGCGGCCGTCAGTGGTGCAGGCTGCCCAGGGCTATGCCTCACTGGCGGATAACCCGACCCGGTCGGCGTTCGTTCAGACGCTGAGAAGCGTGGTGGGTCCGGGTGGTCAGCGGGTCAGCGCGAATGAGCGCCTCTACCTCGCCGAAGGGCGGCCGACCCTGCTCGTGTGGGGCGCATTGGACACCGTGATCCCAGTCGCCCACGCACACGCCGCGCACGCGGCGATCCCCGGCAGCCGCCTTGAAGTCTTCGAACAATCCGGGCACTTCCCGCACCATGATGAGCCGGTCCGCTTCGCCCGGGTGTTGTCGGACTTCCTCCAGACCACCGAACCCGCGGCGCTCGACCGCGCAGCCTTGCGCGACCTGCTGGGCAACGGGAACCGCCTGCTCGACCTCGAGGAGGGCCCGTCAGGCGTCGACGCGCCAGTCAGCGACGCTCCACCACTGCAGGGCGGTACCGTCTAATCGATCCGCACGCACCGGAATGACTCGTCGGCAAGCGCGCTGTGGGTGAGCTGTCGGCTGCCAGCGCCGATTACCGGATCCGACCACGTAGTGCCGTCGAGGCTGGTCGAGACCTTTCGCGGCCTTCGACCGCTGGTAGATCCGCTCCAAGTTGGTAATCAGTTCGGCAGCGACGTGGCGGCGTGCCGTGCCGGCGTGGCGCGCGCCGGCCGCAAGCCTGATCGGCGCTGGGGTGACGGCTTCGCCACTGCCCAGGCCCGGCTCGGCCGGGCCGGATCCACCACTGCACGCGATCCGTCGGCGTCGCCGAGCGGGCCGTCGAGCTCATGTGTGCGCGTGCCGAGCAGCGGGTCGCCTTCGGCACCCGTTGGCCGAGCCGATATCCGCCGGGCTGCTGCTCGGCGTCTACTCCTGGCGAATCATGGGTGGGCATTTCGGTCGTGAGTTCGTAATGGCCGCGGCGTACGTTCTGAACGAAGGCATGTCCGGTCGCGATCGTGTGCAGTGAACGGATCGTCTTCAGTCCGCGTATCGGGGGCAGCCGGGCTTTGAGTCGGCCGTGATCAGCTTCCACGCTGTTGTTCGCGTACTGCTCAAGGACATGTCGGGCGGCCGGGGCAAGCTCGTCGATCACACGCGGGTAGACCGGCGCCCGATCGGTGGTGACCTCGACCGGCGACGGGCCGCAGGTCAGCGCGCGGGTGAAGAACGCCCGCGCAGCCGGGCCGTCGCGGCGTTCGGAGACCAGGACGTCGATGACCTGACCGCACTGTCCACTGTGGACAACCTGTCCATAGATCTGTCCACGAACTACTGTCGTCCGGTCGCGCGGCATAGCGCGGCCGGACCGCACGTGAGGCCAGTGCACACCGGCGCCGGTGCGAAGCGCAGCCATCTAGTGACAAACTTACTGCCTGGTGCGGCACACCGGCCTCCGGAGGCGGTCGCTGGGGTGGCCGGCGATGACGCACCTCCTCGTCTGATTAGCACGCGGTCGCGGCCACCGCGGGTTCACCGGTTGACCAGGTCTTGCTCGGGTCAGCAGCCGGCCAGCGTGCGTAGCTGCTGGACGGCGCGGTCGACGGTGGGCGCTAGTGCCGGATCGTCGTGAGCGAGGCCGGGCGGGAGCCGCACCAGCCAGCGCATCGTATCGGAGCCGGCTTCCCGGCGCGCGGTGGCGATCGTCCAGTTGTCGGTGACGTCGACCCCGTGGGTGAGGACCCGGCAGGAGGTGACCGTTCCAGTGCAATGTGAAGCAGTGTCACCTCCTCGCGCAACCGCGAGGCAGATTTCGGGCTCGCGACGCTGCACGGCGCGTGGATACTCTGCGGTTGCAGGGGCGGAGGGAGCCGCATGTCTGGTCGGTCGCGTCGCGGGCTCTGGCGGTCGGTAGCCGGGGGCTGCTGTCTCCTCTCGGCCATCGCCTTGGCGGCCTGCGCAGGCGCGTCCAGCGACATGACGCTCCGCTCCGGCAGCGGCGGGTCAATGACGTTCCGGGTGCTACAGATGAACCTGTGCGATAGCGGCATCGCCGGTTGCTACACGGGCCGGTCAGTAGCCGAGGCCGCCGCGGTAATACGCGCCCAGCGACCCGACATCGTCACGCTCAACGAGGTCTGCCGCGACGACGTTTCTGTGCTGGAGCGCACACTGTCCGACGGCGAGCATGGCAGCGTCGTGACCCGAGCATTTCAAGCCGCCCTGGACCAGCGCACCGGAGACCCTGTTCGATGCCGCAACGGGCAGCAGTACGGCATCGGCCTGCTTGCCGGCGTCCGGGCGCCGTATCGGGGATTCACCACATTCGGTGGGCGCTACCCCGCCCAGGACCCGGCCGACACCGAGAAGCGGGTCTGGCTCTGCGCGCACGCGATCGCCCATTTCTACGCGTGCACCACCCATTTATCCAGCACCAGCTCGGCGGTCGCGGTCAGCCAGTGCCGCTACCTGATGGACACAGCGATACCGACGCTACGCACGCAGAACCGGCAGGACCCCCTGATCCTTGGAGCAGACCTCAACCTAACCGATGGCCAGTCGCCGACTGCGCAGTCCTGTATGCCGCCCGGTTTCGTGCGCGCCGACGATGGCAGGCAAGCCGTCGTGGTGAGCGCCAGGTTCAAAGTGACGTCCAGCACGCAGATCAATATGCACGGCACAACTGACCACCCAGGCCTTCTAGCCGACGTCGCCATCGATCGCCGCCGCGGGCGTACCCAGTGAGAGCCGGGATGCGACGAGCGACGGCACATGCGGGCACGCACCGGCCTGTAGATAACGGCGATCAGTCCTCATCGGTATCGGCGCGACGTTCAGCACGGGGTTCTTAACCGTGTCCGTGCGTTCCGAGTGGCGGAACCTGATGAACCACGTCGATCGGTGACCCGTAGTCCCGTTCGACACGGAAGATACGGAGGACCGTGGGCACGACTTCGACCCGCGACGGTAGCCGGAGTCGGTGCGTCGGCCGGCGGCGGGCGTGCCGCCAGCTGGGTGGTCAGGCGGGCTCGCCTGGACAACAACACGGCTAGGCGGTAGCGGTGAGACAAGACCTGCGTGACCCGTTTCTGGCAGCGCTGCTGCGGGCCAGGGAAGCCGCTTACCCTCCGGGCGAGTATGTGGGTCAAGAGAGCTTCATGCGAGCAGGCGAGATTCGGCAGCTGGCCCGCCACGCGCGGATCGGCCCCGGCGTTTCGGTGCTCGATCTGTGTTGCGGGGTGGCCGGCCCCGGCCGGCTAATGGCGGCGGAGATGGGCTGCCATTACATGGGCATCGACTACTCCGACAGCGCTCTGAGCATCGCTCGGAAACTGGCCGGTGCCCTGCCGTGCCACTTCGAGCAGATGCACCTCCCGCCGTTGCCCGACGGGCGGTTCGAGGTCGTGCTCCTCCTCGAGACCATGCTTGCGTTCGCCGACAAAAGGGCACTTTTGGAAGACGTCGCTCGTGTGCTGGAACCGGGCGGCCGCTTCGGCTTCACCCTGGAAGAGGGCCGACCGCTCACGGGGGCTGAGCAAGTCCAGATGCCCGACGTCGACACTGTCTGGCTCATTGAGTTGGCGGAGTTAACAGCCGTGCTGCGCGCGGTCGGGTTGACCGTGACCTGGCAGCAGCAGTCCAGCGCCTCCCATCACGCGACAGCGACGGCGCTGCTACAGGCGTTGCGCGCTGATTCGACCGACATCGCCCGCCAGATCGGGCCGCAGGCGTTGGAAGAGTTGATCACTGCCCATGAGCTGTGGAGTGACTGGTTTGGCAGCGGACGAGTACGCAAGTTCGCCGTGGTAGCCCAGAAGCGATGACCCGAGGGTTCCGGCGCATTACCCACAGCGGCGGAAACCATCCGCGGTGTCGCTGGAACGGCAGCTCGAATACGGCGGCGAACAGCCGAGCAAAGCAGACTGTCGTTGGCACGAGGATAGCGGTCAGCACGAGGAAGGTGGGCCGGGCCGGTCATCGCATCGTGAACCGCCGGGGGTACGGGCGCGTACCCTATAGCGACGGCGCAGCGGATCACCGGGAGGTCCCGTGCGCGCAGTGCGGCCCGAGACGGTTGTCGGCACGCTGGCCACTCCTGCCCTGCTTACGACGCTCTCCCTGACGGCTGGGCTCGGCGTGGCCGGCTGGGTCGTCGGACTGGCCGCCGGCTGGGGGACGACCGCTCTGCTGGCCGTCGTCCGGGCTCGCGGCCCGAACCCGGCGATGCAGCCCGCCGACTGGATCACCCTGTCCCGCGCGCTCCTCGCCGCCGGCGTCGCTGGCCTCGTGGCCGACTCCTTGCACCGGTCGGTGCCGGTCGCGGCGCTGGTGGTTCTGGCCTCCCTCGCACTGGCCCTCGACGCAGTGGACGGGCAGGTCGCGCGACACACCGGGACGGCCACGGCGCTGGGCGCCCGCTTCGACGGCGAGGTCGACGCGTTCCTCATCCTGCTGCTGAGCATCGAGGTGTCTCGGAACTACGGCGCCTGGGTACTGCTCATCGGTGCCGCCCGGTACGCGCTGCTGGTCGCCGGGTGGGCGCTGCCGTGGTTGGCCGCACCGCTGCCGCCCCGGTACTGGGGCAAGGTGGTCGCGGCCGTGCAAGGCATCGTGCTCACCGTCGCGGCATCTGGGTTGCTGCCCCGCATGGTCGGCATGATCGCGGTCGGCGTCGCGCTGGTGCTCCTGCTCGAGTCGTTCGGCCGCAACATCGTCTGGCTGTACCGCACCGGCGCCGGGCCGCGCACTCGAGTGGCGCTGCGGCGCGCGACCGCTGTGGTGGCGGCGGCGCTTGTCTGGGCCGTTCTGGTCGCTCCCGACCGGCTTGACCGGCTCACACCGGCCGCGTTTACCCGCATCCCTATCGAAGGCCTCGCGCTCGTCGCCGTCGCGCTGCTGCTACCCGCCCGATTGCGACGGGTGGTCGCAGCGGCGGCCGGGGTCGTGTTCGGCCTACTCACGGTGGTCAAGATCCTCAACATGGGCTTCTATCAGGAACTCGGCCGGCCATTCGACCCGGTGCTCGACCGGGGCAACCTGGGCCCGGCGATCGGCGTGGTGCGCGATTCGATCGGCACCGCCGCCACCAACACGCTGCTAGTCCTAGTCGGCCTCGGCCTCGTGATGGTGGTTGCCGTCGTCACGGCCTCCGCTGTGCGGATGACCACCGTGGCGGCTCGGCACCGGCGCGACTCGGCGCGCGGAGTCGCAGCGCTCAGCGTGGTCTGGGCCGTCTGCGCGGCCACGTCGCTGCAGCTCGCCCCCGGGGCTCCGCTCGCCTCGACGAGCACCGCCGGGATAGCCGTCGCCCAAGTGCGCGCCGCCCAAGCAGCCGTGCGGGACCAACAGCGCTTTGAGTCGACCATTCACGCCCCGGACCGCTACGCCCACACGCCCACCCCGGACCTCCTCACCGGCCTGCGCGGCAAGGACGTCCTCATCGTGTTCGTCGAGAGCTACGGCCAGGTCGCCGTCCAGGGCACGAGCTTCTCACCCGGCGTCGACGCCGTCCTGCATAGCGGTACCACCATGCTCGCCAAGGCCGGTTATAACGCGCGCAGCGCCTTCCTCGAATCACCGACGTTCGGCGGCATAAGCTGGCTCGCCCACTCCACACTTCAGTCCGGGCTGTGGGTGAACAACCAGCAGCGGTACAACCAACTCGTCAGGAGCGACCGGCTCACCCTCACCAGCGCGTTCAATAAGGCGGGCTGGCGCACCGTCAGCGACATCCCCTCCGACGAACTGCCCTGGCCGCAGGGCCCAGGCTTCTACCACTACGACCAGCTCTACGACCGCCACAACGTCGGCTACCACGGGCCGAGATTCAGCTACGCCTCGATGCCCGACCAGTACACCCTGGCCGCGTTCCAGCGGCTCGAACTCGCCCCCGAGCATCGCCCCGTGATGGCCGAGATCGATCTCGTCTCCTCGCACACCCCGTGGACTCCGCTGCCGAGGATGGTGCCGTGGAACGAGGTCGGTGACGGCTCGATCTTCGACGGCATGCCCGACCAAGGGCTCTCGCCTAGCGTGGCCTGGCGCGACGCGGGCACCGTCCGGCGGCTGTACGGGCAGTCGATCCAGTACTGCTTGCAGGCGCTCGCATCCTGGATCGCCAGGCTGCACGATGACAACCTCGTCGTGGTCATGCTCGGTGATCACCAGCCCAACACAACCGTCAGCGGCCCCGGGGCCAACCACTTGGTCCCAGTCTCCGTCATCGCCCACGACCCGGCAGTGCTCGGGCGGATCGCCCCGTGGCATTGGCAGCCCGGATTGTTGCCGAGTCCGACCGCCCCGATCTGGGCCATGGACGCCTTCCGCGATCGCTTCTTCGACGCCTTCGACACACCCCCGCCGGCCCGCGCGCACCGACCGGCACGGTGAACTCACGCGGCCGCTGTCTATATCCGCATCAGACGGCGTATGTCGTGCCGGCGGACGCGGTCGTGCCCGTCCCCGACGGCGTCCCGCCGTCCCGCGCGGTGCTCGCCGGCACCGTCGATACTGCCGTGAACGCGCTGTGGGATGCCGACCTGGTGGTGCACACGAGTGGCAGCTCCACCGGCCTGCAACTGTCGCTGCGGCTGCTGGCCGACGACGCGTCGGTCATCGAGCTGAGCTGGTACGGCGACACCCTCGTCGGCGTCGATCTCGACGGCGTCTTCCACTCTCGCCGTCTGGCGATCCGTAGCTTGCGGGGCGAGGTCTTCGGGCCGGCTCAACGGCTTCACGGCGTGACCTACGTTGTGGACGCCGCCTTGCGACGGGAGGAGCTCACCGCCGTCGGCATCGTGGTGGACATCAGGCCGGCCCGGGAGTTGCTTCGCGGCGTGCTCGGCGAGCTCGACTACCGCAACCTTGACGAGCAGGCCGATCTCGCCGACATGAACACCACCACCGAGTGGTTGGCGAAAGTGATCGCCGACAGGATCGCCGACCACATCCACGCGGGCGCGCTCGGCGACTGCGCTCCAGACATCGCCACGCTCGCCGTAACGCTGCACGAGTCACCGGTGGCGTCGGCAGGCTACGAGCGACCGATGTGACCCGATGACAGCCCACAACGTCGTCCACGTCGTTGTTCCCGACGCGGTCAACGACCCACTCCGTCCCAGTGGCGGCAACTGCTACGACCGCGCCGTCTGCGACCGCCTCGCCGCCGCCGGCTGGCAGCTTCACGAACACCCGATCCCGGACGCTTGGCCACGGCTCAGCCGAACCAGCCGCGAGGCACTAGGCCGCGTCCTGTCGCACATTCCCGACGGCTCCCTCGTGCTCGTCGACGGACTCCTTGCCGGCGGAAGTGCGCCCGTGCTGGTCCCGGTCGGCGGCCGCGCCTCGCTGGTCGTGCTCGTCCACGCGCCGCCCACTGAGGTAGCCACGGACGCAGAGGTACTGGCCGCAGCCCGCACGGTGATCGCCACCAGCGGCTGGCTGCGCCAGGAACTCCTGCGCTCCTACCCGCTGCGCCCTGACCGGGTCGAAGTGGCCGAACCGGGCGTCGACCCGAGCGCGATCGCCGCCGGAACGCCGAACGGCGCGGAACTGCTATGCGTCGCCGCCGTCGCTCACCACAAAGGCCACGACGTGCTGCTCGCCGCACTCTCCAGCCTTCCTCATCGGCGCTGGCATTGCCGGTGCGTGGGTCCCCTAGACCGCGAACCGCTATTTGTCGCCAGACTCCGCCGGCAGGCCTCCCTGGACGGCACGGACACCCGCGTGCAGTTCACCGGACCAAGGACCGGCCCCGACCTGGAAGCGGCGTTTTGCTCGGCCGACGTGCTGGTGCACCCCGCCCGCGTCGAGGGGTACGGCCTGGTCGTGACTGAAGCCTTGGCGCACGGCTTACCGGTAATCACCACCGCGACCGGAGGCATCCCCGATGCGCTCGGTGCCGCACCGGACGGAGTCCGGCCGGGGCTGCTCGTCCCGCCCGGCGACGCTCCCGCGCTAACGCACGCCATCTCCACCTGGTTGACCGACGACGATCTGCGGCGGCGTTTGCGGCGTGCCGCACGCTCCAGGCGACGCGGATTGCCGAGTTGGTCGACGACGGTCGAGCAGATCGACCACGTGTTGCGGGCGCTGGCGTGACCCCGGTTCGAGTCGAGCCGTCCTGGCTCGCGCTGCGCGAGCCGGCCGACGCCGCCGCGCGGGCGGGCGATCTGGTCGACGAGATCAGGCGCGAGCTGCCCGCCGGACGTCACCTCGTCATCCACGATCTCGCCTGCGGCACAGGCGCCATGGTGCGCTGGCTGGCGCCGCGGCTACCCGGGCCGCAGCACTGGATCACCTACGACCTCGACGGCGACCTGCTCGCCGCCCTCGACGCCGCGCCGGCCCCGGTCGCCGCCGACGGCTCGCCGGTCACAACGCAAATTCGGCGCCGCGACGTCACCCGTCTCTCGAGCCGCGACCTGGCCGACGCCAACTTGATCACCAGCTCGGCGCTGCTCGATTTGCTGACCACCGAGGAGCTTGGCCGCGTGGTGTGCAGCTGTGCAGCCGCGCAGTGCCGGGTGCTCATCACTCTGACGGTCACTGGCGCCGTCCGGCTGTGGCCGCCGCACCCACTCGACGAGGTCGTCGCCGCCGCGTTCAATGCCCACCAACGCCGAACCACCGGCGGCCGCCGGCTGCTGGGACCGGATGCTGCCGACGCGGCCGGTCGCATGTTCACCGATCTGGGTCTCGACGTGATGGGGTCCGCCAGCCCCTGGCGGCTCGGCCCGGCGACCCGAGAGTTGACCTATGCGTGGCTTGCCGGGTGGCTGGCCGCGGCGTGCGAGCAGGATTCGCGGCTGGCGGCTGAGAAGAGCACGTACGCGGCCAAGCGGCTCACGGATGCCGCAGCCGGCCGGCTGCAGGTGCTCGTCCAGCACCGAGACCTGCTGGTGCGGCCAGGCGTTCTCCCAACCGCGCGGTGAACCGGCGGTGGATCAGTTGCGTACCGGTTGAAGAAGGCGGCGGGCATCGAGGAGGTGAGGCCGTGACCAGCGTGTGGGCCTGCGTGCGCATCGCCGTCGGGGTGGCAATCGCCATGGTCATCGGCCCGGGGATACGGAGCCCTGCCGCAGCTGCGAGTGCCGCGCCTCGATCACCTTGGGTGCCGCGGCTGCGGTTCCGGTACCACTCCCACGGTCACTGATGGCCGCTCCCCCGCGGTCGTACACCGACGGTTCCAGGGCGGGACCCGGCAGCGAGGAATGCGGTTCCGAAGAACAACTCGGTCCAGGAGGGATCGGCCAGTTCTTTCTGCATGGCTGCGCGAATCACCTCCCACGGACGGCGCATGATCCACTCATCTATGGAGGCGAA
>JBKPQM010000250.1:0-12728 GCA_046734095.1 Actinomycetota bacterium | reverse complement strand
ACGCTGGCCCGGCTGTGCGGGCACGACCGCGCCCCGGGCGGCGCGGTCGCCCGCGGCCTGGCGTGGGGTGCCTCGGTCGCCCACACGATCCTCGCGCTGCGCGCGACCGACGGGTTGACCGCGACGCTGCCGCCGTATCAGGTCAGCCCGACCATCGGGCGCTGGCAACCCACCCCGCCCGCATTTGCGCCGGCGCCGGCGTTCCGGCAGTTCGCCACCATGACCCCGTGGGCGCTCAGCTCCCCCGACCAGTTCCTGCCCGGAACACCACCGCCGCTGACCAGCACCCGCTACGCGACCGACCTCGACGAGGTGAAGACCCTCGGCAGCGCGACCAGCACGGCCAGGAGCGCGTTCGACACGCAGACCGCGCAGTTCTGGCAGTCCGCCGCGCCGGTGGTCATCTGGGACCCGGTCGCCGACACCCTCATCACCGGTCATCACCTCGGGCTCACCGACGCCGCCCGGCTGCTCGCCCAGGAGAACATGGCGATGGCCGACGCGGTGATCGCGGTGTGGAACGCCAAGAACTACTACGACACCTGGCGGCCGATCACCGCCATCCAACACGCCGACCAGGACGGAAACCCACGCACCGACCCCGACCCGATCTGGCAGCCCCTGCTGGTCACCCCGGCGTTCCAGGAGTACCCCGCCGGGCACCCCGGCGTCAGCGCCGCGGCGGCCGCAGTGCTCGCACACCACTTCGGTGACCAGACCAGCTACACGCTCACCTCGCCCGGCATGCCCGGCGTCACTCGCACCCTGCCCAGCTTCACCGCCGGCGTGGCCCAGGTCATCGACGCCCGCGTCTACGGCGGCATCCACTTCCGCTTCGCCGGCCAGGTCGCAACCACCATGGGACAGCAAGTCGCGGGATACCTCGAAGCCACACAACTGCGGTCGCTGCGGTGAATCGGCGTAGGACCCGAGCCCGACAACCGGAAACGGCGACGGCGACAGCGGCCTGTCGACGAGTGCGCACGATCAGCAGTACGAACTGAGCACGTCCACCACGTCCGCAGAGCCTCTGACTTGCTGCGCGTGCCGCGACAAGTTCTGCGCACCCCCTGTCGTGGTCAGGTGCCGCGCCCAGTCATGCGGGGGCGTACCCATCGACGGCGCTTTCGACGACTACCACGGCGGACTCGTCGGCATCGGCCGCGATCCGGAGCAAGCGCCGCTCCAGCCCTGGACCACGAACCACGCGACCTGCGCGGTCCGGAGATCGCCAACGCGTTCCTGCCGTGACCTCACCTGCGCCTGCTGTGGTGCGCTGCTTTCACACGTCAGGTCGTCGAACCCATCAGCGAGGACACGCCAGGCACCGACCTCGCCGGTCAGGATGTGCAGCGCAGCCCACCGCCAGTCGAGTGGGCGCTCGCCAGAGACTCGCCGTCCTCGTCCGTTGCTCGCTTCGGCATGACCGTGGCCGCCGGATCCGCCCTGGTCGGTGTCGGCTTCGTATGCTTCGACTTCCTCGCCATCACTTCGTCGGACTGCGCGTCCTCGCTCCCGTCATCGTCTCCCAAAGCTGCCAGACCGCGCCGCGTCAGAATGTCTGATCTGCGCAGGGAACACGCGCTCCTGCAGGACACCGACCGCGCGCCGATCGAGACGGTTCCAGAGTGTCAGGTAACGGGCACGGTCCCAGTAACAGGGCACCATCCCCCGCGCGCGACGGCGGTCGCGTCTTGCCTCAGTCGTCGATGCTCTATGACCGCAGGCGCACCTTTAGCCACCATGCACACCAAAAGGATTCGAGCCACGATCCTGCGTGCAATGAAACGTGCAATGAAATCCGCGTCACTAATCGGGCAAATCAACCGGGTGTCGATAAGGCAGCTTGCCAAATAGCCCGGATTTCGGGGCGCCCCCGGCAGGATTCGAACCTGCGCTCCCGCCTCCGGAGGGCGGTGCTCTATCCCCTGAGCTACGGGGGCTGCAAACCGTCACAGCCTAGCAGTCGGGCTTCGTCGCGCCGGGCTGTTCAGCGGTAGTGGGGCCGGGCGGATCGTGGCCCACAACCGCTCAGCTTGGTGCGGGCAGGGGCGTGCCACCGAGTTGGCGCAGCATCTGCTCCATCTGCACGATCTCGTTGCTTTGCGCTTGCGCCATTTTCTGGGCCAGGTTGCGGACGTAGGGCTCGGTCGCATGCTCAGCGGCGTACTGCGCCATCGGCAGGCCACCCTGATGGTGATGGATCATCAACTGCAGAAAATATATGTCCAGCGGCTTGCCGGTGAGCGTCTCCAGCTTGTTCATCTGGGCCGGAGTGGCCATGCCGGGCATCAGCCCGTCGGACTCGAGATGGCTGTGACCGGCCATCCACGACATCGTCGCGAGCGTGGACGTCCGCGAGAGGCCCCAGTTGTCCAGCCACCCCTGCATCTCGCCGATCTGGAAGTACTGCTGGGTTTCGATGTCGCGAGCAAGGATCTTGATGGACGGGTCGCCGGTGTTGTCGCGTGTGTAGCCGGCCATGTCGACCGCCTGTGTGTGGTGCGTCGACATGTCGCGCGCGAAGCCGGCATCCACCGATGATTCGGACGGCACCGACGAGCCCGAGTCGTTGTTGCCGATCAGCCATCCGACGGTGCCGGCGACGGCGAGCGCGGCGACCACCAGGACGGCGACGAGCACGACCGGAAAAGATCGGCGCGATGTGTCGCGTTCCGTGGTCTCGGCCGGCGTGTCCAGATCGATGCTCATCACGTCCGCTCAGCCCGAGACCGGCGCGAACAGCGGATGGCCGAACGTGCTCGGGTGCTGCTTGAAGGTCGGCTGCGAGCAGGAGGCGCCGTATTCCGGCGTCGTCTTCTGGTTGTAGCGCAGGGTGTCGATGAACTGCTGGATGCGGGGATCGGAGGCTTTGTCCACAAACATCTGATAACCCCAGGACTGCACGGAGATGTTCGACTTCAGCCCCGGGTAGGGACTCATCGCCATCCGGTCCTGCCCGTTCACCAGCGTCGCCAGTGCGTCGACCTCGGACTTCGCGAGTCCGGGCTTGTAGGTGATCCAGACGGCGCCGTGCTCGAGCATGTGCACGGCGTTCTCGTTGGCGATGGGGTTCGCGTAGACCGTGCCCGAGCAGTCGGCCCAGTACCCGCTGTGGTCCCCACCGACCGGTGGGCTGCTGTCGTATTTGACGGTGCCGCCCGTGACGTGGTTCCGGCTGGCTTCCTGCTTGAAGGTGAGGCCGGGGATCGACTTTGCGTCCGGCAGTTCGTTGAGGTAGCTCGTACTGCTGTTGCTGGACTTCGACCGCGTGACCGCGTAGGCGATGATCGCCACCGCGAAGATCACCACAACCGCGGTAGTCGCGATCAAGCCCCACGGCCGCTGCCGCTGGTTGACGATCGACTTGCCCGGCTTCTTCTTCACCGGCGGCCGGGCGGCGCCCTTCGAGGGCGGTCGCGCGGATGAGGTCTTGGTCGGCGTCTTGCGCGATGAGGACGTGGGCGGCTTGCGCTGGGCCATGGGCCTGCCTTCTGGGCACGAACAACGGAAATCGGGGCCAGTGTAGGTTGCCGCCATATGAGCCGCCGACGCACCACTGGGCGGCCGGGAATGCTGGGCCACAGCCCACTAGCATTCATCCAATGAACCCCGCAGAACTCGCCGCTGCCGTCTCGGCGGCCGTCGCTGCAAGCCTCGACGCGGGGGACTTCACGGGCATCCGCCCGGACGAGATTGTCATCGAGCGTCCCAAGAGCCGTGATCATGGCGACTACGCAACCAATGTGGCGCTGCGGTTGGCCAAGGCCGCGGGCCGTCCGCCCCGGGACGTGGCCGGGGCGATCGCCGCCCGGCTGCGCACCGTCGACGGCATCGCCTCGGTAGACGTGGCCGGGCCAGGGTTCCTCAACATCACGCTTTCCGCCGGGACGCTCGGTGAACTGGCTCGGACGATCGTCGAGGCCGGCGAGGCCTACGGTCGGGGCGCTTCGCTGGCCCGCCGGCGGATCAACCTCGAGTTCGTGTCGGCGAATCCCACCGGGCCGCTGACGCTGGCCAGCGCCCGCTGGGCTGCGGTCGGCGATGCGCTGGGCCGTGTCCTGGAGGCCCAGGGGGCCAGCGTCACCCGTGAGTACTACGTCAACGACCAGGGGGGACAGATCGATCGATTCGCCCGATCGCTCCTGGCGCGAGCGCACGGCGAGCCGACTCCGGCCGATGGCTACCCCGGCGAGTACGTCGACGAGATCGCGGCGGGTGTGGTCGCGCGGGTGCCCGGCGTCCTCGACCTGCCGCCTGACGAGGCGCAGGAGGTGTTCCGCCGCGAGGGCGTCTTGTTGATGTTCGACGAGATCACGGCGTCGCTGCGGGAGTTCAGGGTCAACTTCGACGTCTACTTCCTGGAGAGCTCGCTGCACGAGTCGGGGGCCGTCGACAAGGTAGTGGCACAGCTCAAGGACAGCGGAAAGCTCTACTTCGCCGACGGTGCGTGGTGGCTGCGCTCCAGCGACTACGGCGACGACAAGGACCGCGTGGTCATCAAGAGTGATGGGCGCCCCGCGTACATCGCCGCGGACATCGCGTACGCCGAGGACAAGCGGGCGCGCGGCTTCGAGCTGTGCATCTACCTGCTGGGCGCCGATCATCATGGGTACATCGGCCGGCTCAAGGCCGCCGCCGCCGCCCTGGGCGACGACCCGGATGCGTTCGAAGTGATCATCGGTCAGCTGGTGCGGATGGTTCGCCACGGCCAGCCGGTGCGGATGGGCAAGCGCACCGGAAACATCGTCACCATGGAAGACCTCGTCGATGCGGTGGGGGTCGACGCGGCTCGATACTCGCTCGAGCGCGGCGCCATCGAGTCGGCACTGGATGTCGACGTTGACGTGCTGCTGAGGCGCACCAACGACAACCCGGTGTTCTACGTGCAGTATGCGCACGCGCGGCTCTCGTCGCTGGCGCGCAATGCGGCGGCTCTCGGCATCTCGCGTTCGCCCAATCCTGACCTCTCGTTGCTCACGAATGATCGAGAGGTCGACCTGCTGGGCGCGCTCGGTGAGTTCCCGCGAATCGTCGCGTCGGCCGCCGAGCTACGGGCGCCGCACCGGATCCCGCACTACCTCGAGGATCTCGCTGGCACGTATCACCGCTTCTACGACGCCTGCCGCGTGCTGCCACAGGGCGACGAGCCCGCCACCCCGCTCACCGACGCGCGACTGTGGCTGTGCGAGGCGACCCGCGTGGTCACCGAGAACGGCCTCGCGATTCTCGGCGTCACCGCCCCCGAGCGGATGTGAAAGCAATGAGCGCTCCCGCCGCCGCCACGCGGCCCGCGCCGAAGGCGCGGTGCGGAACCGCGGATCCACCCGAGCGAACTGAGATGGGCGACCAGAGCCGGACCCAGCCACGAGGCGATGAGCGCTCGCGCAAAGAGCCCCGCCGCCGCCACGCGGCCCGCGCCGCAGGCGCGGTGCGGAGCGGAACTGCGCGCACGCGCAGGGGTACGGCCGTGAGCAACCACAGTGGACCCAGCCACCAGGCCATGAGCGCTCGCGCGAAGAGCCCGCCGGCCGCCGCGCGGCCCGCGCCGCAGGCGCGGTGCGGAACGGCGGATCCACCCGAGCGCAGCGAGTGGTGGAGACGCGGGTCCGAGCGAGGCGGGACAAGACAGTGAGTCGGTCGGCGCACCCGGCTGGCCCCCGGCATGCAGACGTGTTGCCGGAGCACGTACCGACGTCTGCGCCGGACGACCTTAATGAGCTGGATCCGGCGATCTGGCCGTCGTCCGCGCGACGCGTCGACGGCGAGTTGCGCCTGGGCGGCGTGTCCGTGTCCGAGCTCGTCGCGAAGCATGGCACTCCGGCGCTGTTCTTGGACGAGGCCGACCTGCGCGAACGAGCCCGCGCCTTCGCCACGGCGTTCGACGGCGGCGAGGTGTACTACGCCGGCAAGGCGTTCCTGTGCACCGCCGTCGCCCGGTGGATCGCCGAAGAGGGACTCAATCTCGACGTATGTACCGGTGGCGAGCTGGCCGTGGCGGTTGCGGCCGGGTTCCCCGCCCAGCGGCTGGCCATGCACGGCAACAACAAGTCGCGGACTGAGCTGGAGCGCGCGGTGGCTGCGGGTGTCGGCCGGATCATCCTCGACTCCTTCGCCGAGATAGACAGGCTGGCTGAAGTTTCCGTCGCGGCCGGCGTTCGGCAGCGGGTGCTCGTGCGCGTCACCGTCGGGGTCGAGGCGCACACTCACGAGTTCATCGCCACTGCCCATGAGGATCAGAAGTTCGGATTCTCGCTGTCCGGCGGACAAGCTGAGCAGGCCATCGCCGCCGTTCTCGCCGCCCCGTCACTCGAGCTGGCCGGCCTGCACTCGCACATCGGGTCGCAGATCTTCGACACGGCGGGCTTCGAGGTCGCGGCCCACCGCGTCGTGGGACTGGCGGCGACGATTCGTGACCGCCACGGCACCGAGGTGACCGAACTCAACCTCGGCGGCGGGCAGGGCATCGCCTATGTGCCGGGCGACGACCCCGAGTCGCCGAAGGAAATCGCGCAACGCCTGGCGACCATCGTCGAACGCGAGTGTGCGGCCGCAAACCTCGGCGTACCAAGGATCTCCGTGGAACCTGGGCGGGCGATCGTCGGACCCGCAGCGATCACCGTGTACGAGGTGGGCACCGTGAAGGACGTTGCCCTCGACGGTGGCATCACGCGGGCTTACGTGTCGGTCGACGGCGGCATGAGCGACAACATCAGGACGGCGCTCTACGACGCGACCTATACGTGCACGCTGGCGAATCGGGCATCGGACGCTCCGGCCAAGCTGGCCCGCGTAGTGGGCCGGCACTGCGAGAGCGGCGACATCGTGGTGCGCGACACCTGGCTGCCCGCCGACATCAGGCCGGGCGATCTGCTCGCGGTGGCCGCCACCGGTGCGTACTGCCGCAGTATGGCCAGCAACTACAACCACGTTCCGCGCCCGCCGGTCGTTTCCGTACGCGACGGTATGGCTACCGTACTCGTGCGTAGGGAGACTGAGGACGACCTGCTGAGACTAGACACCGGGATATCACTCGATCCGGAGACACGTCCCGACTCGCAGACAGCGCAGTGGGGGGCACCGTGAAGGTAGCGCTACTCGGGTGCGGCGTCGTCGGCTCGCAGATCGTGCGGCTGCTGCATGATCAGTCCGACGATCTGGCCGCTCGGGTCGGGGAACCGCTGGAGCTCGCCGGCATCGCCATCCGCCGTCCGCAGCGGCACACCGACGTTCCGGCCGAGCTGCTCACCACCGACGCGGCGGCCCTGGTCAGACGCGACGACGTTGACGTCGTCGTGGAGGTGATCGGCGGGATAGAGCCCGTCCGGTCGCTGCTGCTCGACGCATTGCGTGGGGGTAAGAGCGTCGTGAGCGCGAACAAGGCGCTGCTCGCCGACCACGGCGCCGCTCTGCATGATGCTGCGGCCGCCGCCCGAGTCGACCTGTACTACGAGGCGGCCGTCGCCGGGGCGATTCCGCTGCTGCGGCCGTTGCGCGAATCGCTGGCCGGTGACCGGATCAACCGGGTGATTGGGATTGTCAACGGCACGACCAATTTCATCCTGTCGCGTATGGACGCCACCGGATCAGGCTTCGACGAGGCGCTGGACGAGGCGACGGCGCTGGGCTACGCCGAGGCTGATCCGACCGCCGACGTCGACGGATACGACGCGGCCGCCAAGGCCGCGATCTTGGCCGGGTTGGCGTTCCACACCCGGGTCACCGCGTCGGACGTTTACCGCGAGGGAATCGGCGATGTCACGGCCGCGGACGTCGCGAGCGCGAAGGCGATGGACTGCACGATCAAGCTGCTCGCGATCTGCGAGCGCACGAGCGGTTCGGACGGCGAACCGGCGGTCGCGGCCCGGGTGCACCCGGCGATGATTCCGCGCACCCACCCGCTCGCCGGGGTCGGAGACGCGTTCAACGCCGTCTTCGTCGAGGCCGACGCCGCGGGATCTCTGATGTTCTACGGGCGGGGGGCCGGGGGAGCCCCCACCGCGAGCGCAGTCCTCGGCGATCTCGTGGCGGTGGCCCGCAACCGGGTCAGCGGCAGCCGAGGCGCCGGCGGGAGCGCCTACGCCGACCTGCCGATCCAGCCGATGGGCGATGTCACCACCCGCTATCACGTGGCGCTCGACGTCGCCGACCGTCCCGGCGTGCTGGCCGGTGTCGCGAGCGTGTTCGCGGAGCAAGACGTCAGCATCCAGACCGTGCGCCAGGAAGGACGCGGCGACGCGGCCACCCTCGTTATCGTTACGCACAGCGCGGCCGACGCGGCCCTGGCCAAGACGGTCGATGGGCTGACCGGCATGGACTTCATCCGCCGCGTCGCGAGCGTGATGCGCGTCGAGGGGATGCCCGGTGATTGACCTGCGCGGCGCCTGGCCCGGCGTGATCGAGGCCTATCGGTCTCGGCTGCCGGTGACCGATTCGACACCGGTGATCACCCTGCACGAGGGCGGCACACCGCTGCTGCCGGCGCGCGAGCTTTCGCAGCGCACCGGGTGCCAGGTTTACCTCAAGGTCGAAGGGGCGAATCCCACCGGCTCGTTCAAGGACCGCGGCATGACGGTGGCGATCTCCAAGGCGGCCGAGGACGGCGCGCAGGCCGTCATCTGCGCCTCTACTGGCAACACCTCGGCGAGTGCCGCCGCGTACGCCGTGCGCGCCGGCATGACGTGTGCGGTGCTCGTCCCACAAGGAAAGATCGCGCTCGGCAAGATGGCCCAGGCGCTGGTGCACGGCGCCAAGCTGCTGCAGGTCGACGGCAACTTCGACGATTGCCTGGAATTGGCCCGCAAGCTGGCCGTCGAGTACCCGGTGGCGCTTGTCAATTCCCTGAACCCGCACCGCATCGAGGGACAGAAGACGGCGGCGTTCGAGATCTGCGACGCGCTCGACGGCGCGCCCGACGTGCACTGCATGCCGGTAGGCAATGCCGGCAACATCACCGCGTACTGGAAGGGTTATCGCGAGTACGGCACCGCGCCGCGCATGTTCGGCTTCCAGGCCGCGGGGGCTGCCCCCATCGTGCTCGGCGCTCCGGTGCTCGCGCCGATGACCATCGCCACGGCGATCCGCATCGGCAACCCCGCCTCGTGGGTGGGCGCCGAGGCCGCCCGCGACGAATCGCATGGTCTGATCGACGCTGTGACCGACAAGCAGATCCTCGAGGCGTACCGGATGCTCGCCCGCAGCGAGGCGGTGTTCGTCGAGCCGGCATCGGCGGCCAGTGTCGCCGGGCTGCTCGCGACGGTTACTGACGGCCGGCTGCCGGCCGGATCCACGGTCGTGTGCACGCTGACCGGCCATGGGCTCAAGGACCCGGAGTGGGCCATCTCCGGGGCGCCCAAACCCATCACCGTCCCCGCCGACGGTCACGCCGCGGCCGTCCACCTCGGCTTGGTCTGACATGCCGAAGCCTGCCTTCCGTGCCGGAACGATCCACGTGCAGGTTCCCGCGAGTAGTGCCAACCTCGGTCCCGGTTTCGACGCCGTGGGCCTCGCGTTGGCGCTCCATGACGACGTCATGGCCCGCATCGGCGACGACGGCGTGATGCTCGACGTCGCCGGCGAGGGCGCCGACGCCGTCCCGCGCGACGAGTCCAATCTCGTGGTCCGCTCGATCCAGGGGGTGTTCGAGCGGTTCGGCGGCCAGCCGCGAGGCATCGAACTGGTGTGCGCGAACCGGATCCCGCACGGACGCGGCCTCGGCTCCTCGGCAGCTGCCAACGTCGCGGGTCTCCTGATCGGGCGAGCCCTGGTCGTCGGCGGTGACACGAACTTGCCCGATGCCGAGGTGCTCGCCCTGGCCGCCGAACTCGAAGGCCATCCCGACAATGTCGCGCCCTGCCTGCTCGGCGGGCTGACCGTCGCTTGGACGGCCGACGGGCGGACCGACGCCGTCCGGCTCGGCGTCGATCCCGTGGTGTCGCCCGTGGTGGTCATCCCCCCGACCGCCGCCTCGACTGACGAGGCGCGCAGCCTGCTGCCTGGGCAGGTCCCGCACATCGACGCCGTGTTCAACACGTCGCGCGCGGCGCTGCTCGTCGCGGCGCTCACCGAGCGTCCGGAGGCGCTGCTGCCCGCCACGGCCGATCGGCTCCACCAGCCGTACCGGGCGGAGGCGATGGGCGACAGCGCCGCGCTTCTCGCCAAACTGCGCGCGTCCGGGCTCCCGGCGGTCATATCCGGCGCGGGGCCGGCAGTCCTTGTGTTGGCGCGTGGGCCGGACGAGGCGGGCGCCGCCGCGGCTCAGGCACCGGCTGGCTGGCGGGTCGAGCGGGTGGCAATCGATCGCGACGGCGCGCACGTCGTTCGCTGAGATCCGGCTGAAGCGATCTCCCGCGACACGGAACAACCAGGGGGCATATCGTGTTGCCGAGGGTGATGGGAACGTCTACTCTCATCATCGTCAGTCACGACGCAGGGACTTCGCCGCCCTCGCGGTAGCGGCGATCCGTCCGCCGTTTCATCGAGAATTCGGTTAGAAGTTCACTTGCGTCGCCCAGTTGCGCATTCCGCACTTGACTGAGCCAATCAAGAACATCCCGGCGCTGATGCCCGGGAGAAGACCCGGCCAGGTCATGGTCGGGTCATGGAAGGTCCAGCGCAGTACCCATGCGCGCGGACCACCTTCGGAAGGATCCGAGATCACTGTGACAGACACATCGGAGCAGACGCTGCTCAGCATGAGTCCCGACGGTGCCGCCCCTGAGCAGGCACCCTCGAGCGACGGGCACAGCGTCGCCCAGGCAACCGCCGACTCCGTCCGTCCGGCCAAGCGCCGGGGCGGTTCGCTTTCGTCGATGCTGCTGCCCGAACTTCAAGAACTGGCCGGCAGCCTTGGCATCGCCACCACCAAGATGCGTAAGAGCGAGCTGATCGCCGCCATTCAGCAGGCCCGGTCCGGGGCGTCGGCGCAGCCGACGCTCGCCGGCGCCCCCGAGGCGCAAGCCTCCCCCGCGCAAGCACCCGAGGCCCGGCGCGAAGGGCCTCCAGCGCAGCGCCGCGAGCGGCGGGGCGCCAACCGTCCGTCCGGAAGCCCGACAGCTGCGCCGGACACGGCACCGGTCGCCGCGAGCACCGTGGCCGCGCCGCCCGAGCCCGCGGACCGGCACGATCAGCGCCCGAACGGCGGAGCACCCGCCCACAACCAAAACGACCAACGCGGTTCGTCCGACCAGGGGCAGAACCGCCAGAACGACCGCGATGACGACTTCGAGGGTGGCCGCCGCCGCGGGCGGCGCTACCGTGACCGGCGCGGCCGCAACCGCGACCGGATAGGCGGCGGTGGCAGCGCCGAGGCCGAGCCGACGGTCGCCGAGGACGATGTCCTGCTGCCCGTCGCCGGCATCCTAGACAGCGTCGAGGAGAAGAACACCTGGTTCATCCGTACCAGCGGCTATTTCGCCGGTCCGGACGACATCTACGTGGCCAACTCGTTCGTGCGTCGCCACGGACTGCGGCGGGGAGACGCCGTGACCGGCGCGATTCGCCAGCCGCGTGAGGGTGAGCGGCGGGAGAAGTTCAACCCGCTCGTCCGCCTGGACACGGTCAACGGCCGTGATCCGGACGAGGCGAAGAACCGAGTCGAGTTCACGAAGCTCACCCCGCTCTACCCGCAGGAGCGGCTGCGCCTGGAAACCGAGCCGCACGTGCTCACCACGCGGGTCATCGACCTGGTGATGCCGATCGGCAAGGGCCAACGTGCCCTGATCGTGTCGCCGCCGAAGGCCGGCAAGACGATGATCCTGCAGGCGATCGCGAACGCGATCACGCGGAACAACCCGGAATGCCACCTCATGGTCGTGCTCGTGGACGAGCGCCCTGAGGAGGTCACCGACATGCAGCGCTCGGTCAAGGGTGAGGTCATCGCCTCCACGTTCGACCGGCGTCCGCAGGACCACACCATGGTCGCCGAGCTGGCCACCGAGCGGGCCAAGCGGCTCGTCGAGCTGGGCCACGACGTGGTGGTCCTGCTTGACTCGATCACCCGGCTGGGCCGGGCCTACAACCTGGCCGCACCGGCCAGCGGGCGCATCCTGTCCGGCGGCGTCGACTCAACCGCGTTGTACCCACCGAAGCGCTTCCTCGGCGCGGCCCGCAACATAGAAAACGGCGGCTCGTTGACGATTCTGGCGACCGCCCTGGTCGAGACCGGGTCCGCCGGCGACACGGTGATCTTCGAGGAGTTCAAGGGCACCGGTAACGCCGAGCTGCGACTGCGGCGCGACATCGCCGACAAGCGCGTGTTCCCGGCGGTCGATGTGGATCAGTCCTCGACCCGCAAGGAGGAGCTGCTGCTCTCGCCCGACGAGCTCGCCGTGACGGTGAAGCTGCGCCGCGTGCTGCATGCGCTCGAACCCCAGCAAGCCATCGACCTGCTGCTCGACCGGCTGCGCAAGACGCGCACCAACATCGAGTTCCTCATGCAGATTGCGAAGACGACGCCGGGCGCCGAATAGAACGAGTCGACCACACGGGGGAACGGCCCAGCGCGGCGCGCGGGCCGGAGTCGAGCCGGCGGGAAGCCTGTCGGCGCTCAGCGGCGGTATGACTCGCCGTAAGCGCTGACCTGCCGGGCCATATCCCGCAGCCGCGCCAGCACTCGCCTCTTGCCGGTCGGTTTGGTCGGCATGACGAGCGACTGCGGCACATCCAGATAGCGGCCGTCGCGGCAGCGGATGCGTAGCGTCACCGAGTCGAAACTGCGCTGCACCACT
>JBKPQM010000249.1:0-6024 GCA_046734095.1 Actinomycetota bacterium | reverse complement strand
GTCTGCTCACACGCCGCACTAGGTTCTGCGCGAATTACAACCGTGCAGGTCTTGTGCCGCGCCGAATCTGGGCGTGAAAATGTGCACAAGGACGAGGCACGTCGATGGCGGTCCAGCCCCCAGCGGGCCTCAACCGGCACGGTCCATTCGGGTACCCACGCGGCGACCCCACCACGCGGCAGGTGAGTCGACGCGGACCGGACCCCAGCGGTCCCGGCCCGCGCCCGACATGCGAACAGGTGCACGCCTGGTAACCCGGTGGACGGTGTTCAGGCGGCGTCGCGGGCAGCGGCGCCGCCGTCCATTTGTGCACTCAGCCCCGCGCCATCGCCTCGCAAATTGCCATCGCCTCGCGCGCCCCGGCCACCACGGCATCAGCACAGTGGCGCAGCCATCGCGCGACGTCACCGTCCCCATACGCCGCGAGTGCCGCGTCGTACTCGTCCTTCAGCTCGCGATGTCCGGCCTCGACGACCACCAGCGATTTGGGATCCAGACCCCGTTCGACCAGGGTCAGCCGGGTCGCCACGCGGGCCACGATGCCGGACGCGGGCGGGAAGAGGTCCACAGACAGCAACTCCGCGTGCACGACACCGGCCACCACCACCGCGGGGGCTGAGGTCATCCCGAGCACGTCGACCAGGGTGTCGAGTCGCCGCGTGTCTCCCGCTGGACGACCGAGCGCGTCCGGATCGGTGAGGTCAGCGGCGGCCAGTGCGTGCAGCCGGGCCAGCGCCTGCCGAGGTGCGCGGGTCCACGTGTCGGCCAGCGCCCCGATCGCCGACTGAGCGCGCAAGGCGCCCTGCAGCACCGGCTCGTCCAGGCCGAGTCCGTTGCGGACGTCGTCGAGCTCCGTCTCGACACCGGCGAGCCACGCGGACGCCCACGCACCGCGCAGCGACGACTCAGCCGACACGTCGGCCGAGCGCCGGCGGAGCACCCGGTTGCCGAGAAGCGAGTCGACCGCGGTGCGCGTGTTGGCCACGCCGTCGGCCACACCGGGCAGCTCGAGCAATGGTGCCAGCGGATCACCCACCCAATGCACGCTAACGTGACGGAGAAATCCCATCCACGCGGAGGTCGTGACGTGTCTGACGAAGCCCTGTCGAACCTGCTGCACGAGCATCGCCGGTTCGCTCCGTCGCCCGAGTTCGCGGCGCAGGCCAACGTCACGGCTGAGGCGTACGACGAGGCGGCCGCCGATCGCTTGGCGTTCTGGGACAAGCAGGCCGAACGGTTGGAGTGGGCGACCCAATGGACGACGACTCTCCAGTGGGATCGCCCGTTCGCCAAGTGGTTCGTCGGCGGCACGCTCAACGCGTCGGTGAATTGTCTGGACCGGCATGTCGCCGCGGGCCATGGTGATCAAGTCGCGATCCACTTCGAGGGCGAACCCGGCGACTCGCGTTCGATCACGTATACGGAATTGCTCACCGAGGTGTCGCGCGCCGCGAATGCCCTGACGTCCCTGGGGATCGGGACGGGCGACCGGGTAGCGATCTACCTGCCGATGATCCCCGAGGCGGTCGTGGCGATGCTGGCCTGCGCTCGGATCGGCGCCCCGCACAGCGTGGTGTTCGGCGGCTTCTCGGCGCAAGCACTCTACGACCGCATCACCGACGCCGACGCCCGCCTCGTCATCACGGCCGACGGCGGATACCGGCGCGGCTCGGTGTCGGCGTTGAAGCCCGCCGTGGACGAGGCGCTGTCGAAAGGCGATACGAACGTCGCGCACATCCTCGTCGTCCAGCGTGGCAAGAACGACGTCCCGTGGACCGAGGGACGCGACGTGTGGTGGCACGACATCGTCGAGACGGCGTCGCCCACGCACGAGCCGCAGGCCTTCGACGCCGAACATCCGCTCTACATCCTTTACACGTCAGGCACGACGGGCAAGCCGAAGGGGATCCTGCACACCACGGGCGGCTACCTCACCCAGGTCGCGTACACCCACTACGCCGTGTTCGACGTGAAGCCCGACGCCGACGTGTACTGGTGCACCGCTGACATTGGCTGGGTGACCGGCCACTCGTACATCGTCTACGGACCGCTTGCCAACCGGGCGACAATCGTGCTCTACGAGGGGACGCCGGATACGCCGCATCAGGGGCGGTTCTGGGAGATCGTCCAGAAGTACCGGGTCACGCTGCTCTACACCGCCCCGACGGCGATCCGCACGTTCATGAAGTGGGGCGACGAGATCCCGGCTCGGTTCGACCTCTCGTCCCTGCGTCTGCTCGGCTCGGTCGGCGAGCCGATCAACCCGGAAGCGTGGATCTGGTATCGGCGGGTGATCGGCGGTGACCGCACGCCCGTGGTGGACACGTGGTGGCAGACCGAGACCGGCGCGATCATGATCAGCCCGCTCCCCGGGGTCACCGCGACCAAGCCAGGTTCAGCGACTCGTCCGTTGCCGGGCATCTCGGCCGACGTTGTCGCCAACGACGGCGTGCCGGTGGGGCCGGGTGGTGGCGGCTTCCTGGTCATGACCGAGCCCTGGCCGTCGATGCTGCGCGGCATCTGGGGCGACCCCGAGCGTTACCGGGAGACGTACTGGGCGCGCTACACGTCCCAGGGCTACTACTTCGCGGGCGACGGCGCCAAGAAGGACGAAGACGGCGATCTGTGGCTGCTCGGACGAGTGGATGACGTAATGCTGGTCTCCGGGCACAACATCTCGACCACCGAAGTCGAATCGGCGCTTGTGTCGCACCCCTCGGTGGCCGAGGCCGCCGTGGTCGGCGCGACCGATCCGACGACCGGGCAGGGCATCGTCGCGTTCGTGATCCTGCGCGGCGGTGGCGGCGAAGGACCCGATCTGGCCAGGACGCTGCGCGACCACGTCGCCGCTGAAATCGGGCCGATCGCCAAGCCGCGGCAGATCCTCGTCGTGCCCGAGCTGCCCAAGACCCGGTCGGGGAAGATCATGCGCCGATTGCTGCGCGACGTCGCCGAAAACCGCCAACTCGGCGACATCACCACGCTGACCGACTCCAGCGTCATGGATCTGATCGCCGAGAAATTGCCAAGCTCGGTGACGGAAGAGTGACCTTCCTCAGTTCGGTCATCTGATCAAGAGGCGGAAGTGGTCGCCGGCGGCGCGGCCGCTTCGCCCTCTTGATCACGGGAAGCGGCATGCCGGGACTGGCCCATAAGCATCGGTAGCTACCGGAGGCGCGATGGCCCTAACCCTGGTATTCGGCGTGACGCTGCTGCTCGTGGTGCTGGTCTCCGGATTCGCCGCCCGCACAGTGCTATCTACCGCGTTGCTGTTCCTCGTTGCGGGCGCCATCACTGGCACCGGCGGCGCCGGCTGGATCGGCATCAAGCCGAACGATCCGGTCGTCGTCACGCTGGCCGACCTGGCGCTGTTCAGCGTCCTCTACACCGACGGCATGCGGGCCGCGTTGCCGGAACTGCGCGCGACCGGCCGTACCGCCGGGCGCGCTCTCGGCCTCGGCATGCCGCTCACGTTCGTCGGCATCGCCTTGCTGACGAAGGCGTTCACGCCGCTGGACTGGACGGCGAGCTTCCTCGTCGGCGCCATCCTGTCGCCGACCGATCCGGTGTTCGCCGCCGCGATCATCGGCCGGACCGACGTCCCCCTCCGGCTGCGTCGGCTGCTCAACGTCGAGTCCGGCCTGAACGATGGCCTGGCTCTGCCGGTCGTGGTCATCCTGATCGCTGCCGCCTCGCACGGGCACACACACTTCTGGACGGTGATCGGCGAGCTCGCGGGCGGTGTCGCGCTCGGCATCGCCATGCCGCTCGTCGCGTACCTGCTGACCCGGATACCTGGTGTCGGCAGCGAGGCGCGGCTGGCCCCGCTCGGACCGTTCAGTGTCGCCGTAATCCTCTACGCGACGTGCCACTTGACGCACGCCAACGGATATCTCGCCGCATTCGCGGCCGGGTCGACCCTCGCCACCGTGGCCCCGCAGGCCCACGACGCCTTCGAACAGTTCGGCGACCTCATCGCCGAGCTCTTGAAACTGGCCGCCCTGTTGGTATTCGGGGCGCTCCTCACCCCAGATCTGCTGCACCGAGTGCCTATCGGCGCGTGGGCGGTGGCGGTGCTGGCGCTCGTGCTGGTGCGCCCCGTCGCCTTGCTGGTGAGCCTCTATCGCACGCACCTGACTCGCCGCGAGATCGCCGCCGTCGCGTGGTTCGGGCCGAAGGGATTCGCCAGCGTTGTTTACGGTCTCCTCGCCCTCGAGGCCGGGCTCGACGTGTCCCAGGCGGTGTTCGATCTGGTTGCGGTGTGTATCGCGTTGTCAATCGCGGTGCACAGCTCGACCGACGTTCCGGTGGCGCGCATGTTCGACGTGCCCGAGGCATTGAACCCGCCTGATGCGCCGGAGCCCACCCGCCTGGAATGATCTGGCTTTGGTCACGTCTGGTAGTTGCCATTCGGCGAGCGTCCTGATGGATGCGAGCCACGGAGACGACGCCGGGCGACACACCAACCCGACATGACCCAGCCAGGAAGGAGCGCACCCGTGGCCGTCACTAGGTCAGACCAGGCTGAGCCCTCGATAGGCGAGCTCGTCCAGCAAGCATCGACCCAGCTCTCCGCCATGGTGCACGGTGAGATCGAACTGGCGAAGCTCGAAGTGCGCTCGTCGGTGAAGAACGCCGGTACCGGCGCGGGTTTCTTCGCCGGAGCCGCTGTGCTGTTCGTGTTCTCGTTGACGTTCGGACTCATCGCGCTTGCCGAAGGCCTTGTCGCCGCTGGCATATGGCGCTGGGCGGCGTACCTGATCGTGTTCGGAATATTGCTGGTGCTCGTCGCCATGCTGATTTTCCTCGGCCGGAACAAGGTCAGGCGGGTGAAGGCACCCGAACGCACCATCGCGGTCAGCAAGGAAACAGTCGCCTACCTCAAGGAGCATGCATAATCAGCATGGTGGCCAAGCCCGCGGCAGCGAAGCCGCCGGATGACTCCGACATCCTGATCGAGGGGCCATGGACGCACCGCATGGTGCGAGCCAACGGCATCGCGTTGCACGTCGCCGAACTCGGAACCGGACCAATGGTCCTTATGCTGCACGGCTTTCCGCAGTTCTGGTGGACGTGGCGCCAGCAACTAGTCGACCTGGCCGACGCGGGGTTCCGTGCCGTCGCGGTCGATCTGCGCGGGTACGGGGCCAGCGACAAGCCCCCGCGCGGCTACGACGCGCCGACGGTCGCCGCCGACATCGCCCAGCTGGTCAGGGCCCTGGGCGAGCGCGACACCATGCTCGTCGGCAACGACATCGGAGGGCTGCTCGCCTGGACGGTTGCCGCATTGCATCCCCGGGTCGTGCGCCGGCTGGTCGCCCTTGGCGCAGCCCATCCGTTACGCCTGCGATCGGCCATTTTCTCGGATCCACGCGGTCAGGGCAGCGCGTGGGCGTACGCCGTGCGCAGCTTCCAGGTCCCACGGCGGCCGGAGTCGAAGCTCATCCGAGATTCCTCCTACGTTCAGGAACTCTTTGCGGCCTGGACGGGCCCGCGCTGGCGGGTCACACCGGAGTACGCGAACGACGTCGAGCGATACGCAGCCTCGCTGCGTATCCACCCGGCGGCCCATTGCGCGTTGGAGTACTTCCGCTGGCTGGTGCGCTCGTTGCCCCGCCCCGACGGACGCCGGTACGCAAGCTCGCTTCAGCAACATCCTGTCGCCGCTCCGGTGCTGCAGTTGCACGGCCAGCTCGACGGCTGCGTACTCCCCCGTACGGCCCAGGGGTCCGGGCGTTATGTCAGTGGTGAGTACCAATGGCATGCTCTCGAGGGAGTCGGCCACTTTCCGCAGAACGAGGCGGCCGAGCTCGTGAGCGGTGAGCTCATCCGCTGGGCCAAGCTCGCCTGACGTCCGACCACGATCAGGCGCGGTGCCACCCGGGTGACGGCGTCACCGGTCGAGCCTGCTCGACGGGCGGCTCGACCGGGCGTCCCTCGAACTGCGTAGACAAGACGACGTGGGTGTTCATCCGGCCGTGCTGCTCGCCGATGCGCTCGAACAGCCCCTCTAGGTGCTGCATC
>JBKPQM010000248.1:0-8465 GCA_046734095.1 Actinomycetota bacterium | reverse complement strand
CATCGACACCGAGCAGGGTGGACAAGGCGACGGTCACTTGGATCGCCGGGCGCAGCCCCTGCGCGCGAGGCAGCCGGGGGTCGTGCAGCGCGGCCACCCCCAAATCGACCAGCGCGTCGGCGCGGCGCTGATCACCGCTGCGGGGATCAGTGGCCGAGGTGACCGAGGCGAGCGCGTCCACCGCCGCCATCACCGCGGCGGCGCCCTCGACCGGCAGCAGGGCCCACAGTTCGGCCATCCCGTCCTCCCGCGCGGTGACGGCGACGCGGCGTTCGGCCATCGCCTCCACCCGCTGAGCCTCGACCGTGGCGGCTGAGACGGTGGCGACGGCGCGGCGCACGGTGCGGGTGAACTCGGCCAGGGTCTGCTCACCGGCCCGGGCCAGCACCCGCCCCTCCACTACGTGGCGCTGCTTGCCGTCCAGCTCCTCGACCGCCTCGGCCAGGGTCTGGGCGTGCCGGTAGCTGATCTCCCCCCGCCGCAACAGGGCCAGCGCCGCGGGCAGGTCATCGGTCAGCGACTGCGCGACGTCCAGGCGCCGCTGCGCGGTGACCTCGGACAGCCGCAGCGCACAGCCCACGTCTTCGCGGACCCACGCCCGGCCGGTGCGATCCACCGGATCAGCCACGGCCGCCGGGTCAGCGGCCATCGCCGCGAGCACCTGCTGCTGCACCGCGGCCAGCCACGCCGCGTGCCGCTCCAGCGCGACCAGCAGATCCACCCGCCCGGCATGCGACAGCGCGGAAGGCTCCAACAGCGACAGGGCCGGGATCAGATCCGGACCCGGCCGGGCGGCGGCGAGTTCCGCGGCCACCGACCCGGGCTGCTCGAGGACGTCGACCACACTCGGCGGCGGTGGCGCTGGCTCGAACACGCATATGATTTTATATGACGGGCGATAGTGCTGTCTAGCCAGATTCCGCTTATTTCATAACGGAAATCCGCGAAACAGCTCCGCCGCGGAGGGCCGCTTATCCCGAAACGGGCAACCGACCGTAGTCCGGCCGCGGCACCCGACAGCTAGCGTCGAGCGGCGCCCAGCTCGCAGCAGCCGGACGGGCAGTTCAGCCCGCAGATGCCGAGATGGCCGAGCATCGCTCGCGGGGCACCGGCGATCTCCTCTTGGACGAGTTGGCGGACCATCGCGACGAACGCCGGATGCGTACCGGCGCTGGCCGCCCGGCGAAACGCCAGGCCGAGTTCGGCCGCCGTCTGCCGAGCCTCGGTGTCGAGGTCCCACACGACTTCCAGGTGATCGGAGACGAACCCGATGGGGCTCACGACCACGGATCGGATACCGCCGGCCGAAAGAGCCCGAAGGTGGTCGTTGATATCGGGCTCGAGCCAGGGCACCTGGGGCGGCCCGGAGCGTGACTGCCACACCAGGTCGAAGTCGGCGCCGGGGCCTCGTACCGCCTCGGCGACGAGGCGGGCGCTCTCGCGCTGCTGAGCCAGGTACAGCCCGCCGTGCGGCCCGGCGGCGTCGTTCATGGCGACTGGGACGGAGTGCGCGGTGAACACGAGCCGCGCGTCGGGCAGCTCGGCGAGCGCGGTCCGCACGCCGTCGGCGTTCGCCTCGATGAACCCGGGGTGGTCGAAATAGTGACGCAGCTTCGTCAGCTCCGGCGCACCGTCGATTTCCGCCTGCGCGGCCGCCACGTTCTCGCGGTATTGCCGGCAGCTGCTGTACGAGGACGTGGCGCTCGTGGTGAACACCAGCGCTCGGCGCACTCCGTCGTCCCGCATCTGCCGCACCGTGTCCGCGACGAACGGATGCCAGTTGCGATTACCCCAGTAGAGCCGCAAGTTGATGCAGTGTGCAGCGAAATCCTGCTCGATCGCGGCGAGCAGCGCCCGGTTCTGGGCGTTGATCGGTGAAACGCCGCCGAAGTGCCGGTAGTGCTCGGCGACCGAAGCCAGCCGCTCCTCGGGGATGCCCCGCCCGCTGGTCACATTGCGCAGGAACGGCAGCACGTCGTCAGGGCCTTCCGGGCCGCCGAACGAGAGCAACAGCAACCCGTCGTACGTCATACGCCCATGGCGTGGAAGCCGCCGTCGACATGCACGATCTCGCCGGTGGTGGCCGGCATCCAGTCCGACAGCAGAACCGCCGCCGTCCGCGCCACGGGTTCGGCGTCGGAGTTGTCCCAACCGATCGGCGCCCGGCCGTCCCATGCGTCTTCGAATGCGCTGAACCCGGGAATGCTCTTGGCCGCCATCGTGCGGAGCGGGCCGGCGGCAATGAGGTTCACCCGGATCTTGCGGGGCCCCAACTCGCGGGCGAGGTAACGCGAGGTCGATTCGAGGCCGGCTTTGGCCACGCCCATCCAGTCGTAGGCCGGCCAGGCTACCGACGCGTCGAACGTCAGCCCGACGAGCGAGCCACCGGCGTCACCGAAGAGCGGGAGCGTCGCTACGGCGAGGGACTTCAGTGAGTACGTCGACACGTGTACAGCCGTCGCGACATCACTCCACGGCGCGTCGAGGAACCCACCGCCGAGGCAGGACGCCGGAGCGAACCCGATCGAATGCAAGACGCCGTCGAGGCCGTCGGCATGTTCGCGCACTCGATCGGCCAACGAGTCCAGATGCTCGTCGGCGGTCACGTCGAGTTCGATCACCGGTGCGGGCTGCGGCAGCTTCTTGGCCACCCGCTCGACGAGCGACATCCGCCCGAAGCCGGTGAGCACGACCTGCGCGCCCTGCTCCTGTGCCACCCGCGCCGCGGCAAACGCGATCGACTGGTCGGTGATCACCCCGGTGATCAGCAGCCGCTTGCCCTCGAGCAGACCCATTCAGATCCCCATTCCCAGGCCGCCGTCGACTGGCAGTACCACTCCGTTGATGTACGCAGCCGGCTCCGAGGCCAGGAACACCGCGGTGCCGGCGATCTCATCGACCGTGCCGTAACGCCGCAGCGGCACGCCGGCGAGGATCTCAGCCTTCCGCACGTCGGTCACGTTAGCGATCATGTCCGTCTCGATGAAGCCAGGAGCGATGACGTTGGCCGTGATATTGCGGCTGCCCAGCTCACGGGCGATGGATCGGGCCAAGCCCAGCAGTCCCGCCTTGCTCGCCCCGTAGTTCGCTTGGCCCGGGGAGCCGGCGAACGCGACGACGGACGACACGAAGATCATCCGGCCGCGGCGCGCCTTCACCATGCCGGCCGCCGCCCGCTTGGCGACTCGGTACGCACCGGTGAGGTTCGCGTCGATGACCCGGGTGAACGACTCTTCGCTCATCCGTAGCAGCAACGTGTCGTCGGTGATCCCGGCATTGGCAACGAGCACCTCCACCGGTCCCTGCTGATCCGCGATGGCGGCAAACGAGGCGTCGACGGCGGCACCGTCCGTCACGTCGCACTCGACGCCGAACAACCCCTCCGGGGCGCCGCTGCCGCGATGCGTCACCGCGACCCGATCGCCGTTCGCCGCGAACGCCGTCGCGATCGCCAGTCCGATACCCCGATTGCCACCCGTGACGAGAACTGAACGACTCACCGGCATGACGCTAGCGGATCGCGCTCGGCCTGCTGTGCGTCGTCCGGGAACGTGGGCCGATCAGACCAGGCGGCCGGACCAGAGCAGGGCCGCAGCGGCCGCCGCCACCGTGAACAGCAGCCCGACGACAAGGAATCGCCAGGCGATCACCTTGTGTTCCGTCGTGAAGCCGATCTGCGAGCCGATGTTCGAGTACACCGAGCGGAGCTCCTCCGATGAGGCAGCAGTGTGGAAGGTGCCGCCGGTCGCGTCGGCGACCGCCCGTAATGTGGTCTTGTCGGCCGGCACGGGCTGGGGCCCGTACCCCGGCAGGTCGACGGTGCCGCTGTCAGTGCCGAACGCGATCGTCGACACCGGCACGCCGGCCTGCTTGGCCGTGGTCGCGGCCGACATTGGCGAGCGTCCCTTGTTCGACGCTCCATCGCTCATCAGCACGACGCGGGCCGGCGGTGGTTTGTCGTCCTTGGCCGTCGTCTGGCTGCTGAACGTCTTGATCGCGTCCAGGCTGGTGAAGATCGCCTCACCGATCGCGGTCGAATCTTGCAGCTGCAAGCCGTCGATCGCCTTCTTCAGCACGTCGCGATCAATCGTCGGCGGCACTACGACCGAGGCGTTGCCGCCGAACTTCACCAGACCGACGTTGATCCGCGGCGGCAGCATGTCGACGAACGACTTGGCGCCCTTCTTGGCGGCCGTGATCCGGTCGGGTAGCACGTCGGTGGCCTGCATCGACAGTGATACGTCGATGGCGATCATCACGGTCGCCCGGTCGCGCGGCACCTTCACGGCGGCGGTCGGTTGAGCGACCCCGATCGTGAGCACTGCCAGCCCGACTAGCAACAGCGCGAACGTGAGGTGTCTGCGCCATCCCGGACGGCGAGGGGCCACCGAGGCCAGCAGGTCCACGTTGCTGAACCGGGCCACGTACTTCTTGCGGCGCAGTTGCAGGACCGCGTAGACGGCGGCTACCGCAGCAATCACGAGCAGCAACAGCAACCAGGCCGGCGACACGAAATGCATCAGCGCGTCACCGCCGCCCCGGCGAGCGTCTTGCGGCGGGCGATCACGAACTTGACGACGTCGGTGACCCAGTCGCGGTCGGTGCGCAGCTGTAAATGCCCCGCGCGGGCGTGGCGCAGCATCGTGGCGATCTCGACCCGCTGCTCACTGGCCGCGTTGGCATAGCGGCGACGCAGCTCGGCACTCGACGTCTGCACCTCGATTTGCTCACCGCTCTCGGTGTCGACGAATGTCATGAGCCCGGCCGCAGGGAGTTCGAGCTCACGGGGGTCGACGATCTCCACGGCCAGCAGCTGATGCCTCTCGGATAGCCCGCGCAGGGGCCGCTCCCAGTCGGTGTCGCCGAGAAAGTCCGACACGATCGCGACCAGGCCCCGCCGCCGCGGCGGGCGCCGCAGCTGCTCCAGCATGGCCCCGAGATTCCCGCGCTGGCCCTCCTTGGCTCGAGGCACGGCCGCGATCTTGTTCATGAGGTGGCGCGCGTGCGCGGTACCGCCTCGCGCCGGGATACGCAGCATCCCGTCGCCATTGCTGGCGATGGCGCCGACCCGATTGCCGCCACGGACAGTCAGATGCACGACGGCGGTGAGCGCCGCCAAGGCGAGCTCACGCTTCTCCGTGCGGCCGGTGCCGAAGTCGAGACTCGGGGACAAGTCGACGACGACCCACGTCTCGAGCTCGCGGTCCGCGATGGTCTGCCGGACGTGCGGCACCATCGTCCTGGCGGTGACCGGCCAGTCCATGCGGCGCACGTCGTCGCCCGGGAAGTACAGCCGCGAGTCACCGGCTTCGGTGCCCGGGCCAGGCACAAGGCCGAGGTAGTTGCCTTGCAGTAGGCCGTCGAGCTTGTTGCGGACCGTCAGCTCGAGCCGGCGCAGCAGCGGTTCGGCCGCGGTCTTGTCGAGCGCCGGCAGCGCATCGGACCCAGTGGTCACGCGGTGCGCTCCCAGCCGGTGCCGCCGGTCTGCTGGCCCGGCGCCGACTGGCCGTAAACGAGCTGCTGGGACGCGCCGCCGGCCCGCTGCCGCGGTGCCACTTGGGGCAGCGGCACCGTTTGCAGCACGCGGCGCACCGCGTGCAGGGAGGTGATGCCATCGGCGATGGCGTCGTAGCTCATCACGATCCGGTGTGGCACCACGTCGGTCGCAACGTCCAGGACGTCCTGCGGCAGCACGTAATCGCGGCCCCTGAGTAGCGCGAGCGCCCGTCCGGCGGCGATCAGGCCCAGGCTGGCCCGGGGGCTGGCGCCGTAGGAAACCCACTGCGCAACGTCGCTCATGCCGTGCTGGCTCGGATTGCGGGTCGCGACGACCAGGCGCACCACGTAGTCGACGATCGCGTGGTGGACGAACACCCGGCCGGCACTCTCCTGTAGCCGAGCCAGCTCGTCCGTGGTCAGCACCGCGTTGGCCACGGGTGGCTCGACGCCCATCCGGTAGACGATCTCGCGCTCCTCGGCCGCCGAGGGATAGTCGACGTTGATCTTCATCAGGAAGCGGTCCCGCTGCGCTTCCGGCAGCGGGTACACGCCCTCGCTCTCGATCGGGTTCTGTGTGGCCAAGACGAGAAAGGGCGCAGGCACCGGGTACTTCCGGCCGCCGAGCGAGACGTGCCGTTCGGCCATGACCTCGAGCAACGCCGACTGGACCTTCGCCGGCGCTCGGTTGATCTCGTCGGCCAGCACGAAGTTGGCGAAGATCGGCCCTAGCTCGGTGTCGAAGGTCTCGGTGCCCGGTCGGTAGATGCGAGTACCGACAATGTCGGACGGCACGAGGTCCGGTGTGAACTGCAGCCGCGCGAATGTTCCGCTGACAGTCCGGGCCAGGGTCTCGACGGCGAGAGTCTTCGCGACGCCGGGTACGCCCTCGAGCAGGCAGTGACCTCGAGCCAGCAGGCCGACCATCATCCGCTCGACGAGTCGCTCCTGGCCGACGATGACGCGCTTGACCTCGAACATCACCCGCTCCAGCGCGGTGGCGTCGGCGGCCGGCGTGCGGGCAGGCTGATCGGTCACAGGATCTCCTAGCGCGAGGCATACCGCCGCCTACGGTACGGGACGAAGCTGTACCGTGCGGCAGATGCGCCCGGTGGGCGGAGCCGACGACGACACGCCGCGGTGCTCGGCCAAAGGCTGCCGTGCGCCGGCCAGCGTGAAGCTGGCCTGGCGCAATCCCCGCCTGCACGACGCCGGCCGGGTCAAGTACTGGCTGGCTTGCGCCGAGCACGCGGACAGCCTCGCCGACTTCCTAGACCGACGCGGCTTCCTGCTCGGTCGTTCACCCCTCTGACGCCAAAATTCGCAATGATCGTCGCGCGTCGGAACTGTGCCCCGGCCAGCGGGCTGCCGGGCCGAGGGTTAACCGCCGATCGCCGACATCGGGCGCGCCGGCTGGACGAAATCAGCGGCGTTGATCCCGTGCCCGGCCTGCTTACCCGCCACGGCGGTGCGGATGAGGCTGCTCAGCTCTGCCTCGCTGGTGTTGGCACGCAGCGGGTTACGCAGGTCGGTCTCTGACCGGGCGAACAAGCAGGTGCGCAGCTGTCCATCGGCCGTGAGCCGCAGCCGGTCGCAGTCGCGGCAGAACGGCCGGGTCACCGAGGCGATCACGCCGAGCCGCCCCGGTCGCGCCGCCCACTCGGCAGCGCCCGGCCCGTCCAGCACCTCGAACTCCTCGGCCGGTGCCGAGCCGTCCGCGCCGTGACCGATGGGACGGAGCGTGTACTCACCGAACATCGCCAGCATCTCGTCAGCGGTGACCATCGCGTCGCGCGACCAGTTGTGCTGGGCGTCGAGCGGCATGTGCTCGATGAAGCGCATCTCGTAACCCAGTCCTAGCGCCCAACCAAGCAGCGCCGGCGCCTCGTCGAGGTTGCTGCCGCGCATCAGCACGGCATTCACCTTGATCGGATGCAGCCCCGCTGCCGCGGCAGCAGCTACTCCGGCCAGGACGTCCCGCAGCCGGTCGCGACGGGTCAGCTCGCGGAATCGCTGCGGGTCGAGCGTGTCGACCGAGACGTTGATGCGGTCCAGCCCGGCGTCGACGAGCTCGCGGGCCCTGCGCACCAGCCCGATGCCGTTGGTCGTCAAGCTAAGTTCGGGGCGCGGCCGCAACGACGCCAGCCGGCTGATCACGGCCGGCAGTGTCGGATGCAGGAGCGGCTCACCCCCGGTCAGCCGGATGCTCTTCACGCCCAGCGCGACGAATGTTTCAGCGAGGCGCACGATCTCGTCGTCGGTCAGCAGATCAGCCTTGCGCAGCCAAGGCAGGCCTTCAGCGGGCATGCAGTAGGTGCAGCGCAACGAGCACTTGTCAGTGAGCGAGATCCGCAGGTCGCGGGCCACCCGGCCGAACGCGTCGACCAGGACGCCGTCCCCGATGAGTGGTCCGAGCATCCCCCCACACTAGGCGCTATGTCAGCGGCCGGGTGGCTCCGAAGTAGTCCGATGCCACCTGCCCGAGCGGGGTGATTCGCACGATGTCACCGCTCTGCGGCGCCTGGATCACGTTCCCGCCACCTATATAGATGGCGACGTGATGGATGCCCGACTGCGTTCCGTCCGAGCTCCAGAAGACGAGATCGCCCGGCAGCAGTGCGGACGTGCTCGGGTGGTCCGACCCCGCCTGCCAGTACTGAGTGGCCGCGAAGTGATCCATCTGGATGTAGGGCGCCCACGCGTACATGGCAAGACCCGAGCAGTCGAAGCCGTAGACATGGCAGTCGTTCCACGCGGCGCCGGACACGCAGACGCCGTAGCTCGGACCTGAATATCCACCGCCGGCGAACGCGTACGGGATGCCCAGGTAATGCATCGCGCGGCTCACTGCCGTCTGCCCCGTAGCGGCGCTCCACCTGCCACCCGCCGGGGTCGGCGCCGGCGGTGACGACGAGGCGGGCGGCTGCCAGCCGCTGTTGTTGTTGGCAGCCGCGGCCGCAGCTTGGGCC
>JBKPQM010000247.1:0-12768 GCA_046734095.1 Actinomycetota bacterium | reverse complement strand
CAACCACGCCATCCCCGCCATGAACGATCCTCTCAGCGGGAGTGGCTCAACGTGTCAGGTATCAGATCGAGGAAGCGACCGGCGACGCCGGCGGCGTACTCGAGTGCCTCGCCCCAGGTGTAGCCGCGATCCTGGCCCCGCTGGGCGGCATCGAGGACCGCCAGAGCGCCCAGGGTGAGCTGCGCGGGCAGGAGGCCCTCGCGGTACAGCTCGCGCACGCCACGGTGGCCCAACGGTTCGAGCTCGTCGTCGTCTATGCCGGCCAGCAACAGCGCGCGGCCGACGAGGCACTGCGGCCCGCCCCCGGCTGTATACAGGCACCTCTGATCCTGGGCGGCGACGTACACAAAGCACGCTCCGCGGTGCTTCACCGCCATCGCGAGCAGATCAAGGGCTCGACCGATGTCGATAAAGGGCACCGCCGTGCGACGATCGCTCTGGTTGGCTCGCAGCGCCGCGGGAAACGGGTCGAATTCCTGCCACGAGATCGACTCCATTGCGGTGCCTCCAGGGACGACAGCGTTACTTGCTGAGACGATTCCCCATCCCGTCTTGGTTCACATCCGCGCCAGCAGCGATTGGGCCCCACAGGTAGCGCAGATCTTGGCCTTCCGGGTAGCTGCAATGCTTGGACCCACGGGCCGTGCGAGGATTGGACCAATGATCCGTTGCCTCATCGTCGACGACAGCGTGTCGTTCCTCGAGGCTGCCACGCGGCTGCTCGAGCGCGAGGGGCTGGCAGTCGCGGGCGTGGCCCACACAATCGACGAGGCGCTTGCGCAGGCGCAGGAGCTAAAGCCCGACGTCATCCTCGTCGACGTGTCACTCGGCGCGGAGAGCGGATTCGATCTCGCGCGGCGACTCGCCCAGACCGACTCGCAGGCCACCGTGATCCTTATCTCGACGCACGCCCAATCTGACTTCGCCTACCTGATCGATGAGGCGCCCGCAGCAGGCTTCGTCCCGAAGTCTGAGCTGTCGGCGGCCGCCATCCGGCAGTTCGTCAGCGAGCCTCAAGGAAGGTGAGCACCGCGAGCACCCGACGGTGAGCGTCGTCCGTCTCCGGAAGCTGAAGTTTCGCGAGGATGCTGCGCACATGCTTCTCGACCGTTCCCTCGGTCACCCAGAGCTGGCGGGCGATCCCGGCGTTCGACCGTCCCTCCGCCATAAGGCTGAGCACCTCGCGCTCGCGCGGGCTGAGCACGTCGAGCGGATCCTGGACCCGGCGCGCCGCGACCAGCTCCTGTACGAGTGCCGGGTCGACGATAGATGCTCCCTTGACGATCCGCTCGACCGTCTCGAGGAACTCGTCGACATCGGTGACCCGGCTCTTCAGCAGGTAACCGCTGCGTTCGCCGCTGGCGAGCAGGTCCATCGCGTGCTCGACCTCGACGTGCGCCGAGAGGACAAGAATCGCGATCTGTGGAAATTCCGCCCGGATGACGCGTGCGGCGTCGAGACCCTCGGTCGAATGTGCCGGCGGCATTCGGATGTCGACGATCGCCAGGTCGGGCTTGTACTCGCGGACCAGGGCGAGCAGCTCCGCCGCGGAGCCCGACTGCCCAAGCACGCGATAGCCAGACCGTTCGAGCAGGCTCGCCAGACCTTCGCGGAGCAACACGTCGTCGTCGGCGACGACCACACGCGCCAGGTCCGAAGGTGACTCCATTGGAGCATTATCAGGTAAGACCGCCCGACGTGGGTGACTCATTGTCCGGCGATCGGGATTCGCGACGACGTAGCGGCTCTACCGGCTAGCACCAAGCCGGTACTCCGGTGATCCGGAAACAAGGTTGGGCGCCCGCCCCGATGACGGCCATGACCGGACTGCGACATCGTTGCCCAGTGACTGCCAGCCGGGAGGCGCCGGCGCACCCGACGCTCGGCCGCACCGGCGGTGTGGGGGCAGCGGTCTGCACGCTCGCTCTGGCGATCCTCGGCACGACCCTTCCGACCCCGCTCAACCTCCTGTACCGGGAGCGCTTCGGGTGGCCGGAGCTGATGATCACGCTGATCTCCGGGGGATACGGGCTGGGTGCGCTCGCCTCGCTGGTCTTTCGACCGGCTGTCGGCCAAGCTCGGTCGCTCGGCCCTGGTGTTGGACGGGCTTGCGCTGGCCGGGCTCGGCGTCGCGGCGTTCCTGATAAGCGATCGTCCGGCGTTCTTGATCACCGGCCACGTCCTCTGTGGCCTATCGGCGGGCATTTCGGTGGGCGCGGCCATCGGGACGCTGGCGCCCAGCTTCTCCGTTGCCGCGTGCATCGCGATGTCGATGCCTCTCATCGCCGAAGGAGTCCTTGCCGAGGCAACGACGTTGCGCCCGGCGGTACTGATCTCGGCCACCGCTGTGGCCGCGCCGGCCGCAGTAGTGGCGCTGCTGCTCGCGCGCCCGCGCGCTCCCGGTCATCGCGTTGGGGCGGGTGTCGGCGTGCGCACGCCCGTTCAACCGGTGATGCGTCCGGTCTCCAGCCGAGCTGTACACGTTCACCGCGTCGGCACCGGTCCGGCTCCGGGGACGGCGAAGGGGCGGGCAAGGAGCCTGCAGTGCCGCCCGCCCCTTCGGCCCCGGAGCAAGTGTCCCGTGATGCGCCCAGAGGTTTCGGTCACGTCAAGCAAGTTAGGAGCAACGTCATGAGCGTCGTCGGGGTCGTCGGGCTCGGGGCTATGGGCGGTCACCTTGCTGGTCGCCTCTTGGATACCGGCCATGACGTACACGGAACGAACCGCACCGTGCCGAAGGCCCAGCCGCTGATCGCCCGCGGGTTGCAATGGCACGACACGCCCCGAGAGGTGGCCCGCGCAGCCGACGTGGTCATCAGCATGGTCACCGACGACGCGGCGCTCGAAGCGATCACGCGCGGGCCGGACGGCATCGTCGCGGGGCTGTCGCCCGACACCGTCTACGTCGACATGAGCAGCGTCAGCCCGGAGGCGATCCGGCAGGTCGCGGAACGGGTCGAGACAGCCGGAGGGCACATGCTCGACGCCCCGGTGTCGGGCAGTATCCCCCAAGTGGAACAGGGGACGCTCGCGATCATGGTCGGCGGGGACGAAGCGACGTTCCAGCGAGTCGAGCCCTGCTGCGCCAGTTGGGGCAGACGGTGACGCTGGTGGGCGACCACGGCGCGGGAGTCTTGCTCAAGCTCGCCATCAACATCAGTCTGGCCGTCCAAGTCCTGGCCTTCAGTGAAGGGCTGCTATTAGCCGAGCGCGGCGGTATCGATGCGCACCTCGCGGCGGAGGTCATGAGTCAGAGCCCGATCGGCTCGCCGATGCTCAAGGGCCGCGCGCCACTTATGCTCGATCTCCCCGACGACGCGTGGTTCCCCGTGCGCTTGATGCACAAGGACATCCGTCTGGCGCTCGACGAGGGTCAGCTCTCCGCAGTCACGCTGCCGTCCGCCGCCGCCGCAGCGGGAATGCTCGCCCGAGCACGGGACCTCGGCTACGCCGAGCGCGACATCGCCGCTCTCTACGAGGTGCTTGCCAAGGTGAGCGGGTCGCCTACGGTCAGGGGCGAGCAGCGGGCCTCATGATCGGATCCGCGACGCGATCTCGAGACGTTGTCACGATCCGTCGACTGCGAGCCGACTCGAATCCGTGAACACGCTAGTCCTGGTTACCGGTCGTACACATCTGCTGTCTAGATATGGCGCGCTGCGCGCGCTCGTGTCATGCCTCGGCGGGCGCGATCGGCTGCCATACCGAATCGGCCGCGGCGCTCGCCTCGACGGCGGCCAGGACACGCTGGACCTGATAGGCGTCGGCGAACGAGGGCCGCGGCTGGGTGCCCTCGGCCAGCGCGTTCACGAGATCGACCACTTGGTGAGTGAAGCTGTGTTCATATCCGAGACCGTGCCCGGGGGGCCACCACCGACCGACGTACGGATGCACTGGATCGGTTACCAGGATCCGGCTAAATCCGCGCGACTCCTGGTCAGCGGTGCCGTCGTAGAACTGCAGTGTGTTCATATCCTCGAAGTCGAACGCGAGCGAGCCGGTCGATCCGTTGATCTCCAGGCGGAGCGCGTTCCTACGCCCCAAGGCGAACCGTGTGGCCTCGAATACAGCGAGGATGCCGCCCTGTAAACGGGCGGTGAACATCGCCGTGTCGTCCACGGTCACGGCGCCCGTTGCAAGCCCGCCGGAGATCGGTCGTTCGGTCACGAATGTATGCATAACGCCGGACACACCGGTGATGTATCGGTCCGTCACGAACTGGGACGTGTCAATGATATGAGCGCCGATGTCCCCCAACGCGCCGGAGCCCGCCTTCGCCCGGTCCAAGCGCCACACGAACGGCGCGTTCTCGTCGGAGAGCCAGTCCTGCAGGTACTGCGCGCGGACGTGCCGGATCAGGCCGAGCCGGCCCTCCTCGACGAAGCGCTTCGCCAACGCCACGGCTGGAGTGCGCCGGTAGGAGAAGCCGCACATCGCGAACCGGCCCCGAGCCGTGGCGTCCTCCGCCGCCTTTGCCATCTGCGCCGCTTCGGCGACCGTGTTGGCCAGCGGTTTCTCGCACAGCACGTGCTTGCCCGCCCGCAGCGCGGCGATCCCGATCTCGGCGTGGGTGTCGCCGGGTGTGCAGATGTCGATCAGGTCGATGTCGTCGCGCTCGATGAGCCGCCGCCAATCGGTCTCGACCTCGGCCCAGCCCAGCCGGGCGGCCGCGACCTCGGCATCCTCGCGATGCCGGCCGCAGAGCACGGCGAGCTCAGGTACGAGCGGCAGGTCGAAGAAGTGGGGTGCGGTGCGCCAGGCCTGTGAATGGGCGGCCCCCATGAACTTGTACCCGACCATGCCGACGCGCAGTGACGGCTTGGTGCGGGTTGAGTCGGGCCCGTCAAGGTTGGTCATGCCCGTCACTCTTCCGGATCCTGCGCGGCGAGGCACCTAGATCGAGTACGCCGGCGCGATCGCGGTCGGGATCTTTGTCCCGGCTTCGACCCGCCTCGGTCGGGAGTAATCCGCCACACCCCGCTGTTCCCCAGTAGTTGTGATTCCTATAGGACTGAGGCATGGACGACGATTACGACGTTTCTCCCGTGCGACCGCGAGCGGACCACCGGCTCGGGCGGTCCGGCCGAACGAATCGGCGGCTGCCGGGTGGCGGCGTGTGCGCGCAGCCGCACCGCGTCGACGCGCGTCGGCCAGCAAGGAGGGTGGTGCCTCGGCCACATCAACTGCGCCGCCGCCGCAACACTTTGGTCGATGCCACCATCGTGATGGGCACTCTGGCCTTTCTCTCAGCCGTCGGCTGTCTCGGGATGTTGATCGTGCATGCGAGTCTCGCGCGCTGAGCCCTCGTCGTCGCGCCGGCCAGGCTCCCTGGTGGGCGTCGCTAGGCGGACGAAACGACGCAACGTTGCCTCCGCCGATTTTCGGTAGCTGGGGAGCGGGGCAGCGATCATGGTGGGAGTGGGCCTTGACGCAGCGCTGAGTTTCGTGTGTGCGGCAGCCGCGGCGGCCGGCAATGCGACCTCGAATGTGATGCAGCGCAAGGCGAGTCTGGAACAGCCGCCGGACCAGCGCTTCGGCCCGAGGCTGCTACTCGACTTGGTGCGCCGGCCCACATGGCTGATCGGGTTCACCGGCATGGTGATGTCCTTCGGCCTGCAAGCGGTGGCGCTCGGCGTCGGTCAGCTGTCGGCGGTCGAGACGATCATCACCCTGGAGGTGCCGCTCACCTTGCTGATCGCCTCGTATGTCTTTGGCGTGGGGGTCGGACGCGGCGAGTGGGGCGGCATCTGGACCATCACGATCGGCATGATCGCATTGGTGGCAATGCTCGATCCCGGCCCGGTAACGAGGCCGACATCAGCCAGGCCGTGTATGTCGTGGCCGGGGGCGGCACGGCCGTGTTCATCAGCGTGCTGCTGGTGGCCGCGCAGCGGGGCCGTCGCTTGTGGCGCACCGCGTGTTTGGGCGCGGCGGCCGGAACGAGCTTCGGGCTCTGCGCAACTCTGATCAAGGAGACGACCGCGCAGCTTTCTGCGCATGGGGTCGCCGGCATGCTGACCACCTGGCAGACGTACGCCGCGGCCGGCGTCGGCCTGTCCGGCGTGATCATCATGCAGTGGGCGCTGCATACCGGCCCTCTCTTGGCCGCTCAACCCGGCTTCACGCTCATGGATCCGCTCGTGTCCACCTTGTGGGGCGTGCTCGTCTACCACGAGACGGTGCGCACTGGGCTCTGGTTGCTGCCGGCCCTGCTCGGCGCCGCGGCGATCGCCGGGGGCGTCGTCCTGCTCGCGCGCTCCCCCCTGCTGTCGACGGCCAACGAGCAGGCCGTCGACGTGCCCGCCCCCGGGGCCACCTGGGCGCACCCCTGATCGCGTCCTGGCCAGTCGCCGCCGTGCCGTCGTCGAGCATCGGCGTTACCGTTGGGCCTAGGTGCCAGGGAGGCTTCCTCATGTCCGTCCGCCGAGCGGCCGCGACTACCTCTGATGTAGGGCAGGTCGAACAGGCCGTCAGCCTGATCGTCCGCTGGGCTACGCGCAACGACGTGCAGCAGGAGACGATGCGCCGCGCCAGGTGTGATCTTCCTCGTGGGCACATATGGCTGCTCGCGCGCGTGGAGCTATGCGGCCCGGCTCGACTCAGCGACCTCGCGATCGCCCTCGGCGTCGACAACTCCACCCTGACACCGCAAGCCAAACGGCTCGAGCGCGACGGGCTCATCGTGCGCAGCGCCGACCCCCGCGACCACCGCGCCGCGTTGTTGCGGGTCACTCGCGCCGGTCGGGGCTTGCTCGCCCGTCTGCGCAGGAGCCGGCGGGCGATCCTCAGCGATCTGTTGGCCGACTGGCCGGCGAACGAACGAGCGCAGGTCGCCAAGCAGTTGACCCGCTTGGCGCAAGCGCTCGACCACATTCACGAGGCCAACCCGACGGGACGCTGACGTTCACCGCGACGGTGATGATTAGTCGCGCAAACCCAACTATCGTGAGTATGAGCAGCCGCTGTGAGGGAGGTGGATACCGCACCACACGTCGGTCGTGATGCTTGTGTCCTCCGGCGCCGACCAGCCATTGAACGGCGGGGCGTTCTCGCGATCGCGGGCGGGCTACCTGGTCGCCGCATCGCGGTGGTCGGCCCGCCGGTCGGCGCTTCTAAGTAGTCGGGCGGCGGATGACAGGTCTCAGCATCAAAAGCACCTGACCTTTGTGCCGTCGGCGTGTCACGCTGTGAGAAGGGCGCGGTCACCGGTCAATCGGGCAAACATGTCGTAAAGCGTCGGGAAAGAGCAATCGGAGGTGTTCATAGGTGCTATCACCCCAGGCGATCTTCGCGGAAATCTTCGACAACGAAGAGGCATTCCAACTGTTCTGTTCAATCGCAGCTAGCGGTGAGGCGCAGGGCGGCTGGGAGAATGGGCGAATCGCACGACTAGTGCCCCACTCGTACCGGGAGCTAGCGCCGAAGATCGCGCGACATGGTGCTGACGAGGACAAACACGGGCGCATCTTCCACGGCCTGTTACGCAAACGTGGCCTACCGCCGGTGGACGTGCCCCCGGAAACCGACTACACGATGCTGCTCGAACGCCGCGGAATTGGCTTGGCTCATGACAAGCTGCTCAGTGACGAGGGGCTTACTGAGCAGGACATCATCGCCTACCTCGTGCACAGTCGCGTTACGGAACAGCGGGCCTCCGAGCAGATGAGAGCTCTGCGAAAGCACGTTGGCGATCGTGACGACATGGTGCGCGCCATCAGACAGATATCCAATGACGAGGACAACCACCTCGCTTACTGCCATGAAGAGTTGCTGCGACTCGAGTCACTTGGCTACGCGGATACCATCCGGCGGACGCTGAGAGCGACTGCCTTCGCCGAAATCCGCGTCTACCGAGACGTCAGCCTGGCGGTGATGGCTCATACCGGCCGTATTCTGCACTGGTCGCGAGCGAAGTCGGCACTACTGGCCACGGGCATCCGGGCCGTGTACGTCTACGAACGGGCCGGCGGCTGGCGGCGGATGGTCTCGCTCCGCGTGCCGGCCAGGCGTAACGCGCTCGGCGGGGTGATGCCATCGAAGAAGTCAGTGGCCACCTCGGCGAAATCCACCCCAGAGTGCGCACGATGACCCTGAGATCGGCAATCTCGGTCAACTGACGTAGCTGCCAGTAGCCCGGGAGATATAGAGTGTCTCCCCTAGCGGCTTGCGCGCGCCTCAAAAATGGCGCGACTAGGCAGGGAGAGGAGCGCCATGGCCAAGACCATCGTCACGCAATACACCGACGACATCGATGGCTCGAAGGCACAGGGAACCGTGCGCTTCACGTACAACGGAGCAGCCTACGAGATCGACCTCTCCGCCAAGAACGCGAAGGCCTTCGAAAAGGCGCTGGACCCCTATATCTCCGTTGCTCGTAAGGTTCGGGCCGGCAAGGCAACGCGGCGCGCCCGCGACGTGCGCTCAGCTAACCGGAATCTCGCCGAGGTACGCGCCTGGGCCCAAGAGAACGGTTATACGGTCGCCGATCGTGGCCGTATTCCGTCAGCCGTGATCGAGGCGTTCGAACGTCAGCACTAGTCCGACACCATCGACCGAAGACCGAGCGCTGCCGCGTTGACCGGTGAATGGTAATGCGATGGGTCTGGCATGTCTGACTCAGCCGAATAGCGGGACACTTAGCCAAGTTCCGTTTTTCTCCGGGTTCCCCGGCCGCTTCACCAACCCGGCCCCGGGGAAGCCGCGACAGATATGAGAATGCTGAGGCTCAGAATGAACCCCTCATCCGACCTGGACGCCCACGCGCGCGCACTCATAGCTGCCAACCGGTACGCCACCCTTGGCACGGCCGATGGCGACGGCGCCCCCTGGGTGTCACCGGTGTACATCGCGATAGCCGACTACGCCGACTTCTACTGGATGTCGCCGCAGGACGCGCGGCACTCCCGGAACATCGCGGAACGTCCGCAGATCAGCATGGTGATCTTCGACTCGCAGGTACTCCCGTATCACGGCGCAGCGGTGTACTTGTCGGCGACGGCGGCCGAGCTGGCCGGCCCGGACCTCGATCGTGGCGTCGAGATCTATCCGGGTTCGGCAGCTGGTGGCGCGAGCAGCATCCGGCGCGACGATGTCACGCCGCCCTCGGCGTACCGCCTGTACCGGGCTGACGTCGTCGAGGCGTTCGTACTCTGCCCGCGCGAGCCCAGGCAGCCGTGCCCCCTTCACGGGATCGCGACCGATCACCGGACATCGGTTGTGCCGTGGCGCGGTCGGCCGGTCAGCCGGTGACCGAGATGTCGATCTCGCGGGCCACGATGTCGCGGGCCACTACGTGCAGCTGTGAGCCACTTCTGAGGCTGGGTGGCGGCTGGTCCGGCCCGTGACGCGCGAACGCTCACACCGTTGCCGAACACACAGTGAGGCGACGAATCCGTCAAGTAGTGTCGACGGCACCGCTGAATATGAGAGGGGCCCCGATGACGGACACCACCGTCCAGACGCCCGATTCGGTAGCTTTGCGTCACGAGGATGACGACCTCGTCCTCGGAATCGTGCCCGCCACCGAGGGCGCGCCGGGCATCGACATCTCCAAGCTGCTGTCCCGCGCGAAGCTGGTCACCTACGACCCCGGCTTCGCGAACACCGCGGCCTGCACGTCGGCGATCACCTACATCGACGGCGACGCCGGCATTCTTCGGTATCGGGGCTACCCGATCGAGGAGCTCGCAGAGCAGTCGTCGTTCATGGAAGTGAGCTACCTGCTCATCCACGGCGAATTGCCCACCGCAGACCAGCTGGCCGCGTTCACCGACCAAATCCGACGCCATACGCTGCTGCACGAGGAGCTCAAGCGGCTCTTCGACGCGTTTCCGCGCGACGCCCACCCGATGCCGGTGCTCTCATCCGCGGTATCGGCGCTGTCCACGTTCTACCAGGACGCCCTCAACCCCTCGATTGAGGCCGACGCCGAGCTGTCCACCGTGCGACTACTCGCCAAGCTGCCGACCATCGCCGCGTACGCGTACAAGAAGTCCTTCGGCCAGCCCTATCTGTACCCGGACAACTCGCTCGGTCTCGTCGAGAACTTCCTGCGCATGACGTTCGGGTTCCCGGCCGAGCCGTACGAACTCGATCCGGTGATCGTGCGCGCGCTCGACCAGTTGTTCATCTTGCACGCCGATCACGAGCAGAACTGCTCGACCGCGACCGTGCGCCTGGTCGGGTCGTCGCAGGCCAACCTGTTCGCGTCCGTGTCCGCGGGCATCCACGCTCTCTCCGGCCCGCGCCACGGTGGCGCGAATCAGGAGGTGCTCGAGATGCTCGAGGCCATCCGCGAACAGGGCGGCGACGTCGGATCCTTCGTCAAGAAGGTCAAGAACCGGGAAGCGGGTGTTCGGCTGATGGGCTTCGGACACCGCGTCTACAAGAATTACGATCCTCGTGCGGCGATCATCAAGAAGACGGCCGATCAGGTGTTGTCCGCCCTCGGCAAGCGCGACGACCTGCTCGACATCGCGGTCGAGCTCGAAGGCGTCGCCCTTTCCGACGATTACTTCATCTCCCGCCGGCTGTACCCGAACGTCGACTTCTATACAGGCCTGCTGTATAGGGCGATGGGATTCCCGGCCAAGATGTTCACGGTCCTCTTCGCTATCGGGCGGCTACCGGGCTGGATCGCCCAGTGGTACGAGATGATCAACGACCCCGAGACCAAGATCGGCCGCCCGCGACAGCTGTACACCGGTCCGACCTTGCGGTCGTTCGTCCCGATAGACGAACGCGGTTAGCCCGGGCCACGGAGATCCCAGCCCCAACCCAGCCGGGACGCTAGCTACTTCTGGTCGGCCACCCACAGGCCCAGCAAGCCGCGGAAGTGCGCCAGGAACTGCTCCCGCTCGTGGGGCGGATACGTCGCCCGGACCGTGTCGACCAATAGTCGGTCGAACCCGGGCCCCGTGATCCAGTCGTGCACGCGTTCGTCCACGGTCGACAGGTGGGTGTCGCAGAAGGTCTGGTACTGCTCGACGTCGAAGTGGCGGTCGGCGAGCGAGCGGTAGGCGGCCAGCTTCTGCTCGTAACTCAGGTCAGCCCGGTCGCCGACCGTGAAGTACGCGCGCGTATCGAGGTCTATGCCGGGACGGCGACCGGTAACCAGGCAGAACACTGTCCATCTGACGAGCGCGCGCATCGCCCACGGAAAGTAGTAGTGCAGCGACGTCACCGCGACGTCCGGACAGGCATTCGCGTAATCGATCGGGTAGACCTCTCCGCCCTTGACGAGTACCTCGCACGAATTGAATTCCCATCGGAAGAACGCGTTGATCGTGCGGGAGATCGTGATGAGTTCGTCCCCGGTGCCGGGTTCGAGGAAGTCGTGCTCCACCCGATATCGTTCGTGCATCGGAGCGTCCGGATTGAAGCGAATGACCATCGTCTCGGCGCCGATCGACAGTGCGCGGGCGAACACGTCGTACCCGTCCACCGCAGCTTGCAGGTGCATGAGCATCTCGCCGGATGCGTCGTAGGCGGCGTGCAGTTCCGCGGGGTCCCGGATCCGCGAGACGCCACGCCACGCGCCGCCGTCGTAAGGCTTCATGTAGAGCGGGTAGCCAACTTGCGCGGCCACTGCGTCAAGATCGAACGGCCGATTGTACCGCTCGGCTGTATATACGTACTTGTCATGATCGACGGGGTTCTTGTAGGGCACCAGCACCGTCTCGGGGACCTTGAGGCCGAGGCGCATCATCGCGCAATAGGCGGCGTGCTTCTCCATCGCTTGAAACGTGAACGGCGAGTTCAGCAGGTACACGTCGTCCATCAGCGCGACCTTCTTGAGCCACTCGCGAGGGTGGTAGTACCAGTAAGCCAACCGGTCGATGACGAGCTCCGTACGCGGCCGAGCGCGCAGCGAGAACGGCTCGATCGTCAGCCGTTCGGTGGCAAAGCGGTGCTCGACGCCGTCTTGGTCACGCACCGGCGACACGAGGGCGAGCAGTGACTCGTAGGCGCGCGGCCAGTCGTCTTCGGTGCCGAGCAGCAAGCCGACCAGATGCTCAACCTCGCGCGGGCTGCCCATGGGATCGGACGTTAACCGGCCGCCACCCCCGGTGTCGAGGGTCAGCAGAACCGCGGCAGATGGTGAGCGATCTGCCGCCGCCACCATGGCCAGTCATGGGCGACGTCATACCCCCAGAGATCCAGATCGCAGGGAATTCCCTTACTCTGCAGCAGACCGGCGAGGTGCCGTGTCGACGGCAATGCGCCGGTCGGATGCGTCTCCCACTGGCCCTGGCCGACGACGAGCTGGATCGAGACCTGTCTGCGCAGCCAGTCCAGGTGCTCGCCCCCGAGATGCGGGACGTACTCGACGGGGTTGTTGAAGTAGGTGGCGTCGCCGCGCTCACCCCAACCGTGCCACGCCGCGACGTCGTAGTTGCCGGACAGACCGATGGCCAGGGGGAAGAGGTCCGCGCGCTTCAGGGCGAAGTTCACCGCGTGGTAGGCCCCGAGGCTACAGCCAGTCGTGATGATCTCCAACTGCTGGCCGCAGTCGGCGTAGATCGCGGGCACGACGTGATCGAGGATCCAGGCTTCGTAGTTGCCGTGCCTCCGCGCGCGCTCCTCGAGAGGCAGATCGACACGTGACCATGTCTGAACGTCGAACGAGTCGACGCAATACAGCTTCACCCGTCCGCTGTCGACGAGGTCGGCCACAGCGCCGACCATGCCGTTGTTCTCATAGTCGACGGCCCGGCCCTGCTCAGAGGGGAAGACGAGCACCGGACGCCCCCAGGTGCCGTAGGCGAT
>JBKPQM010000246.1:0-8203 GCA_046734095.1 Actinomycetota bacterium | reverse complement strand
GCCCGCGCCTCCCCGGCCACGAAGCCGCCGTGGGTCTGCTCGACCTGCACCCGCGCGTGGCGTTCGGCGATCGCCTGCCGGACGGCGGCGGCGCTCGCGGGATCGTGCACGGCGACGACGACGCGGCGGGCCCGCACGGCTGTGGCGACGGCCAGGGCGCCGTCGAGGACGAGGTGTGGGCTGCGGCGCAGTAGCGTGCGGTCCTTGACGCTGGCCGGCTCGCTCTCGCTGCCGTTGACGATCACCTCGGCCCGGTCGGGCGTCGCCTGGATCTTGGCCGCGAGCGGAAACCCGGCCCCACCGCGTCCGCGCAGTGATATTGCGTCGAGCAGGGCGGTCAGCCGCGGCCGGTCCGCGGGCGGCATCGGCCCGTGCGTCGCCAGGTGGGCGGCGTAGTCGAGTGCGGCGTGGCGGTCGAGCCCGGCCAGCAGCCGGGGCGGGCCGATGGTCCAGGTCACGGCGTCGGGTGCGGCGAGGGTGGCGGTCATCGCATGGCCCCCACGACCACTCCGCGCCGGGCCTGGCCGCTCAACCGCACCACCACGGAACCGAGCACCGCGAGCAGGCACAGCACCCACAGCGTCCGGACCCACGGTAGGCCGGTGTCGGACCCAGCATTGATGCTGTGCAGCATCGCGGCCGCCCACCCGGCATAGGCCAGGGTATGGGCGTAGCGCCACACGCGAGCGCCCCGCGCCGACGCCGCGAGCCGGCCCCGGGCCAGGCCGAGGGCGGCGACCAAGATGAAGACGTAGGCGGCGATCGAGCCCAGCGCGACGGCGTTGGGGCGGTAGGACGACGCGAAGGGCACGAACGCCCCGGCCGCGCCGATGCCGGCCTTCGGGTCGGCGAGCAGTGCGCCGACGTGCACGACGATCAGCCCCAGGCCGACCGCCGCCGCGGCGCGGTGGGTGTATTGGGTGAGCACTCGGGCCGCGACTGAGCGGATCTTCACCGACGTCAATGCGCCCAGAGACGTGGCCACGCTCAACACGATCAAGGCGGCCAACCCGGCCCCGCGCGCGGTGTACCACAGCGTCATCAGGCCACCGCCCTCGCGGCGACGTCCGGCCAGCCGGGGGTCGTGTGCACCGCCCCGTCCAGGCGGACGAGCCGAGCGGCCAGCCGACGCTGCGTGAGCCACGCCACGGCCGCCTCACCGAGCACGAGCGCCGCGGTGCTGGCGGTGTTGGCGGCCAGCGCGCTCGGCGCGTACACCGAGGCGGTACGCCACGGCCCATCAACCGGGCCTCCCGTGCGCGGGTCGACGATGTGGTGCACGTCCTCGCCGCCGCGGCGCCAGCGCCGCACCGTCGTGGTCGAGGTCGCCAGCCCACCGTGCGCCAGCACCACGACCTGCCCGGGCCCGCCCTCGCGTTCGGCCACGTGCACCGGCCACCCGGTCGGCCGCCGGCCGGCGACCGCGAGGTCACCGCCGAGCTCGACCAGCACCCCGCCGCCGTAGGACTTGCGCAGCATCCGGGCGGCGTAATCGGCGGTGTAGGCCTTGGCCGTCGCGCCCAGGTCAAGCGCCGCACCGACCGGCACCATCAGCAGGCCGGCCTCGCGATCCAGCCGCACGTCCGCCCAGCTCCGCCCGGGCGGGGCCGGGGTGATCGCCGGTGCGTGGCGGGGGATCGCCGCGATGTCCCGGTCATACCCGAGGCGCCGCATCACGAGGCCGACGGTCGGATCGACCGCGCCCCCGGTCTCCGCGGCCGCGTCCAGCCCCGCACCGACCAGCCCGACCAGCATCGGCGGGATCGGCACCGGCCGCCCCGCGTGCTCGTTCGCCATCGACAACGACGAATCCGCCCGGAACCGGCTGGCCAGACGATCGACCCGCTCCAGCAACGCCTCCAGGTCAGCCGCCGCCGCGGGCAGCACCCGCGCGTCGGTCACCGCCAGGCGCACCGTGCAACTCCACGCCCGGGTCACGTGCACGTGGACCGTCATGACCCGTTACTCCCACCCACCGGCGCCTGCGACTGATCACCCGAGGAAATGCCCCCGCCGTCGTCGCTCGACGAGCTGGAGGAGCTGCCGCCGCTATCGTCGCTCGACGAGTTGGACGAGCTGCCGCCGTTGTCGCTCGTGTTGCTCGTAGAGGTGGACGTCGAGGTCTGCGCATCAGAGCTGTGGACTGCGGAAACCAGCGCCAGGGTCAGCGCGACCGCGCCGGCCGCGACGCCGGTAGCGGCCAACGCGGCGCGATGCAGGAGTCGTTGCGTGGTCATGGCGATCACGATCCGGGTTGGCGGCTCAGCGCGGCCTCAGCCGAACATCAAGCTGGTCCTAAGGCCGGCTGGGCATTGGCTGGGGCCGGTCAGGGCGACCGCAGGTCCAGCGTGATCTCGGCGCCACCTGTCGGTGAGCGTCCGACATACATGGCACCGCCGGACCCTTCGGCGCAGCGCCGGGCGATGTCGAGCCCCAGCCCGGTGGATCCACGATCGCTGCGTCCGCGAACGCCGGCGCCGTCGGGCAGCCCGGGTCCGGAGTCGGACACGACCAATCGCGCGCCACCGTCCACAGTGGACAGTGACACGGCGAACGGGGTCCCCTCCGGGGTGTAGGCGATGACGTTCTCGAGCAGCGCGTCGACGGCCGCGGCGAGATCCTCCGGAGACGTCCGCACGTACACCGGCGTCTCGGGAAGCGTTACCGAACGGGCCCGCTCCTGCTCGTCGGTGAGCGCCGACCAGTACGCGACCCGCCACCTCACGACGGCCGTCGCGTCGGCCGCCGGTAGCCGGCCCTCGCGCTGCGGGCGTCGCGCCGCGTGGATCACCGCGGTGAGCGTTCGTTCCAGGGCCGTGACGTGCGCGCCGATGCGGGCAGCCTCATCGGGCGAGCGCAGCGCCTCCGCCTCCAAGCGCAGCGCGGTCAGCGGGGTGCGCATGCGGTGCGACAAGTCAGCGACGGTCTCGCGTTCCTCGGCGATCAGCTCGTCGATGCGATCGGCCAACCGGTTAAGGGCGGTGCCGACCTCCGCGACCTCTCGCGGACCCTCCGTCGTCGCCCGCGCGGTCACATCGCCGACCGAGAGCTGGTGGGCGGTCTGGGCGGTACGGGTCAGCGGCCGGACGATGCGTCGCGTCACCACCTCGCCGCCGACGATCCCGATCAGCAGCAACGCGACGCTGCCGCCGGCGAGCAGCGCGTACCACTGCCCCAACCCTGCGTAGAGCGCATCGTTCGACGCGAACGCCTGTACCCGGTACGAGCCGCCTCCGCCGGGCCGGACCGAGACCTCGGCCACCTTGCCGCCGGGCACCGAACGCACTTGGGGATCAGTGCCTGGTCCTCCACCGGGGCCACCACCGTGATCCCCTCCGCCGTGATCGTCGCCAGTCTCGGCTGGCGGCGGCGTGCTGCCGTTGTTCGGCGGTGCCTTGCCGAGCAGATTGCCGCCCGGCGTGAGCACCGACACGGATCGGTCGGCGGTCTGCGTGTGCGTCGCGAGGTAGTTGCTGATCTCGGTGTCTGTCGGCTGGCCGTACGTCAGGAACTGGGCGACACTGGCCGCCTCGTCCCGTATGGACCGCTCACCTCGCTGGGCGACCGCCGACCGGACCAAGACCGCAACCGGGATCGCGAACGCCAGCACGACCAGCACCGTGATCCCGGTGACGAGCAACAGAATCCGCCGGCGCATGGCTCAGGCCGTTTCCGACTCCGACTCGGATTCCAGGCGCGCGAGCTCTGGGGCGGCGAGCTCCGGGCCGGCGAGCTCTGGGGCGGCGAGGCGCACGCCGACCCCGCGCACGCTGTGCAGATAGCGCGGCTGCTTGGCCGATTCGCCGAGCTTGCGCCGCAGCCAGGACAGGTGCACGTCGACCGTGCGATCCGATCCACCCCAAGCGAGTTGCCATACCTCGGCGAGCAGATCGCGTTTCGTGACGACCTCGCCGGCCCGCCGGGCCAGAGCCAATAACATGTCGAACTCTTTGCGGGCCAGCTCGACGGGCTCGCCGTCGATGGTGACCTCGCGGCTGCGCACGTCGATGCGCAGGCCGCCGACAGCGATCGGCTCTTCGACGCCGCCCCGCTCCGTACGTCGCAGTACGGCTCGGATCCGCGCGTTGAGCTGCGCCGCGGTGAACGGCTTGATCACGTAGTCGTCGGCCCCGATGTCGAGCAGCCGGACGATCTCCGCCTCGTCGTCGCGCGCGGTCGCAACGATCACCGGCACGTCACTGACCGCGCGCAGCATGGACAGCACGTCCGCGCCGTCGACGTCGGGCAGACCCAGGTCGAGTAGCACGACGTCGGGTTTTTGAGCGACGGCAGCGTTAAGCGCGGCCATGCCGGTCACGGCGCTGCTGACGGCGTGTCCCTGCTCGTGCAGTGAGCGAGTGAGCGCTACCCGGATAGCGGCGTCGTCCTCGACCAGCAAGACCTGTGGCATCTCGGACTAACCGGGCGGGCTGTCGTCATCGTTCGCGTCGCGGCGGAGATTTTCCCGCAATCGCTTCAAGAACTCGGGATCGTCGTCCGGGGCGACCGACCGGCCGCTGCGTGGTCCACCGTAGCCCGCGCGGCCGAACGGCAACTGGCGCGTCCCCGGGTTGGTCTCGGCCCGCGGCCGGCCCCAGATGAACCACGCGACCGCGCCGATCTCGAACAGCAGGATGACGATGATCACCCAAACCGCCTTGGGCAGGCGACGAACCCGATCCGGCGGGGCGGTAAGCGCATCAAAAATCGCGTACAGCCAAACCAGCACCGCGACCAGCGTGAATAAGCCGCCGAGCCTGATGAACATGGGTCCAGAGTAGGCCCAGCTCACGCCGCGGTCGTGTCCCAGGGCCGGTGTAAATGACAACGGACGTAGGTTCCTTCGAGACCGCCAAGTCAACGAAGGAAAGGACCCACGCCCGTGTCAGCACGAGTATCTCCCACCGATCGGATCCGTGCCCAGATCGACGCCTTGTTCGATGGCTCGCGTGAGCTGGTCGAGGTCATCGAGGACGTCGCTCGGCTGGGCGCGCAGCTGATCATCCAGACGGCCGTCGAGGCTGAGGTGACCGCGTTCCTGGGTCGTGCCCGTTACGAGCGGGCCGCCGGCTGCGAGCAGTGCAGCTCCGGGATGCGCAACGGCTACCGCGACGCAACGATCAAGACCACGGCGGGGCCGGTGACGGTGGCGCGGCCGAAGCTGCGCGGCACCAGCGAGCCGTTTGTGTCGCGGTTGTTCGGCACCAGTATCAGCAAGAGCAACGCGTTGGAGTGCCTGGTGATCGCCGGGTTCGTGCGCGGGCTGTCGGTGCGCGACGTGGAGGCTACGTTGGCCGATGCGCTCGGCCCGAACGCGACGTTGAGCAAGTCGGAGGTGTCGCGGGTCTGCCAAGCCATCCGCGACGAGTTGGACGCTTGGAGCCGCCGCCGGCTCGACGACGTCAAGCTGGATTACCTGTTCTTGGACGGCTCGCACTTCCGCTACCACGTGGGCGCATCGGCCGAACCGGTGCTCGCGGCGTGGGGCATCGACACCGACGGCAAGCCCGTCTTCGTCGGGCTCGGCGCTGCCAGCAGCGAGTCTGGCGACGCCTGGGCAGAGTTCCTCACCGATCTCGGCGAGCGCGGGCTAGCCTGCCCACTGCTCGTGGTCTCCGACGGGGCGCCCGGGCTGATCGGCGCCGCCGAGCGCACGATGGGCGCCGCACTGCGGCAACGCTGCCTCATCCATCGATGCCGCAACCTTCTGGCCAAGGTCCCGAAGAACGCCCAGGCCGACGTCAAGGCCGACTACTGGGCGATCTTCGACGTGCCCGAGAACATCGAGCCCGGACCCGATGCGGTCGCCCACGTCCAGGCCCGCATCGACAGGTTCGCCCGCCGCTGGCGCGACTCCTACCCAGCCGCGGTCCGCTGCCTGCTCGCCGACCGCGACTCTCTGACCGTCTACCTGCGCTTCCCCCGCGAGCACTGGACCCGCATCCGGCACTCCAACTTCATCGAGCGCACCTTCGGCGAGACCCGCCGCCGGGTCAAGGTCATCGGCCGGCTGCCCGGCGAACACTCCTGCCTGTCCCTGGTCTGGGCCGTGCTCGACCGCGCCTCCCGCGGCTGGCGTGGACTCACCATGACCCCAACCGGGCTCCGGCTGCTGCAAGACCTCCGCCGGCAACTGCTCGAACCGCCCACCCAACTGCGAACACCGGGCCGACCCGCCGCCGAACAACCCGAACCTGTCGGTGCCGTCGCATAACATGCCCAGCAACGAAGGACCCTCGCCGCCGAATCATTTACACCGCGGCTGGGACGCGACCGCCAGACACACCAGCCGACCTAGAGCGTCCGGCTGTTAACCGGCAGTGCTGGTTGTAATCGTCAGGGTGTGTTCGTGACCAATCTCGTGTTGCGGCTCCGGCCGTAGGGTGGCGACTTGTCCAGTTACCGGAGCGCGTGCTGAGCCATGTCACGTGCTGCGGCGAGCCACGTCCTGCTGCCGTCTGCCGGGCAAGCCTCGACGGGCTCCGTCCGGACGAGCGGGCGGCCCAGCGGGCGGTGATCACTCTGATCTCGCAGGTGGTCGCATGGAACATGATGGCCTCGATCCCTTCGAGCCCAAGGGGTCGAGGCCATCGTCTCGATCAGCAAGCGTCACATCGGATGCCACGCGGCGACTTCTTCACGTCAGAGTACCTAAGCCCGGATCCACCGGTGAGGTCGGTGGTGTGATCGCGTCGTTGAGCCAGAATGCCCTTTCGTGGCGGGAGGATCGGACTTGCTGAGGGTCCATCCAGCCCGCGAGGAAAGGGCATCCGGTAGATGCAACTGTCTCACACCCCTGGCACGGTGTCGGCGGTGTTCGATGAGCCGAATCTGGTGGCGGCCGCCGGGCTGGTGCCGGTGCTCCCGCTGGCGCAGCGCGCCGGGCTTGGCGCGCTGGCTGAGGACCGGCTGACGGTTCCGAGCGACCAGGGCGCGAACGCCGGGTTGAAGGTGTCCTCGCTGGTGGCGGGATGGTGGCTGGCGCGGACAACATCGAGGACATGCCCCTGTTGCGACACGGCGGGATGGACCGGGTCTTCGATGAGGCGTATGCGCCCTCGACGCTGGGCTCGTTCCTGCGCGAGTTCCGGTTCGGGCACGTGCGCCGGCTCGACGCGGTCGCTGCCCGGGTGACGGCCAATCTGGCCGGCTCGGCGCCGCTGCTGCCCGGCGCTGAGCAGATCGCCTATGTCGACGTCGATGACACCGTGCGGGCCGCGTACGGCTACCACAAGCAGGGCGCTGGCTACGGCTACACCCGCGTCAAGGGGTTGAACGCGCTGCTTGCAACGGTGTCCACACCGCAGGCCGCGCCGGTGATCGTGGCGACCCGGTTGCGGAAGGGGTCGGCGAATTCCGCCCGCGGCGCGGCCCGGCTCGTCGCCGACGCGGTCAAGACGACCCAGGCGTGTGGCGCGCGCGAAGTGCTCATTGTGCGGGCCGATTCCGCGTTCTACGGCCGCGAGGTCATCGCCGCGATCCGCCGCGCCGGGGCCCGGTTTTCCATCACCGCCCGGCAAAACGCCGCGGTCACCCGCGCGATCGCATCGATCCCGGAGGATGCGTCGACCACGATCCGGTATCCGAACGCCGTCTACGACCAGCAACTCGGGCAGTGGATCAGCGCCGCCGAGGTCGCTGAGGTGCCGTTCACCGGGTTCGGCCCCTGCCCCAGTCGAAGCAGGTGACCGCCAGGTTGATCGTGCGCCGGGTCCGCGACGCCAACCCCGACCACGTGGTGGCCGACGCGCAAGGCGAACTGTTCCTGGTCTGGCGTCACCATGCCGTGTTCACCGACTCGCCGCTAGCGATGCTCGACGCCGAGGCCGACCACCGCCGGCACCCGGTCGTCGAACAGGTCATCGCTGACCTGAAGAACGGGCCACTGGCACACCTGCCCTCCGGCAAGTTCACCGCCAACGCCGTCTGGCTGGTGCTCGCCGCGATCGCCTTCAACCTCACCCGCGCCGCCGGTGCACTCGCTTCCTCCTTCCACGCCCGGGCCACCACGGCCACCATCCGTGCACAGTTGATCAGCGTCCCCGCCCGCATCACCCGCTCGCCGCGGCGAGTCAGGCTCCGGCTCCCAGCCCGCTGGCCCTGGCAGCACGCCTGGCACAACCTGTCCGCCTCAGCACTCGCGCCGCCAGCCGCCGCCTGACCCACACCACCGGCCACAAGCCCCGACCCAGCCAACGTGGAA
>JBKPQM010000245.1:0-10305 GCA_046734095.1 Actinomycetota bacterium | reverse complement strand
CTCTGATACACGCCGAGCTGTGGAACTTGCGCGACCAGCTTTGTCCCCAGTTCGGCAAGGGCGGTGTCGTCCAGCGCATCCGCCACCACCGTGAACGTCTCGGCACCCACCTCAACCGTGATCCGAGGGTTGGGGAGCATCGCAGACGCTTCTCCTGCTCGTCGGCACGGGACTGCTCCTCGCGGCGTTCACGGTCATCGAGTCCCGCCACCGCGCGCCGCTCGTACCAGTTCGCCTGCCCCGCTCGCGCACGCACGTCGGGGCCATCTCGTGTTGCTCCTTTCGGCACCCTCGCGTCCGGCATGCGGTTCATCCTCACGCGCTACGCACAACAGGTCCTCGGCTACTCGGCCCTGAGGTTCGGGGTCGCCTCCCTCGTATTCCCCGTCGCCTCTACGGTCGGCTCGATGGTCGGGCAGGCTGCGGTCCTCAGAATCGGTTTCCGCAGGTCCGCTCAGAGACTTGCCGCTGGTTTACCGCCGTGCCTTCGTAGGCTTCGGGGAGACGAACCCGGATGGAAGGGAGACGATCATGCCCGAGCGAGACGGTTACATCCCCGGAGTGCCCTGCTGGGTCGACACCAGCCAGCCCGACCCCGAAGCGGCGCTCTCATTTTACGGCGGCCTGTTCGGCTGGGAGTTCGAGGACGCGATGCCGCAAGGGTCGCCGGGCAGGTACTTCATCGGACGGATTCGGGGCGGCGATGTGGCGGCGGTCGGGTCGATCCCCGAGGGCGCGCCCCCCACCGCCATGTGGAACACCTATATCTGGGTCGATAGCGCCGACGAGACGGTGGAAAGGACCCGCGCTGGGGGTGGCGGGGTGGCGATGGCGCCCTTCGACGTCTTAGACGCGGGGCGGATGGCGGTGCTTACTGATCCTGAAGGCGCGGCGTTTTCCGTTTGGCAAGCGAATAACCACAAGGGGGCGAAGGTCGTCAACGAACACGGTTCGCTGAACTTCAACACCCTCACCACTTCAGATCCCGAGGCCGCGAAGGCCTTCTATGGCGCGGTGTTCGGTTGGACGACGCTGACAATACCCGCCAGTATCATGTGGATGCTGCCCGGCTACGGCGATCACCTCGAGGAGCAGACCCCCGGGCTTCGCGAGCAGATGGCGCAGATGGGTGCGCCCGATGGATTCATCGACGTTGTCGCCGCGCTCAATCCGATCGCCGACGGCGGCGCCGAGACCCCGGCGCACTGGAGCGTCACCTTCGCCGTCGACGATGCCACCGCTACGGCGAAGAAGGCGCTCGCGCTCGGGGGCGAGGTTGTCAGCGGGCCATTCGACGCCCCGTGGGCCAGGCTGGCAGTGATCAACGATCCGCAAGGGGCGAGCTTCATCGCCAGCCAGTTCGTACCCGAGAACAAGGAGCTCAAGGCGTAGCCGGCACGGCACAATCGCCGATCGAACCTTTCAGCAGGCTGCCTGCCGTGCGGTGCGGATTGGGCGTCGCAGCAGTGCTGTGCCGAGGCGCCGTCGGCGGGCGGGGCTGGTCATGACCACGTTCTCGAACACTGCCCACGGCAGGATCTGGTGGGTCAGATTCGGAACCACGCACAAGGAGCGGTACCGGCAAGCTGACCGCCGACGGTCCGACACAGCGATGGTGCGAGGGATCGGCCAGGATCGCTCTCAAGACGGGCGCAGCAGCATCGGGTCGGAGTGGGGCGGAGCCGGATAGTCCTCGGCGAACTCAGCAAACAGATTGAGCCGCGACGCAGCCAGCTTGGCCGGCATGTCCGGCACCCGCTCGCTATCGGCCAGCAACCGCTGCGCGACCGGCCGGCCGACTCCACTCGCGCCCTCGACGGCCCACATCCGATCCGGCCACTGCCGCCGCGCGTATCGCAGCATCGCCCGGTACTCGCGGCTGTCGGTAGCGAACCGCCCCGTCGCGAGCAGCACCTCCCGCCCATCACGAGCCTCAATCGACACCGACCGCTTGTGCGGATCCACCCCGATGATCACTCGATCCATCACCGCCTCCTCGTTGCGCCACCGACGTGATCTGGCGAGGACGGGCAACGCTACTTCGAGCGCAGGCAGACCCTTCTCGAGCCACGCCTCCGGCTTGAGCGGTCCCGAAGGACAACAAGTACCCGCGAACAGGTGCAGACGGTGCAGGGTGCACCACGCGGTGTACTGGCGCAGGTCCAGGGTGTACGCGTCACGGGTCAGGCTGCGGTAGCCGGACAGGAATCCAACCAGCGCCCGCCGCTCGCCGACGGTGAACAGCGGATCATCGGCCGGTGCGAGCACGCTGGACGCGGACTCGGGTGTCGTGGTCGTCATGGCCACCACCTCCAGGATCAGGCCGGGCCCGAAACCCTGGGGCCGGCGCCCCAGCAATCAACAAAGATGAGGCGACCGTAGAACCCGACTGACCACTACGCCATGCGCCCGAACCGCCGATTATTTCGCGTGGTCAGAGTGTTTGGGTCGGCCTCGTGGCGGGTGATGTGTGCGTTTGGCCTGCGCCTCCTCTGGGCTGTCTATCGGCGAGGGAATCGTGCTGTGTTCGTCTCGCGCTGCTCGGGAGAATCGGCTTGCGGGTGCGGCCGGGTGCTTTAGGTGCGAGAGCGGTTTCGGCCCTGCGGGTGGTTAGGCGTGCTGCTTCTTCTCGCGGTAGCGCGTGGTCTTGTCGCGGTTTCCGCAACGGTCCATCGAGCACCAGCGCCGTCGGCCCGGGCGGGAGCGGTCGACGAACAGCAGCGAGCAGCCGGCGCAGGTGCGCACGCGGCGCAGGTCGGGGCCGGTGACCAGTTTGATGGTCTCGCGCGCGATGTAGGCGAGTGCGGCCGCGGCGGGATCGGGCGCGAGGAGTGTGCGGTGGAGGTCTCGGTCGATCTGCGGGGCGGGGGTCGGCCGGCGGGCCCATTCGTTCAAGAGATCGAGGTCCGGCTTGGCGGGGCGTCGGCCGGCGCGGGCACCGTCGAGGACGCGGTAGGTCGCCTCCCGCAGGTTTCGCGCCTGATCGAGAACGCGTGCGCTGACGCGTGTTCCTTCGGTGAGCTTCGCCTCGGCCAGCCACCGGGTCAGGTCGCCTGGCTCGGCGAGCCGCTCGATGCGCCGACCTGGGCGATCGCCGAGGGTCGCGACGAACTCCAGCGTGATGTGGCCTAGGTCGAACCGGAATCCACTCATCATCGACACCACTATAGCCGGTGTTGCAAACACCGGTTAGACCGGTTAGCGTCCCTTGGCATGTCGTTCCTGCCTCGCGAGGCGAACCAACGTCGGGTGCTCGCTGCAAGCTTCGTGGACGCCCTGGGGATCGGGCTGTTCCTGCCGCTCACCGTCGCTTACCTGAGCCGCGTGGTCGGGCTCTCGCCGATTCAGATCGGCCTCGGGCTGGCGATCGCCGGCTTCGCGGCGGTCGCCGCGGCATCCGTCTCCGGCGCACTCGTTGACAGATACGACGCCCGCGCCGTCGTGCTGGGCTGCTTCTCGGTGAGCGCGCTCGGCTTCCTCGCCTACATCGCCGTCGACTCGTTTGTGAGCTTCGTAGCGGTTGCGGTGGCGCTGCAACTGGCGAGCAGGATGGAACGGCCGGCGACCGCGGCACTGGTGCTCGGTGTGGCTCCTGGCCCGGAGCGGGTCGGCTCGCTCGCATGGCAGCAGACCTCACGCAATCTCGGCTACGGCGTCGGTGGGCTGCTCGCGGGCCTTGCGCTGCTCGGGCACGGCAAGGCGCCCTTCGTCGTGTTGCTGGCGGCAAACGCAGCGTCCTACGTTGTCGCGGGCGCATTGGTGTGGCGGCTGCCGGCGATCCGCCCGGCTGCACGCGAGCCAGGGCACCGCGACGGCTACCGCGCGGTGCTGCGCGATCGTCCCTACGTGGGGCTTGCGCTGCTGAACGTCCTCGTGGCGTTGCACGACAGCCTGCTATTGGTGGCGATGCCGCTGTGGATCCTCACGCGGACCTCGGCGCCGCTCGCACTGACCGGGCTGCTGTTCACGCTGAACACGGTTCTGGTGGTGCTATTGCAGGTGCGCACCGCGCGCCGCATCGCGGCTCGGCGCGGCATCTCCGCTGGCTATCGCACCGCGGCCCTCGCCTTCGTCGTCGCGTGCGTCGCCTTCGCCCTGGCCGCCGGAGCATCGACCCAGGTCGCCGTCGTGTTGCTGGTGATCGCCCTGGCCGCGCTGACGCTGGGCGAGCTCGAGAACACAGCCGGGGAATGGTTCATGTCCGTCGAGCTTGCGCCTCATCATCTGCGCGGGCGCTACCTCGGGCTGTTCAAGACGTCGATGGCGCTGCAGCAAGCGATCGGTCCACTGGTCGTCACGGCCACCCTCGTGCACTGGGGCCGGATGGGCTGGATCGCGCTCGCCGTGGCGCTGGCGTCCGCGGTGCTCGCAAGCCGACGACTCGCCGCCCACGCGATGTCCCGACCCATCCACGCAGACGTCATGGCCGACGATCGTGGCTGATGCAGCAGCAGCGAAGCTCTCCTTCAAGGCGCCGAGAACACCGACGTCGAGCTGAAGGTGAACGTGATCAGCAGCAGCCACAACGTCCGGCTCCGTCATCGCCTCAGGAAGCGGGGTGACGTCTTCGAGGCCGAGGCCGAGCGGCACCTCCGGCAGCCAGCTCGATCGCCATGACATCCGACGTCCGACGCGGGGACGACCGCACATCAGCTACTTCCGGTAACCAGACACAGCGCCCACAGGCTCTCATCTGCGCGTCATTCCACACCGACAAGGGTCTCGGCGACCATTGGACCACTAGCGCGTTCAGGAGTGTTCGAGGACTGCGTGAGCGGCGTTATGGCCGGCAATGCCGCTGACGGCGCCGCCTCGACGGGCGCCGCTGCCGCAAATGAGTAGGCGCGGTTCGTCCGTCGCCACGCCCCAGGGATCGTCTACCTCAGCGTTCTTGTTCGCCCACGGCCATTGAAGATCACCGTGGAAGATGTTGCCGCCGGGCAGCCCAAGGTCCTCTTCGAGTTCGATCGGCGTGTGCGCCTCGAGGCAGGGCGCGCCGTCGGCGTCAACGGCCAGGCAATCGGCGATCGGCTCGGCGAGGCAGTCGTCAAGCGCGGCGAGGGCACGTCGCATCGCCTCGTCCTTGCGTGCGTCGTGGTCATCGGCAAAGAGCCGGGCGGGCGCGTGCAGACCGAACATGGTCAGCGTGTGCCAGCCCGCAGCGATCAAGTCAGGGGCAAGCACAGACGGGTCCGTCACGGTGTGGCAGTAGATTTCGCTCGGTTGCGGGTCGGCGAGGGAGCCCGCATCGACGGCACGAAACGCAGTCTCGAGCTGCTCGTAGCTCTCGGCAATGTGGAAGGTGCCAGCGAACGCGGCCCGGGGGTCAATGCCAGAGCGCAGCCGGGGCAGTCGCCGTAACACCATGTTGATCTTCAACTGGCTGCCCTCAACCGATGCCGGCACGCTGCCGCGCAGGCGCGACAAAGTCTTCGGTGCGACATTGGCGAGAACAAACCGGCCCGACGCGCCGCGCTCGACGCCGTCCGCGTCGTGCCAGCGCACCTCGCCGGTCGCCGCATCAAGTGCGGTCACTTCGGCGCGCACATGTAATTCGGCTCCCGCGTCGCGTGCAGCCTGCTCGAACGCGGCGGCGACGGTTCCCATCCCACCCACCGGCACTGCCCACTCGCCGGTGCCGTTGCCGATCATGTGATAGAGGAACGTGCGGTTCTGCAACAACGACGGGTCGTGGGCGTAGGTGTGCGTGCCGATGAGTGCGTCAGTGAGTACGACCCCGCGCACGACATCATTCGCGAACCGCTGCTCGATCGTGGCGCCGAGCGGCTGGTCGAATACATCAGCCCAAACCGACGCGCCGGCCGCGTCGGCGACCGCCTTCTGCAACTCCTCTCGGGCGGGAAGCGGGTAAAGCATCGTCGGCGCGACGACCTCTGCTACCGCGCGCAGCTGCCGGTAGAACTCCTGCCACGCCGCGAACTCCGCGCCCGATCCGGTGAGCCGGCCGAACGAATCAGCCGTGGCCGGCCCGACCTCACGCTCCACCAGCAACTCGTCGTCGCCTACCGGTGTGTACGACGCCGTCCGCCGCGACCGGATGGCCAGGGTGAGTCCGAGGTCACGCACGATCGGGTCCGGTAGCAGGCTGACCAGATATGAGTAGCGCGATATCCGCGCATCGACGCCCGGAAACGGCGACACACTCGCCACCGCCCCGCCGAGAGTGTCGTTTCGCTCGAGAACAAGCACCGACCGCCCGGCCCGGCCCAGGTAAGCAGCAGCGGCCAAACCGTTATGGCCCCCACCGATTACGATCACGTCGTACCTCGCGCGTGCGCCGCTCACCGACTCACGCTACCTAGTGGCACACACCCGCTTTGGCGACTGCAAGATCCAGCTCCCGCAACGCGGCCGTGACAGAAACATCCATATCTGCGAGCTGCCGGCATCACTGAGATCGTCCTATCGACGGATCGGATGCGGGCTACGACTCGAGGAGCTAGGCGCGCGGCCGTTGCTCGAGCGCGCCACCGCGACCACATCGGCTCAGCCCTTCCTCGTCGCCGACCACAGCTGATCCATCATCTTCCGCGCATCGCATCCGCGGGGCGCTGCGCGCTGCGATAACAGGGACAACGCGGCCGGCCGCTCGGCGTCGCCGGCCGCCGACGCGAGGGCGTGTGGATCAAGATCGCCAAGAAGGGCTCCGGGATCGCCTCGATCACATCAGACGAGGCCGTGGACGTCGGCCTGTGTTGGGGATGGATCTCCAGCCATCGCAAGGCGCTGGACGGCACGTACTTCCTGCAGAAGTACACTCCGCGCAGACCTAACAGCCGCTGGAGCAAGGTCAACATCGCTAAGGTCGCGGCGCTGACCAGGGCCGGACGGATGAGGCCGCCGGGCCAGGCCGAGGTCGACGCGGCGATCGCAGACGGCCGGGCCATCGCCTACTGACTCCCCAGGTTGATCTTGTGACGTTCCACAAGGCTCGGGTGGATCGAGCGTACGGCTCAGCTTGAATCACCGGTCAGTCGTGCGGTCGGCCGGGACGATCTCGGGCCCGAGCGGTAGCGGCGAGATCTCGGTGCGGCGCGCCACCGAAGGCGTGCCGGTACCGAACGATCGGACCGGCGGCCGCTACATGAATTGGCCGGACCCCGATCTGTTGGAAGAGGAATGGAACCAATCAGGCGTCCCGTGGTCCGAGCTGTACTACGGCAGGAACTACAAGAAACTCCAGGAAGCGAAGAGCCGGTGGGATCCCCACCAGGTCTTCAACCATGTTTTGTCGGTCGAGCCGGGCTGAGAACTGGTGTGACCTGCCCGATTCAAAGGCGTAGTCGTCATAACACACGCCGGTACCTGTCTGCTGTGAAGTTTCCGGCATTATTGCGTGCGTCGACCGGCCGTTGTCAGCCGCGTTGTTGGTGCGGCTCGATTGATGCCGGACGTAAACGTCTCTTGGTTTGTGCGATCGGCTGCTGCGCTAACCGCGGGCGGCGCCGCGTCAAGAACAATGTCGAGCAGTTTCTGCGAGGTCCGCAGCTCATCGATGGCGTCGTTGATGCGGGCCTGTTCGCGGCGCAGGCTGACGATGAACGCGGGGCAGGTCGGGACGATGCGCTCGCTGTATTCGCAAATGCACGGCAGCACATCGGCGATGACGCGGATGGGCAGGCCGGCCGCGAGCAACGCGCGGATGTTGCGCACCGCCGCGACATCCGCCTCGCCATACTCCCGGTAGCCGCTGGGCAACCGCGTCGGTGTGAGCAGGCCCTGCTCTTCGTAGTAGCGCAGCAGCCTCTCGCTGACCCCTGTCGCGCGAGCCACCGCACCGATCCGCATGTCGTCCTCCGTCCTTGACCCTCACATCGTGTGAGACTTTACGGTCATTGGTCATGAGTCAGCGAATGACGCCGGCTCCTCGGTCGTTTGAGCCCCGCATTCCTGGCTTCCCCTATGTACACGGCAAGGAGATTGTGATGACTAGCTCGCAGATTCCGGCCAGCGCCCCCGTGCTCGTCGCCCCGGAGACCTGGCTGATCCCCAACCTGGCCGCGGCTGGACCCGGCCAGTATCTTCCGGTCAACTCGCTGGTAGTCCGCGGCAGTGAGCCGATCATCGTCGATACCGGCGCCCCGATCCATCGCCAGCGGTGGCTGGACCAGGTCTTTTCGCTGGTCGACCCTGAGGACGCGCCGGGGACCGGCGGATGCGGCTGGTGCTGCCACCGATCTTCGACGGCCCTACCACCCGTGGCCTGTTCGATGAACGCACGGGCGTCTTGTGGGGCGTCGACTCCTTCGCGGCCATGACCACCGGCTCTGTACACCACCGCGACGACGTCCCCGAAGACCTCTATGCCGAGTCGTTCACGCTGCTCAACAGCCTCATCTCACCGTGGCACCAGTGGCTGGACCCGGCGCGCTACCGACGGCACGTCGACTCCGTCGCCAACCTGCACCCCGACACGGTCGCCACCGCACACGGGCCGCTGTTGACCGGCGACGCGATCGGCGACGCCTTCGACCGGGTCCGAGCGATGGCCGCAGCCCCTCGCGTGATGCCGCCGGGCCAGCCCGCGCTTTACGAGCTCATCGCCGCCACGGTGCTCGGCCAACCGGCTGCCTGACCGCAATCAACCCACCTCCCGAGGGCATCGACGTGGAAAGGAGAATCCGGTGCGCATCATCGTGGTGGGCGGTGCCGGCACGATTGGCAAGGCCGCCGTGGAGACACTCTCGGATCGGCATGAGGTCGTAGTCGTTGGACGGCGATCTGGCACCGTCCACGTGGACATCGGCTCGCCGGACTCGGTGCGAGCCATGTACCACCAAGTCGGAAGCTTCGACGCCCTCGTCTGCGCGGCCGGCGACGCCTATCTCGGTCCGTTCGACAGCATGTCCGAGGCGGAGTTCGTGTTTGGCATCGAGAGCGAACTTCTCAGTCAGATCCGTCTCGTCCTGCTGGGGCGTTCGCTGATCTCCAACGGGGCTCTTTCACCCCGGTGTCGGGTTACCTCCTCGACGATCCGATCCCGGTGGGGGCCGGCTTATCGGTCGCAAACGGCGGGGTCGACGGCTTCGTCCGCGCCGCCGCCCTCCGCCTCGACCACGCCGTCCGGATCAACGCCGTGAGCGCGGGCCTGGCCGAGGACGGCGACGAGCAGTTCGCACGCATCAACCCGGGCCGCATCCCCGTCCCCATGCCCACCATCGGCGCCGCCTTCGTCCGCAGCGTGGAGGGGTGGTCGGGTTCTGATCCCATCCGCCGCCGTAGCGGCTTCGAACCACCCATGATCCGCTTAGCGTGGGGTGCATGGGATGAAGGAGGTCATGATGACCCGGCGAGTACGCCTTTGGATCACAGCGGTGCTGAGCATCGCCGCGATGGCGCTGGTGGTCGGCCTGACCATCGCCACCCAGGGCGGCGTGAACCAGACTCACACCAATCCGCACGTGGCTGGACCGGAACGCTATCCGGCGATGTATGCGTACATCCTCCCCTATGTAGAGCAGGACAACCTTTTCCGATGACCTCGTGATCTCGATGGGCCGTGCCAACGATCTTGGACAATTTCCTGGAGGCTGGGCGGATTCGACGGTTACGGACGCGCGGGGCATGTACGGAAGAAGAGCCCTTGGGGGCGTTGTTGGCCCATCTCGAACACGATCGTGGCAACAGTCAGCGCACCCGCAACGCCAGGCTCGGGGCGATGCCGCCGGTAGGCGGCGCCAGACGGACGCGGCGATTGTCAGGCGGTCCAGGCCGGCCACAGCGTTTCGACCTGCACGACAAGGGACCATCCGGTCGGCCGTCAGCGAGCGGACTACCGGGTCGCGGCCGCCTGCTGCGGGGCTGGCTGGTGTGCTGGTCAGCGGGAGCGGTACCAGGCGAGGGTGTGCGCCACCGCTTGAGGGTGCGGCGTTGATTCGAGGGGGCCGAAGGCGGCTTCGAACTTGGATGAGTCGAGCACGAACGGCGCGCGGAACTGATAGGTGGTCTCGCGCAGCTCGCGGAGCATTGGCGAGACGAGGCCGGCGACGGCAAGCAGCGCCGGTCCCGCGACGCTGGCCTTGATGGGCGTCGGCCGGCCCGCAGCTGTCGAGACGAGGTCGAAGAACTGCTGCGCCGTAAGCGGCTCGGCCGCGGGCAGGTGCCAGACCTGTCCATCGGCATCCGGGCGGCTGGCGAGAACGATCAGCCCGCGAGCAAGGTCGGGCAGATAGTGGAAGGTGTGCGGCTGGTCGAGCTTTCCCGTCCATAGCGGCCGCTTGCCTGCGACGATGCGCCCGAACAGCGTCTCGCCGGCGGTCGAGGCGGTGCCGTGCGGGCCGTAGT
>JBKPQM010000244.1:0-16804 GCA_046734095.1 Actinomycetota bacterium | reverse complement strand
GTACGCAGCGACGGGACGGAGTGCGGGCCGTCACGCTCACCCGCGGCACCAGCCACGACGCCTTCGCCGAGGTTCCATGGCTGCTCGGCGGCGTCAAGACGATCTCGTACGCGGTAAACATGGCCGCGCAGCGCGAGGCGTTACGGCGCGGCGCCGACGACGCGATCTTCGTCAGCACCGGCGGCCATGTTCTCGAAGGACCGACAGCGAGCGTTGTGTGGACGCTGGGCGACACGATGTACACCGTCCCGCCCGGCATCACCGGCATCCTCGCCAGCACCACCCAGCACCGGCTGTTCGAGCGGGCCGCCGAGCACGGCTGGCAGACCGTGCTCGCCGACGCGGTGGTCGACGACCTGCATGCAGCGGACGCCGTCTTCCTGGCCAGCACGGTGCGGGGTCCCGTCGACGTGGTCGAGCTCGACGGCCGGCCTCGGCCGCGGGACGTCGACCTGGTGCGGACCGTGCAGAAGCTCGCCGGTTTCTGACGAGGCGCTGAAGAAGCGATCTACGCCACCGACGAAATTTGTTGCTCCCGCCGACTTCTGCCCAATACGGTGGGTGTACACGGGAAAGGAGGTGGTCCGAACTTGAGTACATACCGGACACGTGAGGTGGCTGTCCGCTAGCCGCCGTCGGCGATCTTCCCGACCAGACATCCCGGTCAGATGAGTCGCCGAAGCTCCCGGACGCCGAGTTTGCGACCGCAGGCAGTGCGGCTGGCAATACCCGGCAGCTACCCGGCCCCCGAACCGTCGGTCCGTCCAACCGGCCCGCCCCTACGGCGGAAAGGGTTCGGGGGCTGCCCTATTCTCGGCACGCGCTCGCTTGAAGTCGCCGGAAACACCCGACACGTCGTCGCCTGAAAGCCGCCTGAAATAGGGGTGTCGCCGTCGCCGAGTAGGCTCAATATAGCCAAGCTAGATCAATACAGGCTCACGCGGATGAGCGCAATGCCGCGTCCACTTCGCAGTGAAGGTGTTGATGACGAGCCAGACGGTGCGCGCTGGCGAGATAGTGATCAGCCGCCTACAACGGGCGGCCGGACGGCTGACGCCCGCCGGCTGGGCCGTGGTCGTCGGCGTTGTGCTCGCGGTCGTCTATCTGGCCTGGCGACCCCTCGCGCCTGATCTCGCGGCACAGATCGCGCGCGCCAACGTCGTCAAGTCGGCCGGCAATGTTTCGTGGTGGACAGGCTGGTTCGGCGGCTTGTCGCTTCCCACGTACAGCCTGCTGACGCCGAGCTCCATGGCGATATTCGGCGTGCGCGCCACGGGTGTCGCCGCAGCCGTCGTCGGCGGAGTGATCACCGCGCGCTTGGTGGCCAACTCGCGGCGTCCGCGGGCCGGCGCGGTGGCGTTCTCGGTGGCGGCGATGGCCAACCTGCTCGACGGACGCGTCACCTTCGCCGTCGGCGTCACGCTGGCCGCCGCCTCGCTGCTCGCGCTGCTGCATCGCAAGGTGCTGTTCGCCGCTCCGCTCGCCGCGGCGGCCTACTTCGCCAGCCCGCTGGCCGGGCTGTTCTTGGGCCTCGTGCTGCTCGCTGTGGTTCTGACGGACGAGAGCCGCCGACGCGCATCGCTGGTGATTGCCGGTCTGCTCGGCGTCATCGGCATCGCAATGGCGCTGCTGTTCCCCGGCACCGGCCAGATGCCGTTCCAGCCCACCGATATGGTGCCGGCCGCGTTGTGCTGCATCGGCGTCGCACTGTTCTGCCCGACCCGGGTGGTGCGCACGTCCGCGCTACTGCTCCTGCTGGCGTTGCCGATCTTCCTGGCCGCGCCGGGCGCCATCGGCAACAACGTCACCCGGCTGGCGTGGATCTGCGCCGCTCCGGTGGCCGTGGCCTACTCGCCGCTGCGCCGGTGGCTTCTCGCGCCGGTGCTGGCGCTGCTCGCGCTCTGGCCGACGATCGACCTCGTCCAGCAGATGTCTTACACGGCCGCACCATCCTCCACCCAGGCGTTCTACCGTCCACTGCTGAGCGCGCTTAGCAGCGAGCAGTCGAAAGCCGGCCCGGCGGCCGTGGGCCAGCGGCTCGAGGTGCTCGATTCGAAGAACCATTTCGCGACTGTGTACCTGGCGAGCAAGGTGTCGCTTGCTCGCGGCTGGGATCGGCAGGCCGACGTCGCCAACGATCCGATCTTCTACGAGAAGGACGCACTGACCTCGTCGAGCTACCACCGCTGGCTGCAGGAGCTGGCCGTTGGGTGGGTAGCTGTCCCCGCGACCGAACTCGACTATTCGGCCGTACAGGAAGCCAAGCTCATCGGCGGCGGGCTCGACTACCTCCGGCCGGTGTGGTCGAACGCGTCCTGGAGGCTGTATCGAGTCACCGACGCGACCCAATTGGCCGAGGGCGCGCAGGTGCGAAGCGTCGAACCGACGAGCATCACGATCGGCGCACCGGCCGCCGGTCCGATGTTGCTGCGTGTGCGCTGGTCGCCGTACCTCACCGTTCAGCACACCGACCGCACGCTGGCGGTTGGTGCCTGCCTCGCCAACGCCGACGGCTGGCTGAAGATCACCGTGCCGACGTCCGGCGAGTACCGGATTACCAGCCGCTTCGACCCGGTCTCGCGGTTGCAATCCCAGCCTAGATGCCAAACCGGTTAGCTGGCCCGCTTTAGTGTGGCGTTGAGGTGCGGCGCGTAGTCGTCATCGTGCAGCGCCAACTCGGTCGCGTACGCCAGCGTGTCACCCGAGATCGCGTACAGGCGGCGCTCGCCGGCAACCTGCTTGGCGGTCGGGGTGCTCACGACGGACGACGTGGCGAGATCCCAGCGCTGATCGCCGGCCGTGCCGGTGAACAGCATCGTCAGGCCGGTGTTCGAGGCGGCCACGACCTCGACGTCGTCCGGCCCGGCCCCGGGGCGCCAGAACCCCGACTCGCGAAAGGCCGGCCGGATGTCCTCGCCGTCGGCATCGACGAGCCAGGTCCGCGACCCGTAGACGAGAAACGGCCGCCCGTCATGGGCGAAAGTCAGCTGCTGCCGAAAAGTGAATCCCTCACCGGTCGACGGCACCACGCCCACTCCGGTGCCCGTCCAGGCACCGACGAGCGGCAGGAGCGCCAGCAACGCATCGTGCAGCGGCGCCCCCGTCCGGAGGTCAGTGGTGTCGCCCGGCTCATGACTGTTTTTCGCGCGAGCACTCATCGCTTCGCCCCTCGGGCCGGGGCACCGCGACGCTTGTTCACCCCGGTCCTGGCGACGAGCTGGTAAGCCACGTAGAGCGACACCGCCGCGATGCCGAGAACGACCGCTACGAGCACCGCGAGATACGCCCCCTCCATGCCGTGCAGGATAGTCGTATGACGAGGCCTCTCGTGGTGAAGTGCACGGCCGGCGTGGACGATCCGGAACGGTGCAATCAGGCGTTCACGGTTGCGGCGACCGGGCTGGCCGCCGGTGCCGACGTGTCCTTGTGGCTGACCGGCGAAGCGGCGTGGCTGGCCGTCCCCGGCCGGGCCGAGCAGTTCGCGCTGCCGGAGGCGACGCCGCTGTCGCAACTGCGGGACGCGGTGTTGGCCGACGGCACGCTGACCGTGTGCACGCAGTGCGCCGCCCGGCGCGGGATCACCGAGGACGAGGTGCTGCCGGGCGTGCGCATCGCCGGCTCCGTGTCCTTCGTGGACGAGGTGCTACGCGATAGCGCCCAGGCGCTCGTCTACTAGCGCGGCCGGACGCACCGCGTTGTGCGGCGCGTCCGACCAACGATCAGCTCAGCGCGATGGGTGCCTCGACGAGGCCCGGCTCCGACGCGTGCACCTCTTTGCGGGCTTTGCCGTCGCGGTGCAGCACGGACAACGTCCAGGTGCCCGAGGCGGCAAAGAACCGGTAGTCGCCGGTCGCGGACGTGACGACCTCGGCGGTGAACTCGCCCGTTGAGTCGAGCAGCCGCACGTAGGCCGCCGGAACCGGGGCGCCGTCCTTCGAGACGACCCCGTATATGACCGTTTCCTTGCTGACGTCCACGTGAGCCGGCAACTCAGGTGCCTGGGCCGGGGCTCCGCACATCATGATCTCCGTTCGTCGCGCGAGCGATTGCAGTGGTTAGCCGGCGATGCCTCGGGCATCACACGTCCTTCTCGATCGGGACGCCGACCAGCGAGCCGTACTCGGTCCAGGAACCGTCGTAGTTCTTCACGTTGGGGTAGCCGAGCAGCTCGTGCAGCGCGAACCAGGTGTGGCTCGACCGCTCCCCGATCCGGCAGTAGGCGATGGTGTCCTTGGCCTCATCGAGGCCGGCCTCGTCCACATAGAGCTTGCGCAGTTCGTCGTCGGACTTGAAAGTGCCGTCCTCATTGGCCGCCTTGCTCCAGGGAACGTTCAGTGCGGTCGGGATGTGTCCGGCGCGCTGCGACTGCTCCTGCGGCAGGTGAGCCGGGGCGAGCAGCCGGCCGGTGAACTCATCGGGTGACCGGACGTCGATCAGGTTCTCGTTGCCGATTGCGTCGATGACCTCGTCGCGGAACGCGCGGATCGAGGTGTCCTGATCCTTGGCCTTGTAGGTGGTCGCCGGCCGAGACACGGCGTCCTTGGATAGCTCGCGCCCGTCGAGCTCCCACTTCTTGCGGCCACCGTCGAGCAGCTTTACCTTGTCGTGCCCGTACAGCTTCAAGTACCAGTAGGCGTAAGCGGCGAACCAGTTGTTGTTGCCGCCGTAAAGGATCACGGTGTCGTCGTTGCTGATGCCCTTCCCGGAGAGCAGTTTCTCGAGCTGCTCTTTGTTCACGAAGTCGCGGCGCACCTGGTCCTGCAGCTCGGTCTTCCAGTCGAGCTTGACGGCTCCCGGGATGTGGCCGCCGTCATAGGCGCTGGTGTCCTCGTCGACCTCAACGAACACGACGCCCGGAGTGTTCAGGTTCTCCTCGGCCCAGTCGGCCGAGACGAGCACGTCTGCGCGGCTCATAGCTTTCTCCTCTTTGTCGATAGACATGGCCAGGGGTATAGGCAAGAACCGCACGAACGGCGGTATAGGTGCGGATCAGCCCGATCAGCGGGCGTTACACAGGCAGCTGCCCACACGGCACAGGTCGACCGTGCGGCGAGAGGTGAGCAGGGGGCTGCTCACCGCGCAGAGCGCGTTGCCCATGGCGGTCAGCGTAGTCGTCCGGCTCGCGGGCTGTCAGCTCGTATCGACGACGATGTGATCGGCCTCCGCCGTAGCTTGGATTCCGGACGGTGTCAGTGTTACCCCGGTGACGTGCAGGTGGTACGGCAGCGTGGGCAGGGCCAGCTCGCCGTTCATCATCTGCTGCAGATGGGGCGCGAGCGCGGCCGGGACCGGCGCGCCGTTCACGGTGATTTGCCGGACGGTGTACGCGACCCGGTTCCCGCTGACGTGCAGGTCGGCGTCCGCCGACGCGGTGAGATCGCCCAGCGGCGCCACGCTGGCGGACAGCGTGACGTGCAGCGTGCCGTTGTTGTCGGAAAGCTGCAGTCCCTCGATGCCAGTGCGCTGCGCCGCCTCGGCGTACGGGACGGTTGCCACCGCGTTGAGGTGATCGATCGGCAAGGCGTCAACGTGGCGATCGATGGCGTTGTGCAGCGGCACATGCACGCCGTGCATGCGCACGTCGAGCGCGATGCCGCTTACCTGGTCGATCGTCAGCCCCTTGCCGGACACCTCGATGTCGTCGTACGTGCCGGCCACGGCCTGCGTGAGGAACGGGAAGCCGTTGATCGAGACGTGCGGCGAGACGCCGCTTCCAGCGAACGGCGGCTGGCCGGCGATGCGGTCGGCCACTGCCGACTCCGCCATGGACACGGTGATCCGGTCCGCGACGACCAACAGGGCGAAGAGCACCACGACGACGATGCCCGTGATCCAAGGCCAGCGCCGACGACGTCGCCGGCCGGCCGCTGTGGCCGGTGCCGACACCCCCGCTTCTGGATTCACCATGTCATCCCCGGATGATCAGGCACAGCAGGTAGCCGATCGGCATCACCAACCCCAGCGCGACGAGGGTGCCCGCGATCGGACGGGCGAGCGTCCGCACGCGTCCGGCCGGCGGCAGGCTGTACTCGACGAACGCCATCCCGATTGCGAACAGGCTCACGATCGCGCCGATTGACGCGCCGAGGTAAACGGAGCGGCCACCCGTGAACTCGACCGTGTTGTGCAGCCGAAAATACGTGGCGGCGGCGCCGACCGCCGCACCGACGACCACCGCCAGCAACCCGCGCGACACGTTCGGGTCGAATCGCGGCACCGGCCAGACCATGTCGACCAGGTGCCCGGCCACGAGCGCCCCGCCGGCGGCGAGCATCACGCCGCTGACCATCAGCGCGCCGACCGTCTCGTGCCGAAGTTGCAGGAGGGCGGCCATCGACACCACGGGGACCACCATCAACGCGATGTCGGAGAGCGACTCCACGACTCGCGCGCGCACCACGCCGCGGGTCAGCTGGTGGATGAACATCGCCGGAATGGCAAGTCCCAGGACGCCGAGAAGCGTTCCGAGTTGCCCGTGCGGCCATCGGGACACGACAACGTCAGCGCCGCCGGCGGCCAGCGCACCGACGACCAACGCGCCGAGACGTCCCGGGAGGGCGGTGCCGACCACCCATGAGATCACCAGCAGGCCCTGGGCGGCGGCCACCCCGACGAGCAGCGGGGTCGCTCCGAACTTCGCCGCGACAGCCAGGCCGACCCCGACGACAGCGGCCACCACCGCCCCGCCGATATGGTTGATCTCGACCGGAACAGCCGGCGGCGCCGGTGCTTGTGGCGGCAGCTGGTTCGTGGGATTCGGGTCTCGCGGACCTCCCGCGTTCGGGTCGAACAAGGCGAACTCATCGATAATGGGAATCCGAGCCGTGGCGTCCAGGGCGTCCCGGTCCCACGGTTCGGCCACCACGGCTCTCATCGTCCCAGACGGGCCGTCGATGCGTCGCCGATGGCGGCCCGCACCCAGGCGCCCACTCGCCCGATCAGAGCGGGAGTAGTGGCGGTCTCGGCGTGGCCCATGCCCGCCTCCATCCAGAACTCCGACCCCGCGGCGGCCGCGGCCAGAGCCTCCCCGTGATGCCTCGGGAAGTAACGGTCGGTGTCGCCGTGCACGATCAGCAGCGGACGCGGCGCGATCGCCGCCACCACCTCCACCGGCGACTCGGGCAGCACCGTCCAGCCGGTCGTAGCCAGGCGGGTTCCAGTGGCCAGGCGGGTGACCAGCCGGCCGAGTCGCGTCTCGGTGGCCCAGTGCACGAGGCGCATCGGCGGTGTACCACGCTCCCACCAGTGCCCGGGGGAACTGATGCTCACCACCGCGTCGACATCGCCGCCCAGACCGGCGTAGCGCAGCGCCACCGAACCGCCCATCGACCAGCCGATGACCGCCACAGCGGGGTGCCCCTGATCACGCAGGAACGACACCGCCGCGGCCAGGTCGTGCACCTCGAGCTCGCCCACCGTCGAGCAGCCGCCCGATCGGCCGTGCCCGCGGAAATCGAGCGCCAGCACCGCGGCTCCCGTGCTGGCAAATTGGGCGCAGATTCGGCGCACCGTCGGGTTCCGGCTCGATCCGGTGAACCCGTGCGCGATCACGTAGGCCGGCTCGCCGCTGTGTGCCGGCCAGTAATCGCAGGCGATCGGCACGCCGTCTGATGTGGTCAGGCTGACCGGCTGCGCAGAGTCCACCTTGATATCCTGCCTGGTAACCGGCTGGGCAGCGCCGCCTGGTACGCCGCCGCCTGGCGACGCAACGCAGGAGACGTGTATGGATCTCGTCCTACTCACGAGCGCCGTGCAGCCCACGACCGAGGTTCTTCCCGCATTGGGCCTGTTGTCGCACAACGTCACTGTCTTGCCGCTCGACGCCGGCCGCCTCGTGGACCACGTCGGCGGCGACGCGGTGCTGATCGACGCTCGGCGCGACCTGGCGGGTGCACGGGCCTTCACTCGGGTCCTGGCCGCGCTCGGTCGCAACGTCCCGGTCGTGGCCGTCTTGACCGAAGGTGGGCTTATCGCGCTCTCCCCCGAATGGATGGTCGACGATGTCGTACTCGACACGGCCGGCCCAGCCGAACTTGATGCCCGGCTGCGCCTGGTGGTCGACCGGTATGCCCGCATCACGAATCCCTCACCCGAACACGTCCAGATCGGTGAGCTCGTCATCGACGAGACCACCTACAGCGCCCGCCTGTCGGGTCGCGCGCTCGACCTCACGTACAAGGAGTTCGAGCTGCTCAAGTTCCTGGCCCAGCACCCGGGGCGGGTATTCACCCGGTCGCACCTCGTCCAGGAAGTTTGGGGCTACGACTACTTCGGCGGCAGTCGGACGGTCGACGTGCACGTCCGGCGACTGCGCGCCAAGCTGGGCTCCGAGCACGAGGCCCTGATCGGCACGGTACGTAACGTGGGTTACAAGTTCGTCCGCCCGGTCACCGACGGATCGGCGATCGAGGCGCGGCGCGCGACGGCCGACGATCTCGTCGACATTTAGCATGACTAGGTGACCGTCGCCGTTTTCGACGTGTTGCCCGCAAATCTGCGCGAAGACGTACGTGCGCTGATCGACTTCGTGCGCGACCGAGACGGCGCGCCGCCGCTGAGTGATCACGCCATGCTGCAACTCGCCGAGGCGGCCCAGCCCGGGCTCAGGCACCTCGTGGCCCGCGCCGACGGTCCGCTGACCGGTTACGCGCAGCTCGACGACGACACGGCCGAGATCGCGGACCTGGTCGCCGCGTCCGACGCGCTGATCGCGGCCTTGGAGCCGCTGGCGCCACGGCTGCTCGTGTGGTCGCATGGCAAGCACAGCCCGGTCGCCCCGGCGGCTACCGCCCGGGGCTACGTCAAGTCCCGCACATTGTGGCAGCTGCGCCGGACGCTGGCCGACCTGCCGCACCAGCCCGTACCGGCCGGCATCACGCTGCGCTCGTTCGTCCCCGGCCAGGACGAGGACGCCTGGCTGGCCGTCAACGCCGCGGCCTTCGCCGACCACGCCGAGCAGGGCCGGTGGACACGCGCGGACATCGAGGCCCGCGAGGCCGAGCCGTGGTTCGATCCGGCTGGATTCCTGCTCGCCGAGCAGGACGGCGAACTCGTGGGCTTTCACTGGACGAAGGTGCATCCCGACGGCACCGGCGAGGTCTACGTACTCGGGGTCTCGCCGACGGCTCAGGGCAGCGGGCTGGGGTTGGCCCTACTAAGCGCCGGGCTCGAGTACCTGACTACCAGCGGCGTACGGGAAGTGCTCCTATACGTAGACGACAGCAATACGGCGGCAATGCGGCTCTATCGCCGGTACGGATTCACCCCGTACGACCTCGACGTCCAGTACGCAAGGGCTCCGTAAGGTTGTTCACCTTGTAGACACGCGCCGGCTTGGGAAGCGTTACCCCCCTGGCGGGGTGCGTTCACCCGGCGTTTACCTGGGTCATGCCATCACGCCATCTGCCGGCCCTAGCGTCCGACAACGGTATCCGCCTTCGACGACGAAAGGGACCACACGTGAAGCTGTACCGGACTGGCGCGGCAGCCGCTCTGCTGGCGGGCGGGCTCGCGCTAGCGGCCTGCAGCTCGAGTAGCAACTCGAGCAGCAACTCCTCAACTCCGGCCGGAGGCAGCTCGACGACCGCCAGCGGCAGTGGCAGCACCGTCGCCTGCGCGTCCGGCAGCCTGAAGGCCGAGGGCTCGACGGCCCAGACGAACGCGATCCAGCAGTGGATTCAGGACTATCAGAAGCAGTGCAGCGGCGCCACGATCGACTACAACCCGACGGGTTCGGGCGCCGGCGTCAAGCAGTTCAACGCCGGCCAGGTCGACTTCGCCGGCTCCGACTCGGCATTGAACCCCGACAAGGGTGAGGTCGCGGCCGCCCAGAAGCGCTGCGGCAGCCCGGCATTGAACTTGCCGATGGTCACCGGCCCGATCGCGATCGCGTTCAAGCTCAGCGGGGTCACCGACCTCACGCTCAACCCGGACGTGCAGGCCAAGATCTTCACGGGCAAGATCACCACCTGGAACGACCCGGCGATCAAGTCGCTCAACCCGGGCGCCAACTTGCCGTCCAGCAAGATCACGGTCTTCTACCGCTCGGACTCCTCCGGTACGACGGAGAACTACGAGAAGTACCTCGCGGCGACAGCGCCGACGGTCTTCACCGCCAAGCCGAGCAAGACCTGGGCCGGCACCGGCCAGGGCAAGGCCAAGTCGCAGGGCGTGCAGCAGGCGATCGGGTCGACCGAGGGCAGCATCGGCTACCTCGAGTGGTCGTTCGCCGGCAGCGCCGGGCTGTCGATGGCCAAGGTCGACAACGGAGGCGGCGCGGTCGCGCTCAGCGCCGAGTCGGCCGGTAAGGCCGTCAGCGCCGCCAAGATCGTCGGCACGGGCGACGACTTGACGCTGAAGCTCGACTACGCCACCAAAGAGCCCGGCGCCTACCCGGTCATCCTGGTGACCTACGAGATCGCGTGCCAGAAGTACTCGAGCGGCTCGGTCGGCCCGCTGGTCAAGTCGTTCCTGAGCTACACCTCTGGACCAGGGCAATCCGGTCTCGCTGATCTCGGCTACGCTCCACTGCCCACCGACATCGCCAGCAAGGTGCAGGCTTCGGTCGCGACGATTAGCTAGGTAGATTCACTCAGCGAGGGAGCCCCGCCAGGCCGGCCGGCCAGCCCGGCAGCCAGCGGGGCTCCAGCGCCGTGAGGGACGGACCGAGATGTCAGAGCGAGAGACCAGGTCAGGCGCGGATACGCCCGAGGACCCCGCGTCGCCACCGCCCAGCATTGGGAGAGAGTCGGTGTACGACCGACCGCACAGCCGCGCCGACGACGATCCCCCGTCCGACGACGCAGTCACCGATGAAGAGATCGCCCAGACGGGCGCAGCGCCGCCTCCACCTACTGACGCCCAGCCGGTCACGGGCTCCGCCGAACCGCTCGCAGTCAGCACCCTGGAAGCGGAACCAGCGGTCGCCGGAGCCGGGTCGGTGGCCCTCGGCACGCCACGCAGGCGGGTGCGGCCGGGCGACCGGATATTCCACAGCTTGGCTGAGGGATCCGGCATTTTTGTGGTGATCTTGATCGCCCTGGTCGCCGCGTTCCTTATCGGCCAGGCAATTCCCGCGCTCAGGGACAACCAGTCGAACTTCCTCTTCTCACGCGACTGGAGCGTCGATACCGGCACACTGCATTTCGGCATCGTCGACTTGCTTTGGGTCACCGTGATCATCTCGTTGCTGGCAATGATCATCGCTGTCCCTATCGCTATCGGTATCGCGCTCTTCATCACGCAGTACGCCCCGGCCCGGCTGGCTCGTCCGGTTGCCTACATCATCGACCTGCTGGCCGCGATCCCGTCGATCATCTACGGCATATGGGGCATCGTCGTGCTGGCGCCGGCGCTCGAACCCGTGCAGCGCACGCTGTATCACCTCGGGGCGATCCCGCTGTTCAAGGACAAGAACGTCGACCTCGGCACCATCTTCGACGGCGGGATCGTGCTCGCCATCATGATCTTGCCGATTATCACGGCCATCTCGCGCGACGTATTCGAGCGGACACCCCGGGACAACGTCGAGGCGGCGTGGGCACTCGGTGCGACCCGGTGGGAGATGATCCGCATGGCCGTGCTGCCGTACGGCCGCCCGGGCGTGATCAGCGGTTCGATGCTCGGCCTCGGGCGTGCGCTCGGCGAGACGATCGCGGTGCTGCTCATCCTGTCCAAGCCGTCGCCAGGGTCGCCGTTCACCTCCTCGATCTTCAACGGCGGTGAGACGTTCGCGTCCAAGATCGCCAACAACGCCTCGGAGTTCACCGACCCGAAGCAGACGGGCGCGTACATCGCCGCCGGCCTGGTGCTGTTCGTCCTTACGTTTGTGGTGAACGCTGCGGCGCGAGGCATTGTCAACCGCCGTAGGGAGTTCTCATGACGACCACAACCACGGCGCCGACGTCCTCGCTAACCATTGCGCCTGGGCACGCAGCCCGTAAGTTCAAGAACAACCTGGCGACGGTGCTGGTCACGCTCGCGTTCCTCATCGCGCTCGTCCCACTGGTTTGGCTGCTCTGGACGGTGATCAGCAAGGGTTTCCACGCCCTGGCCTGGGACGGATGGTTCACCCAGGACGTCGGTACCCGCACGTACCGGGATGCAGGGGGCGGCGCGGCACACGCGATCATCGGGACGGTCGAGCAGGTCGCCTTCTGTACGCTGATCTCAGTGCCCATCGCGGTGATGGTCGGCATCTACCTGGTGGAGTACGGGCGGGGGCGACTGGCGCGTGCGACGACCTTCATGGTCGACATCCTGAGCGGCCTCCCATCCATCGTCGCGGCGTTGTTCATCTACGCCGTGTTCGTCACCGCCTTCGGCGGCCAGCGCGGTGGTTGGCTGGTGTCGCTCGCCTTGGTGTTGCTGATGATCCCCGTGATCGTGCGCACCACCGAGGAAATGCTGAAGCTGGTGCCGAACGAGTTGCGCGAGGCGTCGTATGCGCTGGGCGTGCCGAAGTGGCGCACAGTCCTCAAGGTCGTCCTTCCGACCGCACTCACCGGCATCTTCACCGGCATCATGCTCGGCATCGCCCGCGTCGCCGGCGAGACCGCACCGCTGCTGATCCTCGTCGGCTACACCGACAACACCAACACCGACCTCTTCGGCAGCGGCTTCCAGGGCTCGCTGCCCGGCATGATCTACGCCCAGGTCACCAACCTCGGGGCCAAGCGGTCGTTTACCGGCCAGCCCATCCACAACTACGCTGTAGATCGCATGTGGGGTGCGGCTCTTACCCTGATCATCATCGTCATGGGCCTCAACCTGCTTGCTCGGCTGATCGCCCGCCACAACAAGGTCTAGAACTAGGAACCCGGATGGCCAAGCGCATCGACGCTCACGACCTGGACGCCTACTACGGCAAGTTCCTCGCCGTCAGCGAGGTCTCGTTCACCATCGCGCCGCGGTCGGTTACCGCGTTCATCGGACCGTCCGGATGTGGCAAGTCCACCGTGTTACGCACGCTCAATCGCATGCACGAGGTGATCGCCGGCGCAACCGTGCAAGGCAAGGTGCTCCTCGACGGCGACGACATCTACGGCTCCGACGTCGATCCGGTCGACGTCCGTCGCACCATCGGCATGGTGTTCCAGCGACCCAACCCGTTCCCGACGATGTCGGTCTACGAGAACGTCGCGTCCGGCTACAAGCTGCGGGGCGGGCGGATACCAAAGTCCGAGCTCGACAGCATCGTGGAGAAGTCGCTGCGGGACTCCAACCTGTGGGAAGAAGTCAAGGATCGGCTGAACAAGCCGGGCGCCGGCCTGTCGGGTGGTCAGCAGCAGCGGCTGTGCATCGCCCGGGCAATCGCCGTCGAGCCGCAGGTGCTACTGATGGACGAACCGGCCTCAGCGCTGGACCCGATCTCGACGCTCGCGATCGAGGACCTCATCCAGTCGCTGAAGGAGAACTACACGATCGTCATCGTCACGCACAACATGCAGCAGGCGGCTCGCGTGTCCGAGCGGACCGCGTTCTTCAACCTCCCTGCGATCGGCAAGCCCGGTCAGCTCGTCGAGATGGACGACACCCAGAAGATCTTCTCCAACCCGAGCAACCCGCGCACCGAGGACTACATCTCCGGCCGCTTCGGCTGATCGTCTCCCGCTCTCCGTTGAGTGGTGCGTTTGGCGACGAGTGGTGCGATACAACGCACCACTCGAGCGATAATGCACCACTCAACTGAATGGGCGGAGGCGCCGCATGGCGGACTACGACGTGATCGTGATCGGCTCCGGGTTCGGCGGGAGCGTCGCGGCGCTGCGACTGACCGAGAAGGGCTACCGGGTCGGGGTTCTGGAGGCGGGCCGGCGTTTCACCGACGACGCACTGCCCACGACGTCGTGGGACGCCCGCAACTTCATCTGGGCGCCGAGGTTGGGCCTCAAGGGCATCCAGCGCTTCCATGTGCTCAACAACGTCGTGATCCTGGCCGGGGCCGGCGTCGGCGGCGGTTCGCTCAACTACGCCAACACCCTGTACGAGCCGTTACCGCCGTTCTACGACGACCCCCAGTGGGCCCACATCACGGACTGGCGCGAGGAACTGGCTCCGCATTACGCGCAGGCCAAGAAGATGCTCGGTGTCGTCACCAATCCGACCATGACCACGCCGGACGACGAGATGAAGCGGCTGGCTGATCAGTTCGGCCGGGGCGAGACATTCCGCCGGACACCTGTCGGCGTGTTCTTCGGGCCCGGGCCGGGCGTCGAGGTGACGGATCCGTACTTCGGCGGCGTCGGCCCGTCCCGACAGGGGTGCCTCGAGTGCGGGTCATGCATGACCGGATGCCGGCACAACGCGAAGAACACGCTGGTCAAGAACTACCTGGCGCTGGCCGAGAAGGGCGGGGCGCAGATCCACGCCCTGACGACCGCGACCAACGTCCGGCCGCTGCGCGACGGCGGCTACGCGGTCGACACCGTGCGTAGCGGGTCGTGGCGCCGTCGCCCGAGCCGCGCATTCACCGCCCAGCATGTGGTATTCGCCGCCGGGACTTACGGCACCCAGACGTTGTTGCACAAGCTGAAGGCCACGACGCTCCCCCGCGTGTCCGACCGCGTGGGCCACCTGACTCGCACGAATTCGGAGTCGCTGCTCGGAGTCGTGTCCAAGGACCCGCGCGCCGACTACACCCGGGGGGTCGCGATCACGTCGTCGTGGCATCCCGACGAGTACACGCACATCGAGCCGGTCCGCTACGGCAAGGGCAGCAACGCAATGGGGCTCCTGACGACGACGATGACCGACGGCGGCACCCGGCGGCATCGGTGGCGCCAGTGGCTCGGCGCGGCGGCGAGCAACCCACGGCTCCTCGCGACGACGATCATTCCGCGGCGCTGGTCGGAGAAGATCATCATCTTGCTGGTGATGCAGGCGCTGAACAACTCGATTACGGTGCGGCGCTCGAAGCGTGGCCGCTTGACGTCCGTCCAGGGCGAGGGCGAGCCGAATCCGACCTGGATACCGGTTGCCAACCGGGCCGCGCGGCAACTCGCCGAGAACATCGGCGGTGTCGCCGGCGGAACCTGGGGCGACCTGATGAACATCCCGATGACGGCGCACTTCATCGGCGGCTGCCCCATCGGCGACTCGCCGTCCACCGGTGTGATCGACGCGTACCACCGCGTCTACGGCTACGCCGGGCTCCACGTCGTCGACGGCTCGGCGCTGACGGCGAATCTCGGGGTCAACCCCGCCCTGTCGATCACCGCGCAGGCCGAACGAGCGATGGCATTGTGGCCGAACCGCGGTGAGGACGATCTGCGCCCGCCGCTCGGGCAGCCCTATCGGCGCATCCCGCCGATATTTCCGGCTCATCCGATCGTCCCGGCCGACGCGCCCGCAGCCCTGTCGTTCGAGAGTCCCCCTCCAGCCCCGGCCGAGTGACAGATTTGTGGGCACACTGGATTGCGTGCCGAACCTCACCGACGCGATCGGATCCGGCGACATCGTCGTGCTCGACGGCGGACTCGCCACCGAGCTCGAGCGACGCGGCAACGACCTGTCAACCGCGCTGTGGTCGGCGCGACTCGTCGAGGACGACCCCGGCGAGATCGTTGCGGCCCACCGCGCGTTCGCCGACGCGGGCGCCCAGGTCGCGATCACGGCGAGCTACCAGGCGCCCCCGGACGCTACCGCACTGCTCAGGCGCAGCGTGGCACTCGCCCGAGAAGCACAGCCGGGCTGGGTAGCTGCGTCGGTTGGACCATACGGTGCCGTACGGGCGGACGGATCGGAGTACCGGGGCGACTACGGACTCAGCGTGCGCGACCTGCGGGCCTTCCACCGCCCGCGCCTGGCCGTTCTGGCCGATTCCGGCGCAGATGTGCTGGCGGTCGAGACGATCCCCTGCCTGGCCGAAGTCGAAGCGCTGCTGGCCGAATTGGACCGCTTGAAGGTCCCCGCCTGGTTGTCGCTGACCTGTGCGGGGGTCCAGACGCGGGCCGGCGAGTCGGCGCGCGACGCGTTCGGCATGGCGCGCGACTGCGCGGCCGTCTTCGCCGTCGGCGTCAACTGCGTCGCGCCGGCCGACGCGCGAGCTCTGGTCGAGTTGGCGGTGGACGCGAGCGGCAAGCCCGCCGTCGTCTACCCGAACAGCGGCGAGACGTGGGACGGTGCGTGGCGCGGTCGGGCCGCATTCGACCCGGACGACGTCACGAGCTGGATCGAAGCGGGGGCACGGCTGGTCGGCGGATGCTGCCGGGTCACGCCCTCCGACATCGCAGCAATGGCCCGCAACGTCTCCGAAAGGACCGGCCCAGGCCTTGAGCGTGGGCGCCGACGCGCGCAGTCTGGTAGTACGTAACCGGCTGAACGACCGTGAGGAGGCGGTCATGCATGCACAGGTAGGTGACTGGCTGGTTGTCGAGGGACGCGACATCAACCACCACGCCCGTCGAGCGCGCGTACTGTCCGTGTCCTCCGCGAACGGGGAGCCACCGTTCCGGGTGCGCTGGGACGACGACGGTCATGAAGCGCTCGTGTACCCGGGACCCGATTGTCACGTCGTTACCGAAAACGACATGAGGTAGCTGTCGATCTGAGCACGTTCCCTTCGTCGGTGATGTAGCACGCCATCGATGAAGGGAACGTCATGTTGACTGCGGACCGATCGACCCGGCACCGGCCGGGTTGGACCCTGGTGCTCGCATCGCTCGGGGTCTTCATGGTCGCCCTCGACACCCTGGTCGTCTCGACCGCGCTGCCCGTTCTGCGCGTCGACCTCGGGGCCAGCTTGGGCGACCTCGAGTGGACGGTGAACGCCTACAACCTGTCATTCGCCTGCTTCTTGCTGATG
>JBKPQM010000243.1:0-8963 GCA_046734095.1 Actinomycetota bacterium | reverse complement strand
CCCGCGTAGTGCTTGAGCAGCAGGTACTTGGGCATGTTCACTCCTCTGTCCGTGGCAGCCATCGTGCCGCCTTCACGACCCAGGACGGAGCCCGCCACCGATTCTCGACACGCGCGTCAAAGCCACTTCTTCACTTTGAAGACGATGAACAGAACGACCGCGATGCACAAAATGATCACGGTGGACACGACGAAGCCCTCCGTCGACCCGAAACCCGGGTACGGCACGTTCTGACCGAAGAAACCGGTGACGGCGGTAGGCACCGCGATGATCGCCACCCAGGCGGTGATCCGGCGCACGTCGTCGTTTTGCCGCACCGACGTTGAGGCGAGTTTCTCGGCGGCAATCGTCAAGTGTGTGCTCGTGCGCGTCTGATAAAACTCGATCACGCCGTGCAGGAAATGCCGCTGGCCGTCGGCCATGCTGCGGACCATTTCGAATCGGTCGGCCAGATCGGCGACCAGCGCTCGTTGCGGCTCGGGAACGGATCTTACCCGCTTGGCCATGCTGCTATACGTCCCTGAGCTGTGCGTGGCAATCGTGCAGATGGCCAGTAGCTGGTGCCCAACCTCGAACAACTCCTCGAGCAGCAACTCCGGCTCGTCATTTCGGTCGGCGTCGGTCACGCGCTGCTCGAGGCGGCCGGATTCCCTGGCCAGCCCCGCCACAAGGTCGATTTCCCGGCGCACAAGGGCCGACACGATCGAATAAGACAATTCTATAGGTGTGCGCGGATGAATTTCGTCGTGCTCGATTCGGTCCAGCACAAGTCGGGTGTCGATGAAGGCCACCTCGGGGTTCAGGGCCGGATTGAGTGGGCCGTGCACGGTGACCAGGTAGTTCGGCCCGACGAATTGATCGAGTTCGACGTAATGCACGTGGCCGCCGCTCCCGAGATGAGGAGCGTGCAACACGGTGAAGACGTGGTCGTCGTAGAAATGGATCTTCGATATGTGGTTGCGCTCGATGCAGTCGCGAACTGCGAGCTCATGAAAGCCGAACAGGTCCAGCAGCACCGCAGCGTCGGGCGTCAGACAGATCGGCATGTCGATCCAGGTCAGCGTGTCCGGCCGCTGCAGCAGCACCTTCAACTCTTCAGCGGGGTGCCGCTCAACCCCCGCGTCGCTGATCGAGTACACGTCCATCCCGCACCGACCTCTCGCCGACGCCAGTCCTTGATCGTAGCCCGGTATCGGCTTGGGCAGTCGGCGGCGAGTCTCCTCGCTAGCGGACGTACCGGCTAGCACCCACGCGGTCCTCTGGCGGTCAGGAAGCCATGTTGGGCGCCCGCCTGGATGACCGACGGCTCTGGCGAGGGGAGAGTGGTGCACGACACACCGACTGGGCCGCAGCACGGCCACCGATGTGAGACGTCCCCGCACGACCCGGAGGCCAGCCATGAAAATCCCTGCCGGACAGCTCGCCACCGGTGACATCCTGCACGTGAACGACTGGCGTCTTCACGTCATTGCCGTCGAACGCGACCTCGGCACCGCTGTCCTCACCGAGGAATTCGACTTTCTGCTGCATTTCGGCCGCGACGAGACCATCGACGTCGTCACCACCCGCGACATCCCCGCTGCGGTCGCATAGCTCCGTGCTATTCGCGACGAGCTTATGGAGGCCCGCCCGGCTGCTCCCGGCTACCCGCCCCGCTCCGGCAAATTCCCTGGCCTCATCGGATGATCTCGGCCGGGAAGCGTTTGCGCACCGGTCCGGCAAACGGGTCGGCGGATGGTGCTCGCCTCCGGCCGCCACCCCCTGCTAGCTGCAGGACCCGATTGGCCGTCAGCGTGGACGACACCGGGCCGGCCGGGACGAGAGACTTTTCACACACGAGGCGGGCGCTGCACCCAAACGGAATTCGCCCACACCCGCGACAACTTCGAGGATCGGAACCATGGAACGTACGGACTGGCTGGACCGGGGAACCGACGCAGCAGAAGCCCGCTTCCTCATGATCGCCGCGATCACCCACCACCGATTCAAGTCGGCGATTTGGGATGCGCCCGCGGTTCGCCGACTCGAGGCAGAGCTCGCCGAACTCGACCACGTGGCCGAACAGATCTTCGCGGAACTGCAGTCGGACTAGGGCAGGCGCCCGGCCGCAACCGGGTGACCTGGATTCCCGCTTGCGTCGCGGTCATCGGGTAGTAGATGCTGCGCATCATCGGGTACTTTCGCCCCCCGAAGGCCCGGTCAATCTGTGGGGCGGGCTGTCCTGTGCCATCACCCGCCCTACAGCCGAAACCCACCGCGCGAGCCAAGTCTGGGCCGCAAACGCCCAGACCTGCGCCGGAAAGGTAAGCCGAAGCGCGGGCCGAATCAGCCCTTCGGGATGTCGTGCGCCAAGTCGTATGAGTAGTCGCCGTCGTAGGTCGGTGTGGCGTTGATGACGGCCTCTCTCGGCTGCTCGTGTTCGGGGCCGGCAGTGGTTCGCGCTGCCCGGGCCTGCTGACCAGCCTCGTGCGCCAGGTCGTATTCGAGATCGGCGCCAGGTTCGGGCAACGTGCCGCGCTCGTCCACAGCTCACCGCCTCAACGGTCGACTCACCCAGTATGCGCCGGCCAACGTGAGGCTCCCTGACGCCGGGATCGCTTCTCACGAGATCGTCACGAAGAATCGCAAGACACGGCAAGCGCTCGTGCCTAGCCTCAACCTATGGGGAACACCGGCGCAGGGCGGCGCCGCAGCGAGGCCCGTCCCCGACCCGTGCCGCGTGACGAGCCACAGCGCCAGTCCGCGGTGAAGTGAGAACAATGGACGCGTACGCCGGATTCGAGCCAGAGGTTGGTGAGATTCGCGCGGTGCGTACGTTTCGCGTCGGTCCGGGCGGCGTCCTCTATCCGCTGTTCAGCAACCGCGCTTGGACGGAAGGGACCAACACGGCGCAGTGCCGGGTGTTCCGCCCGGACGATGCCGAGTCCGCCGCGCACGCGGCACCTGAACCGGACTGCACCTGCGGGTTCTATGCCTACGCATCCGCACTCGGCGCAGCCGAGTACCCGAACGCCAAACACGTCCTCGCCGTGATCGCCTGCTGGGGCCGGGTCGTGGCCGGCACCCGCGGCCTGCGGGCCGAGTACACGCGGATCGAGGCGATCTGGGTGTCGAACGCCGTCCCGGCGTACCTCGCCGAAGAGATGAGGAACTCTTACCCGTCCGTGGCCGTGTACGCGGACAAGGACACGATGCTCGCCGAGCACCCGCCCACCGATCTCGATTGCTACGACGAACCGGCACCCCGTCAGCGAACACCGATGACCGTCGCGCTGTGGCTCGCGATTGCCGCGGCATTGGTCATGGGCGTCCTCCCGTGGCAGTGGCTGCGCGACAACCAAAACGCCCGGATCCTCTGGCTGGCCGAGCTCGCGTTCTTCGTGCTGGGCGCAGTCGTACTGGGACGCAAGAACGCAGATCGCGCCGCGAGGCGTCGCAGCCTGCTGTTTCTGGCGGTCGCGCTCTGGCTCGTGGCGCCAAGTGCGGGCACCGTCGGCGGTCTCCTGCTCCGCATACCACTCCTACAGGTCGGCAAGGTGGTCGTGGTGCAGCGGATCATCAGCGCCCGATTAGCCACTTCCTTCCCAGCAGACATTCGGTGAGCGGTTATCTCGTGCTTCTCGCGGCCGTCATCGTGACCAGCGCGATTGTCATCGGCGTCGCCTGGCTGTTCGCTCGTTCGCAGCTGCGCCGCCGGATTCGGTAAGGTCGCATCCGGCGCGCCGGGAAGTCTGGTCGGCAGACACCGACAGACCCCGGAGCCTCCCGTGTACGGATTCGAGATCGTGCTGGCGCTCGTCGTGGCGGCCACGATCGTGGCCGCCCTGGCCGAGCGGCTGCGAGCGCCGGCTCCGTCGTTGCTCGTGATCGCCGGGCTGGCAATCGGCACCATCCCCGGCGTTCCCGACGTCCAGCTGCGCCCGCAGATCGTTGCCGTACTGGTACTGCCACCGCTGTTGTACGCAGCCGCGGCCGATGTCGCGGTCAGCGACCTGCGCGGCGTCCTCGGGTCGGTGAGTGTCCTGGCAATCGGCCTAGTCGCAGCGTCAGCGGTCGCCATCGCCTTCGCCGCCCATGCGCTATTCCCGCAGATCTCGCTGGCCACGGCGTTCGTGCTCGGCGCGGTGCTGGCGAGTACCGACCCGATTGCGGTCAGCGCGCTGGCCCGGCGGCTGCATCTGCCGCCCCGGCTGCTGGCCTTGGTTCAGGGCGAGAGCCTGCTCAACGACGCGACCTCGCTCGTGCTGTTCCAAGTGGCGATCACGTTGGCTACAGCCAGCGCCGGCGTCTCAGTGCTCGGGGCCTCATGGCAGTTCGTACGCCTCGGTGTAGGCGGCGCGCTCGTGGGGATCGTCTGCGCCTACTTCGTCGGCTGGCTGCGTCGACGCATCCATGACCCGGTGATCGAGACGGTCACCTCACTGGTCATGCCCTACGGCGTGTACGTCGCCGCCGTGGCGCTGGGCACGTCCGGTGTTACCGCCGTGGTGCTGGCCGGTCTGCACATCGGCGAACGCGAACGGGGTACCCGGCTATCGAGTGGACCGACCCGGTTGCAGATCGCGAATGTCTACGCGGTCGTGCAGTTCCTGCTCGAGAGCGTGATCTTCGCCGTCATCGGACTGGGGCTGCCGACCGTCGTCCGGCGGCTGACTGGCGCCGACCAGCACTTCGTGGCCGGCGCTCTCGCCATCGTCGCTGTGCTGGTCGCGGTGCGGGTGCTGTGGGTCTATCCCACCGCGTACATACCGCACTGGCTGGGCCGCGAACGCCGAGACAACCTGCCCCGCTGGCGGGTGCCGATGGTGATCAGCTGGGCCGGCACCCGGGGAGTCGTGCCGCTGGCGGCGGCGCTCTCCATCCCGTTGACCGTCTCCGGAGAACCGTTCCCACACCGCGACCTGATCCTGGTGCTGACGAGCAGCTGCATCCTGGTCACGCTGGTCGTCCAGGGCTTCAGCCTGGAACCGTTGGTGCGCCGCCTTGGCGTCAGCGACGACCCGGGCGGACTGGATCGGGACGAGAAGCGCGCCCGCAACGCGGTCGCTCGGGCTGCCCTCGCGAGATTGGACGAGCTGGTCGACCTCGAGGCAGCGTCGGAGGTCGTCGCCGCGCGGCTGCGCACCGAGCTGCAACTGCAGGTCGAGCGCACCGAAGGCGCCTTGGACGGCGCCGACGCCGTTCCGAACGGGACGCACGAGGAGGCGACGTACCGGGCGATCCGCCGCGATCTGCTGGCCGCCGAAGCCGCGGAGTTGCTACGCCTACGGGCGCAAGGCTTGATCAGCGAGCGGGCTCGGCGCCGCGTGCAGCGCTCGCTCGACATCCGGGAAACGGGGCTCGGCTGAGACGTCCCTGATCACAGCGCAATGGGATGATCTTGGAGATCTGGTTGAGATTCGGCCACATCTCCAAGATCATGTGGCCGGGTGTAGGGGCGCATGTCGAAGCCCACTCCGTGCGACGGGGACGGGCGACGCAGACTAGACGAGGCAACCACCCGCGCCTAACGTCGGCCTATCGTACGGGAGGATCGAGGAGTCCATGATCACGGAACTGAACGATCTGCCCGAGGGTGTGATCGGCTTCGAGGCGGAGGGCAAGTTAGGCGCTGAGGACTACCGCGATGTCGTACAGCCAGCGATCGAGCGGGCGGGAAAGGCCGGCGAAATTCGGGCGGTGATCGTCATCAAGGACTTCGACGGCATGAGCGGCGGAGCGCTCTGGCAGGACCTCAAGATGGGCGTGGAGTACCTGCGGGCCTGGAAGCGGGCTGCGGTTGTTACCGACATCGCGTGGATGACCCGCCTGACCGCGATGTTCGGCTGGATGACTCCCGGCGAGGTCAAGACGTTTCCGCTCGCCGAACGCGAGGCCGCGATCAGGTGGGTCGCCGGCTGAGTCCTGATCCGACCCCGACTTGATCTACTGGCGGCGGCCGGCTCGGCGGCAGTTGACGATCATGGACGCCGTTCGGGCAGCAGGCCCAGCTGCTCGAGTACTGCTAATTCGTCCCAATATTGGCGAAGCGAACAGATGCGATCGCCGCGGAATTCGGCGACGGTCGCGCCGTGGATAGTGACGCGCAAGCCGCTCGGTTCGATGAATTCCCCGCCCGCGAGCGTGAGCGCGCCCGAGTGGGTCAGGGTGACCGACCATTCGGCGCAAGCAAAGTCGCCGCCGACGTCGAGTGGCAGGACGTCGACGTCGATATCGGAAAAGGCGTCATCGCGGCGTTCGAATTCGGCGATGAGCTCGTCGCGCGATGCGGCCGAAAGGGCGGGTGTCCACGCCCTTACATCGTCGGTAAAAACATCCCCCATCGCTGTGCGGTCGCCTTCGATGCTCGCCCGCAGCGCGCGCACCAGGGTTTGCGCGCGCGCGGCGTTGGCCGTCATGCCGTGGCCTCGGTGGTTCCCGTCAACCGCGCTTTCGCTGCCGCGAACTCCGAATCGGTGAGCACGCCGGATGCATGCAAGTCGCTCAGTTGCTCCAGGTTCGCAGTCGTATCACGTTCGTGCGGAGCGGCCGTCTCCGGGGCGGGCGCCGGCCGAGGCACCCGCCGAGTCGCCTCGAACCGCTGTTGCAGCTCCATGTTGTACATGCCCTGCTGCGACGGGGCCCTGGGTGAGCGGTAGGGCATCCACGTCTCGCGAGGCCTATAGAGGAAGAGCATGCGTCCTGCTCCTTTCGAACCGCGCATCTGCAAGGGTGCCTTGCCGACCACTGTCTGGGAACGCCGGCGGGGCGGCTTCACCTCGTTCGGGTGAGGTCGGGCCACCTGCCGGCCGCTGATCAAGAGGGTGAAGTGGCGGCGGCCACAGCCACTTCCACCTCTTGATCAAGGTCTGGGCGCTCACCGGGCGAGTGTGACATGGTTCGTTAGCCGAAATATTCGTCGATCAACCGTACGTTGACATCAACGTTCGTCGGCGTGATGCCGAGTGGGGAAGACGGTTCAGGAGTGTCAGGTCCATGCGGTCGCGCATGAGTCAGAAGATCGCCGTGAGCGTGGTGTTCGTGGCCGCGATGTTCATGAGCATCATGGACGTCACGATCGTCAACGTTGCGCTGCCGACCATCGGCCGCGAGTTCGGGGTCAGCCCGACGGCAGTCGACGCGATCTCGATCTCGTTCCTGGTCAGCCTCGCCGTCTTCATCCCGGCGTCAGGCTGGCTGGGCGACAAGTTCGGCGGCAAACGGGTCCTCCTCGCCGCGATCGTCGTCTTCACGGCCGCATCGGCATTGTGTGGACTGGCGCAGAACCTCGGCGAGTTGGTCGCGTTCCGGGTGCTGCAGGGAGTCGGCGGCGGCATGCTGGCGCCGGTCGGCCTGGCGATGCTCTATCGCACGTTCCCACCGGCCGAGCGCATTCGCGCGTCGGCGATTCTCACCATCCCGACGACGCTCGCGCCCGCGCTGGGCCCGGTCCTCGGTGGGCTACTCGTTGACGACGCGTCGTGGCGCTGGGTCTTCTTCGTCAACCTGCCCATTGGCGTGGCCGCACTGGCCTTCGGCCTGGCCTTCCTCGAGGACAGGCGCGAGAGTGCGCCCGGCCGCTTCGACCTCACCGGCTTCGTCCTCAGCGGCCTGGGACTGGGCTCGCTCATGTATGGCATCTCCGAGGCACCCGACAGCGGATGGGGCTCGGCCCGGCCGCTCACCGCCATCGCGCTGGGCGTGATGCTGCTGGCCGCGATGGTCGTCGTCGAGCTTCGGACCCCGCAGCCCATCGTCGCGCTGCGCCTGCTCGGCAATCGCCTGTTCCGCTCGGCCAACGGCGTCATGGTGCTCGGCTCCACAGCGTTCCTCGGCGCGCTCTACGTGGTCGCGCTCTACTACCAGGACGGGCGCGGGCTCAGCCCGCTGCAGTCCGGCCTCAACACGTTCCCCGAGGCGATCGGCGTCATGATGGGCGCCCAACTGGCGAGCCGCGTCCTGTACCCGCGCCTCGGCCCCCGGCGGCACATCACGATGGGCCTGGTCGGCGTGGCGACGGCCCTCGGCCTGATGGCCTTGTTAGGACCGAACTCCAGCCTGTGGTGGGCCCGGGTGTTGATGTTCGCCGTCGGTTTCTCGATGGCTCAGGTGTTCGTGCCGACGCAAGCGGCCGCCTTCGCGTCGATCGCGCCGGCCGCGACCGGACGCGCCTCGACCATGTTCAACGCAGTGCGCCAACTCGGCGGCGCGGTCGGCGTCGCGGTGCTGACGACCGTCATCGTCCTGGCCAGCCACGGCCAGTCAATCGTGACGGCCGGTGCCAGCCTTACTCCGTATCGGGTCGCGTTCCTGGTCGCCGCTGCGGTTGCGCTGCTCGGAGTGTTCAGCGCGCTGTCGATCAATGACGACGACGCGGCCAACACGATCCCCGAGCGTCAACGAACCACGGCGCGCGGCGCGCGGGTCGATCTCCGGCCCGGTCGGGAGCCCGCTCGCGCGGCCTGAGCAGCCTGAGCTCAGCCCATCGCTTCCCGGAATTGGGCGCCACGCCGACGCAGAATGAACGCCTCGACGATCTCCCATACGCCGATGACGATCAGCCAAATACCGCTGAGCAGCGCGAGCGCCCATATTGAGTTGAGCGGGGAGACGATGATGACGACGCCGGCAATCGCCAGCAAGATTCCGCCGAAGATCCGCCAGCCCCGATCCGGTAGGTCCGGCGCCGACCCAGCCGCAACCGCGCGCGTTATTCCGATGATCAACCAACTGAAGCCGATCCACAGCGCCAAGAGCAGGATGGACTCGGCCGCGCCGCGGAAGCTGATCAGTCCCAGCAGGATCGATAAGGCGCCGGTCAGGACGCTGAGGAACCGAACCCCTCCGGACAAGCCGGGCGCGAACGCCAGCACGATCTCTAGGACACCGCTGACCAGCAGGTAGATCCCGAACAGCACGCCTACCACACGAATCGTTTGGCTCGGCCAGACGAGGACGATGACTCCTACGACGACCGCCAGGAT
>JBKPQM010000242.1:0-20849 GCA_046734095.1 Actinomycetota bacterium | reverse complement strand
GACAATGGCTGTCCCACTTGATGACACCGCTCGCTACCGTCCCCTCCAGACCGGGGACCGCTTCTCGGCAAACGCCCGCGGCCCCTCCTTCGCATCGTCGGACGCGCGGATGACGTTGGCCTCGGCCTGTGATAACGCCCAGCCAATCGCTTCGTCCGGGCGAGCGTTCGCGACAATGCGCTGGAGCACCTTTTTGGACGACTGCACGGCAAGCGGTGCGTTGGCCGCGATCCGCTCGGCCAGCGCGAGCGCCTCGTCGAGCAAGTCGGCCGGCTCGACCACCCGGTTGACGAGGCCGAGTTCGGCGGCGCGCAACGCGCTGATCGGATCACCGGTCAGCGCCATTTCGAGTGCGAGCTTCGGCGGAATCTGCTCCCGCAGCCGGACGAGCCCGCCCGCGCCGGCGATGATGCCGCGCTTCACCTCCGGCAGGCCGAACGACGCCTCGGTCGATGCGAGGACGAGATCACACATCATTGCGATCTCGAAGCCACCACCGAGCGCGAGGCCATTGACCGCCGCGATGAGCGGCTTGCGGATGAAGTGATGGACGATGCCGGCGAATCCCCACGCCGGATTGGGCGGCGTGCCCTGTCCGGCGGCGACCGCCTTCAGGTCAGCGCCCGCGCAGAACGCGCGACCGCTCCCGGTAATGATCGCGACACGCACGTCCGGGTCGCGATCCGCCTCCTCGAGCGCCTCGCCCGCGCGCAGGCTCAGCTCGCGGTTCACCGCGTTGAGCACCTCGGGCCGGTTGAGGGTCATGATGGCGACGTGGCCGCGGCGGTCGAAGAGCACCGGCTCGGGGCCGTGAGCTGCGTCGGACATTCTGTGGTGGGCTCCTCGGTGAGAGTCATTTAAGGATACTCTTTTATCAGGGTTCGGGCTACTCACCGACGGGACGGGACTATGCTTCCGCGCATGGCAGACGGCGATGCCGCCGTGGACGACCCGACGCTCGTCGACGCGTTGGATCGGTTGCGCCGGGTGCCGACCGACGCCGCCCGCCCGGACGCGGTCGACAAGCAGCGAGCCCGCGGCGCGTGGACCGCACGCGAGCGAATCGATGCGTTGATCGATCCGGGATCGTTTCGCGAGTACGGCCTGCTCGCCCAGCCGGCCCAGGCCGAGCTCGCCGGTCCCGCCGACGGGATCGTCACCGGGCTGGCGCGCATCCGCGACCGGCCGATCGCGGTCGCGTCCTACGACTACACGGTGCTAGCGGGCAGCCAGGGCAACATCAACAACATCAAGATCGGCCGCATCCTGCAGCTCGCTGACGACCATGCACTGCCGGTCGTCATCTTCGCCGAGGGCGCGGGCCATCGCGTTCAGGAAGCGACCCTCCACTCTCGTGGTGGCGGCGAGGCGACGTTCCCAACGCTGGCGCGGCTCTCCGGCCGAGTGCCGACCGTGTGCGCCGTACCCGGGCGCGCGTTCGCGGGCCACGCCATCCTGGCCGGGCTGTGCGACTTCGTGGTGGCGACGCGCAACGCCGCCATCGGGATGGCAGGCCCGCCCCTTGTCGAGGCGGCGCTCGGCGAACGGTTGACGCCGGAGCAGATCGGAGCGGCCGGGGTTCACGCCGCGTCCGGTGCGGCGGAGGCGATCGTCGAGGACGAAGCGGACATGGTCGGGTTGATCTCGGCGTACCTCTCGTACTTCGAAGGACGCCTCGAGCCGAGCGCGGCGACCGTAGCGCCCGAGTCGTTGCGCGACATAGTGCCCGGGGACCCGCGCCGGCCGTACGACGTCCGCGACGTGATCTGCGGGCTGTGCGACCTCGGCGAACTCCTCGAGGTGCGCGGCGGCTTTGCCCGCAACGTCGTCGCCGCCCTCGGCCGCGTGGACGGCTGGCCGGTCGGGTTCATCGCCAGCCAGCCGCTCGTCCTCGCCGGCGCGATCGACGCGTCCGCATCCGACAAGATCTCACGCTTCGCCAAGCTCTGCGACGCGTTCGGGTTGCCGATCGTGTTCCTCGTCGACTCGCCGGGGTTCCTCGTGGGCCCGGCGGCCGAGAATTCGGCCCTGATGCGGCACAGCACCCGCGTGATCCACACCTTGACCCACGTCCGGGTGCCGTTCTTCACGATTACGCTGCGCAAGTCGTACGGACTCGCTCACTTCGCAATGGGTGGCCGGCCGCTCGGTGCGTCCATGGTCGTCGCGTGGCCGACCGCGGAGTACGGCGCGATGGGGCCCGAGGGCGCGGCCAAGGTGCTCGGCGTCGACGACCAGCGGGAACATTCGGCCGCGCTACGGCGCGAAGGCGCATCGCTCCGGCTCGCCGAGTCGTTCGCGATCGACGACATGATCGACCCAGCGACGACGCGGGACACGCTGGCCGACTGGCTGGCCGCCGTGATGCCGAGTACCCGGCCGAGCCACCGGCCCATTGACCCGTGGTGACCGGCCTGCTTAGCGGGTACCGGGTCGTCGAGGTGTCGATGCTCCTCAACGGCGCGACGACATCCATGCTGCTCGCAGACCTGGGCGCCGACGTGATCAAGATCGAGAGCCCGCGGCTGGCGGACTACCTGCGCATCGACGAGACCCGATACCTGCACGAGCAGGCGAACCGCAACAAGCGCAGCATCGCGCTGGACCTCGCGACGCCGGGCGGCCAGAACGTGCTCGCGCGGCTCATCTCGACCGCGGACGTGTTCGTGACGAACGCAACCGCCATGCGTACAGCCAAACTGGGAATTGCCTACGAGCAGCTGCGGGTGCACCGACCGGATCTCGTCTACTGCCAGAACACCGGGTTCGGCGCCATCGGGCCGTACGCGGATCTGCCGGTCCACGGCCAGATGATGGACTCGCTCGCCGGCGCCCGTCCGGTCGTGATGGGTGCCGACGGGCTCACCCACCCCGCCGCCGACTCGGTGTCCTGGCCGAGTCTCTCGATCGCCGGTGAGGGAACGGCGACCGGTGCGATCTACGCGGCATTCCACGTTGCCGCCGCCCTGGCGCGCCGCGAACGCACCGGCCAGGGCTGCTATCTCGACGTCGCATCGGCGACCGCGGTCACGGCGAACGCGTGGACAGCGGTCGCGGCGCTGCTGAACCAACCGGACGTCGCCGCCGCGGTCGGCGATCCCGCCCAGCGGCGCGGCGTCGCCCGATACCAGTGGTACGAGACGGCAGATCGCCGGTTCGTGCTGTTCTGTCCGGAGGAGCGGAAGTTCTGGATGGCGTTCTGTGCTCTCGTCGACCGGCCGGACCTGGTCGACCGCGTCTACGGCGAAGAGTTACGTCGCGAGATACAGGCGATCATGCACACCAGGACCCTGGCCCAATGGATGGAGGTTGCGATCGAGCACCGGCTGCCGATCGGCCCGGCCCACGGCTCGATCGAGGAAGTCCGCGCCGATCCACAGATCGCCGCGCGCGGCGTTCTCGTCGAGGGCGTGGGTGCGGACGGACAGCCGGTCACTTACGTCGGCGAGCCGGTACTCGTCGACGGTGCCGGCCCGCCGACGCCGACGCCCGCCCCTGAACACGGTGCCGACACGGAGGCGATTCTGCGCGAGCTCGGCTACGACGCCGCCGAGATCGGGCGGTTCGCAGCCGACGCGGTCACGACCGCTGACGACGTCGACGGTGAGTTCATCGCGCTGAACATCCACGCCGGCCCGCCTGCTGACCAGTTGTGATCTGCCGATCTCACAGCCGGATCGGGAGTACCTCCACCCCACGAACCTAGACGTGTCCCGCGTGCAGCCCCGGCTACGAGGACTCCGTGTCGAACGAAGCCAGCCCGCTCATCGCACCGCTGCGACGTCGAGGGCAACGGCGAGCGGTGCGGCGGTCGCCGCGCGGAACTCGTCGACGCTCACGCCGTCGGCGAGCTCGCGGAGGACGAATCCTTCCGTCGTCACGTCGAGCACGCCGAGTTCGGTGATCACCCGATCCACCACGCCGCGACCGGTGAGCGGCAGGGTGCACCTCTCGACGAGCTTGCTGGTCCCGTCCTTCGCGGTGTGCTCCATCAGGATCACGACCCGCCGCGCGCCACGGACGATGTCCATCGCCCCGCCCATGCCCTTCACGAGCTGACCGGTGACCATCCAATTCGCGAGGTCTCCGGCTGCCGACACCTGCATGCCGCCGAGCAGGGCCATGTCCAGATGCCCGCCGCGCACCATCGCGAACGACAGCGCCGAGTCGAAGATGGACGCTCCCGGCACGGCGGTGACCGGTTCCTTACCCGCGTTGATCGTGTCGGCATCCTCGTCGGCGAGCGCCGGGAAGGGACCAACGCCGAGCAGGCCGTTCTCGGTGTGCAGGACGACCCGCACGCTCGGATCGAGGTAGTGGGGGACGACGGTCGGGATCCCGATCCCGAGGTTGACGTACATGCCGTTCTGCAGCTCTCGCGCACCGCGCGCCGCGATCTGGGCTCTGGTTTTATTGCGCTCCGCTTCGCTGCGCGCGGTGCTCGGCGCCCCAAAGGTCGCCGCTTCCATCGTCGCTGCCGGCTTCGCCGGATCGCTCCTCAGTCCAGCGACGAGCGGCGCCTGCGCCGGAACGGTCGCCGCACGCTTCTCGACGCGTTTCGGCGTACGCGGCGAAGCCAGGACAACGCGCTGCACGAAGATCCCCGGCAGGTGGATCTCGTCGGGGTCGAGCGCGCCGACCGGCACGATCTCCTCGGCCTCGGCGATGGTGAACCGCCCGGCCATCGCGCAGAGCGGGTTAAAGTTGCGCGCGGTGGAGTGGAACACGAGGTTGCCTTCGGTGTCGGCAACTGCAGCGTGCACGAGCCCAAAGTCGCAGGTGATCGCGCGCTCGAGCACCACCTCGTCGCCGTCGAGGATCCGCACCTCGCGCGGTTGGCTGTGCGTCGCGACGGAACCGTCCGCGGCGTAGCGCAGCGGAATGCCGTTGGATGCGATATCAGTCCCGGCACCGACCGGCGTGTAGAACGCGGGGACCCCGGCGCCGCCGGCACGCAGCCGCTCCGCGAGGGTGCCCTGCGGCACCAATTCGACCTCGAGTTCGCCGGACATGAACCGGCGCGCGAACTCGGCGTGCTCGCCCATGTAGGACGACGTCATGCGGGCGATCTGCCCCGCCTCGAGCAGGACGCCGAGCCCCCAATCGTCCACACCGCAGTTGTTCGACACGATGCGCAGCCCGCGTACGCCGCGGGTGGCGAGCGCGCTGATGAGATCCATCGGGATTCCGCACAGCCCGAAGCCGCCCACCGCGAGGCTCGCGCCGTCGGCGATGTCTGCGACGGCACGTTCGGCTTCAGTGACCTTGCTCAGCGGGTCACCTCGAAGCCAACGACATCGCGATCCCAGACGTCGTCCGGCACCGGCCGGGCCCGGAGTGCGACCTTGTCGGTCTTGTACTGCGCGTTGTGCGGCAGTTCGTCCATCAGCTCGATGTAGCGCGGGACGAAGTAGTACGGGGCGTTGTCGTTGATGAAGCGCGCGAGGTCGTCCGGCTTGATCGACCCGGAACTCCTGGGCACGATCGCGATCGCGATCTCGGACTCCGACTCCAGCTCGGCCGACTGGCGGCCGAACGCGGCCACGTCGGCGACATCCGGGTGCTTGGCGGCGACCGCCTCGACTTCGACCATCGAGACGTTGCGCCCCTTGTAGCGGATGTAGTCCTTCTTCCGGTCGGCGAAGAAGTACTGCCCGTCGGGTTCGGCGCGGGCGAGGTCGCCGGTGTGGTGCCAGAGGTTGCGCCACGTGGCGGCGGTGACTTCAGGGGCGTTGAAGTAGCCGGCGAACATCACGAACGGATCCTTCGGGCGCACCACGATCTCGCCGACCTCGCCGACCGGGACATCCTCGTCGTTGTCGTCGACGAGTCGGACGTCCAACCACGGCACCGGGCGGCCGATCGCGTTAGCGCGCCACAGCGTGCCGTCGTCGGGCGCGGCGAAGATCCGGCACGGCACCTCGCTTTGCCCATAGGCCTGCTGCACGTCCGGGATGCCGAACCGCTCCTTGAACTTCGGCACCTCACTCCACGGCATCGGCACCGGCACCGCACACCGCACCGGGTTGTCTTGATCGTCTGGCCGCGGCTCGGCCTGCATGAGGAACATGTGCATCGCGCCGAGCGTGAAGATCTGCGTCGCCTGGTAGTGCCGGACGCGGTCCCAGAACTTGGACACCGAGAGCCGGGCGTCGATGGCGACTGCGGTGCCACTAACCAGGGAAGGCCATACCGCCGTCGTCCAGGCGCCACCCAGATACATCGGCAGGCAGGAGTACCAGACCTCGTCGTCGCGGATGTCGCGGTCCGCGATCCACCGGATGGCCGAGTGCAGCAGCCCGGCGTGGCTCTGCATGATTCCCTTGGGCGCCCCCGTGGTGCCGGACGACCACCACATCTGCAGCACGTCGTCGTATCGGGCGACCGACGGCAGCGTGATGGGCTCGCTCGCGACCAACTCGTCCCAGGGATGCACCTCGAGGCCGGGCCGCCGCAGCGCGTCGAGATCGGCTTCGCCGGTGACGACCAGGTGCCGTACCTGCCCGAGAGACTCGAGCTCGGGGTACCGCTCAGCGAGATGGCCGTCGATGAGCAGCACCTCGGCTGTCGACGCGGCGATGTTGCGCTCGAGGAACTCGCCCTTGTAGTCGGTGCTCATCGGTGCCCACCGCCCGCCGAGTTCGGATGCGCCGATGCCGGTGAGGACGAGGTCGATCGAGGCGTCCATGTGCATCGCAACGACGCCGCCGCGCTGCACGCCGAGCCCGCCAAGCGACGTCGCGATGCGGGAGGTGAGATCCCGCGCCTGGCCGTAGCTGACCACGCGATCGTCGGACATCAGCCATCGGGCGTCGGCGTCGTGCGCGGCCTGCTCGGACAGCACCCGCCCGACCACGCGTCCGGTCAGGCGAGAGAGGTCGACGATGTGCACGGCATGCTCCGGGATCAGGGGGCGAGACTGTGGATGGCGTCGCGTAGATCAACGCCGACGGGCACCAGGGCGAGCACCGGCGTAGTGACACCGCTGGCGACGAACTCGGCGATCCGTGCTTTGCAAGCATCCGGCGGGCCGTGCACGCACACCGCGTCCACGACCCCATCCGGCACCGCGGCGACCGCCGCCTTGCGATTGCCAGCATCCCAGGCGGCCCACATGGGCGCGAGTGCATCGGCGTGACCCAGCCACTTCTGGTATTCGCGATACACCGGCACGGTGAGGTAGCCAGTGACGAGGGCGCGGACGAAGCCGCGCACCGCATCCGCATCCTCGGACGGGCAGACCATGATCCGGGTGACGATCTCCGCGGACGGATTCTCGGCCTGAACGATCTGCGCCACCTTGGCTACGTCGGCCGCCGAGACCCAGTTCAGGATCACGCCGTCGGCGTCGCCGGCGCCCAGCCGCAGCATCTTCTCGCGCAACGCAGCCACCAGGATCCGCGGCGGCGGGTCCGGCCGCAGGCCGAGCCGGAAGCCCTCGACCGAGAACGTCTCGTACTGCTCCGTGACCTTCTCGCCACTCAAGGCGGCGCGCAGGAAGCGCACGACATCGCGGGTGTGCGCATAGGGCCGATCGAACGCGATGCCGTTCCACTTGCCGACGATCACGTCCGACGAGGCGCCGATGCCGAGAGCGAACCGCCCCGGCGCCGCAGCGGCCATCGCGGCCGCGGACTGCGCGAGGATGGCCGGCCCGCGGGTGAACGACGACAGGATGGCGCTGCCGAGCCGCAACCGCGGCTCGACCGCGGCGGCGAGCGCGAGCGGGGTGAGCCCGTCCGCGCCGTTCGATTCGGACGACCACACATCGGTGTAGCCGAGGTCGGCCAGCTCCCGGTAGAGCTTCGGGTGGTCAGACAGCGCGATTCCGTCCAACGGCACGGTGATTCCCCACGATGACCAAGCCATCAGTCGCGTCCCCCGACGGTGATCGCGAACGCGGTGGCGAGCAGCTTGGGGACGATCCACTCGAAGTCGGCGTGCATCGCGGTGTCGCTCTGCCCGGCCACGTGCCGGTAGTAGGAGCCCTCGGCGATGCAGCCGAGCTTGAACAAGGCCAGCACCTCGTAGTAGCAGCGGTCGTCGACCGGTCGGCCGGAGACCTCGGCGTAACGCTGCGCCAGTTCCGCGCGGGTCGGCGCACCCGGGCGCTGGCTCGCGTTGCCGTAGAAAGCGTTGAGCGGCGACTCCTCGCCGGCCTCGGTCCACAGCCCGAGCACCCACCCCAGGTCGACCAGTGGATCGGCGACCGTCGACAGCTCCCAGTCGAGCACGCCGGCGACACGCGCCGGGAGGTCGTTCGCGAACAGCACGTTCAGGAACTGGTAGTCGCCGTGGATGATGCCCGGCGGCCCGGATTGCGGCTGGTTCGCGCGCAGCCAGGTCGCGACGTCGTCCAGCTTCGGCAGCTCACGGCTGCGGTAATTGGCAAGCTGGCCCAGCCACCGGTCGACCTGCCGGTCGAGGTAGCCGGCCGGCCGGCCGAACCCGTCCAGGCCGGCCGCTGCCCAATCGATCCGAGACAGCTCCGCGATCACTTCGATGAAGTGGAACATCATCGCGCGCATTGCGCCGTTCGCGAGCGCGTGCGCCGGGTACGGCTCCTTGAGGTGGAAGCCGTCCACCTTCGTCATGATGAGGAACCGGGAGCCGATGATCTGCTCGTCCTCGCACAGGTGGATTGCCGCTGGGTGCGGTACGGGCGAACCGGCAAGCGCGCGCAGTACCCGGAACTCACGGGACACGTCGTGCGCCGACGCCGACAACTTGTGCCGAGGCGGCCGGCGGAGGATGACCGGGTCGCCGTCGGTGGTCACCTCGAAGATCTCGTTCGAGCTCCCTGACGTAATACGCCGGATACCGTGCACAGCGCCGAGAGACGGGACCTCCCGGCCGAGGTAGTCGCGCAGCGCCGCCTCGTCCAGAAGCTGCTCGACGCTCGTCATACAAGCGCCTCGAGCGCCTCGGCGAACCGTTCCCGGGCGCTGACCGCGCGCGTAGGAACGTGCTCGCTCGGCACGTCGTGCGCCTCGTAACCTCGCAGCACACGACGCGCCACCGTCACCCGGTGAATCTCGTCCGGCCCGTCCACGATCGAGAACGACCGGGCCTGGCGGAACATCAGTTCGAGCGGCAAGTCGGTGGAGTAGCCCAGCGATCCGTGCACCTGGATCGCCTTGTCGATGACGTCGAACAGGACGCGCGACCCGAAGTACTTGATCATCGCGATCTCAGTGCGCGCGGCCGAGGAGCCGACCTGGTCGATCTTCCAGGCCGCATGCAACGTCATCAGCCGGGCCGCTTGCATCTGGGCGGCCGAGTCGGCGATGTAGTTCTGGATCGATTGCTTCTCGGATAGCAGCGAGCCGTGGGTGTATCGCGAAAGTGCACGTTCACACATCATGTCGAACGCCCGCTGCATCATGCCGATCCAGCGCATGCAGTGATGGATCCGACCCGGTCCGAGCCGCTTCTGCGCGAGCAGGAAACCTTCGCCCGGCTGGCCGATCAGGTGATCAGCCGGTACTCGGGCGTCCTCATACCGGATCTCCGAGTCGCCGGTCGACCAGTTCAAGTGGTGTTCGCACGGCTCGGCCATCGTGCCGATCGTCCGGAGCAGGTTCACGCCGGGCGTTTCCTTGGGCACCACGAACATCGACGCGCGCTTGTGCGGCGGCGCATCCGGGTCGGTGACCGCCATGACGATCAGGATGTCGGCGCTCGGCCCGTTTGAGGTGAACCACTTGTGGCCGTTGATGACCCACTCGTCGCCGTCTCGCACGGCGCGGGTGGACAACAACGTCGGGTCGGCCCCGGCGCCGGGTTCGGTCATCGAGAACGCGGAACGAAGCTTGCCTTCCAGGAGCGGGTACATCCACCGCTCCTTCTGCTCGTCCGTCGCGCCGACGGCGAGCAGTTCCGCGTTGCCGGAGTCGGGCGCCATGTTGCCGAACACCTCGGAGGCGTAGAAGGCCTGCCCGAGGAGCTCGTGCAGCAACGCCAGCTTGACCTGGCCCAGGCCACCGCCGCCGAGTTCGGGCGGCAGATGCGCGGCCCACAGGCCCGCGTCCTTCACCTTCTGCTTGAGCGGTTGCTCGAGGCGCAACACAATGTCACGGTCGACGCCGAGTACCTCGAGGTCGCGCACCTCGGTCTTCACGAACTCGCGCGCCCAGTCCAACTTCGCTTGGTACTCCGGCTCGGTCGAGAAGTCCCACATGTCGGTGCCAGCCCTTCGCGTCAGCGTGCTTCGGTCAGCTGGCTGTCCGCGCGGCGCTGCCGATGCATCTCCGGCGAGCCTAGGTACGCGCGGTCGAAAACCGCACGCCTGAGGAAGAAATGCAGGTCGCACTCCCACGTGTAGCCAATACCACCGTGCACCTCGATCGCCCTGCGGGCAGCGGCCAGGTAGCGCTCGGTAATGTGTGCCTTCGCCAGCGACGCGATCCCGCTTGCGTCGTTCTGACCGCAATCCATCGCGTGCGCGGCGTACCAGTACAAGCCCCGTGCGGGCAGCACGTCGATTGCCATGTCCGCCAGCTGGTGCTGGATCGCCTGGAAATGGGAGATGGTCGTGCCGAACTGTTCGCGGACCTTGCTGTACTCCACTGCGAGGTCGAGACATCTGGCCGCGCCGCCGTAAGCGTCCGCGGCGACGAGTACCGCACCGAGGTCGAGAACGCGCTGAACGCTGCCCGGATCGCCGGCGAGTGGTTCGTGCTCGGGCCGGTCCAGCATGAGCGACGCCATCGGGCGGGTCCGGTCGAGCACCTCCGTCTGGACGACGGTGACACCGTCGAGGGTCAGGTCGACGAGCGCGAGGCCGTCAGTGAGTACAACAACGGCGAGATCGACGCCGTCCCCGACGAGGACATTGCGCTTCTCACCTACCAGCTGCCCGGCGCACATCGCCAAGGAGTCGGCGCTCCAGCAATTACCGGGATCCGCGATCGCGACGGTGGCGCGCCGCTCACCCGATGCCAGGCGCGGCAACCACTCCGCGCGTTGCGCCTCGCTGCCGGCGATGGTGATCGCGTAGCCGGCGAGCACCCGACCCAGGAACGGGCCGGGTGTGGCGGCAGCGCCCAGCCGCTCGGCGGCCACAGCGACGTCGAGCGCAGTGCCGCCGCCACCACCGAAATCCTCGGGTATCGCCAGCTCGCAGAGCCCGAGCTCGTTCAGGTCGTCCAGCGGGGGCATCTCGCCGTCGTAGCACTCGCGCACCCGCGAGAGCGGAAGGTTGGTCGCGCAGAAGGCGTCGATGGAATGCTGGAGCAGCAGCTGCTCGTCGCTGAGGTCGAAGTTCACGGGCTGCCCGCCTCGTTCTCCGAGGCGAGATCGCGCGGGAGCCCGAGGCCGCGCTGGGCGACGATGTTGCGCTGGATGTTGGACGCCCCACCCGCGATCGCACTGCCCAGCGAGCCGAAGTACTGGTACATCCAGCGCTCCGCACCTACGTCCGCATCCGCACCGGCACCCGTGTGCGGCAGCAGGCTCGCGTCCCCGAGGATGTCGATCGCGATCGCAGCGATGCGTTCCGCGACGTTGGTGCTCGATATCTTGTTGGTCAGGGCCACCGGGCCGGCGAACTCGCCCTTCAGCGATTTCGACAGCTGGTAGTAGCCCGAGTAGCGATGGGCCTCGATGTAGCCCTGGACCTCGATGAGCCGGGACCGCAGCCGGGCGTCCTCGATCCACGGACGGCAGTTCGGGCCGCGCGTGCGCTGGGCGAGGCGGATCAGGCTATTCATGAGGTGATCGGACTCGGCGACGTCACCCACCCAGGCGCGCTCGTGCTTGAGCGTTGTGTTCGCGACCCGCCAGCCATCGCCCGGCTCGCCGACAATCCAGTCGCATCCGGTCCTCGCCTCGTTCAGGAAGACTTCGTTGAACTCCGAGTCGCCGGTGATCTGGCGAAGCGGCCGAACCTCGATCCCCGGCTGGTCCATCGGCACGAGCAGATAGGAGATCCCCTCGCGCTTCGGCGCGTCCGGATCGGTGCGCGCGAGCAGGAACATGTAGTCCGCCTCGTGCGCGAAGCTGGTCCACACCTTCTGCCCACTGATGATCCACTCGTCGCGGTTCAGCATCGCCCGGGTGCGCACTGATGCGAGGTCGCTCCCGGCGTCGGGCTCGCTGTAACCCTGGCACCACTTGATCTCACCAGTGATCGTCGCCTCGATGAAGCGGTCCCGCTGCCAGTCGGCACCGACCTCGAGCAGGGTCGGGACGAGAAGCTGCGTCCCGAGCGACTTGATCTCCATAGGCGCGTGCGCTGCGCTGAATTCCTCGCGGATCACTCGGGCCTTGAGGACGTCCGAGGGATGATCGGACCCGCCGTAGCGTCGCGGGATCGACCGGTAGAGGTAGCCCGCGTCGATCGCGGCCTTGCGAAACGCGGTGACGTCGAGGGAGCCGGGCGACGTCGGCCAGTGGGCCCGAAGGAAGGCGCGCACCTCCTCACGAAACGCCTCGTAAGCGGCCCCATACGTCAGATCCACCGTCGCCCCACGTCGTCGAAGTCCAGCATTTAGGATACTCTATTTGCCCGAGCCGGAACAAGCTGTGTTCACTTGCTGATCGCTACCTCACGTTCCTGGCGCGACGTCATCACGAACCCGTCGTAGCCGTTGGCGACGACCTCCTCGCACTTCCTCCGGTACGCCCCGACGCCCGCGACATAGGGCATGAAGACCCGCGGCTTTCCCGGGATGTTGTCGCCCAGGTACCACGACTTGGCGAGTGGGAAGAGCGTCGCGGCGGCCGCCTCGTTGACGTGTGCGACCCAAGCCTCCTGGGCTTCGATCAAAGGCTCGACCGACTCGATGTCGTGCTCGCGCAGATGCATGAGGCACTCGCAGATCCAGTCGACGTGCTGCTCGATCGAGACCACCATGTTGCTGATCACCGACGGACTGCCCGGTCCGGTGATGGTGAACAGGTTCGGGAAGCCGGCGACCTGCAATCCCAGGTACGCCCGCGGGCCGGCTGACCAGGCATCGTTGAGTGCGCGGCCATCACGCCCCCGGATGTTCAGGTTCAGCAAGGGTCCGGTGATCGCGTCATAACCCGTGGCGAAGACGATCGCGTCGAGTTCGTACTCGTAGCCGCCGGTTACGATCCCGCGCTCGGTGATCTTCTCGATCGGAGCGCTACGGACGTCGACCAGCGTGACATTGCCGCGGTTGTATGTCTCGAAGTAGTCGATGTCCACGCATAACCGCTTCGCGCCGAACGGGTAGTCGACCGGCGTCAGTTTGGCGGCCGTCTCAGCGTCCGTCACGATCTCCCGGATCTTGCCTCGCACGAACTCCGCGATCGTCTGGTTGGCCTCGCGACTCGTCATTAGGTCCGTATAGGACATCTGCATCAGAGGCGCGCCGCCCCTCTCCCAACGGCGCTCATACTCAGCGAGTCGATCGGCGTTGGTCTCCTCCAGCGCCGACTTCGTCGGCAGGATCGCCGAGTGCCCGCCGCCCGAGTACTTCGCTCGCTCGCGATACTCGCGATACGTCTTCTTCCGAGAGACCTGGTACTCCGCGGTGAGCAGGTGATTGCGAGCAGGCACGCTGTAGTTCGGCGTGCGCTGGAAGACGAACAGGTGCTCGGCCTGCTTGGCGATCTGCGGGATGGCCTGGATGCCGGTCGAACCGGTCCCGATCACGCCGACGCGGCGGCCGGCGAAGTCGATGTCATCGCGCGGCCAGTTGCCGGTGTGGAAGGTCGAGCCCCGGAACGACTCGAGCCCGTCGAACGCCGGGATCTGCCAGAGCGAGAGACACCCGGTCGCCGCGATGATGTACCGCGCGGACACCACGTCACCGCGATTGGTCTCGACCGTCCATCGGTTCGTCTCGTTGTCGTAGACGACTGACGTGACGCGCGTTGCCAGCTTGATCAAGCCGCGTAGGTCGAACCGGTCGGCCACGTAGTTCAGGTACCGGAGGATCTCCGGCTGCGTTGGATAGCGCTCGGTCCACTCCCACTCCTGCTCGAGTTCCTCGGAGAACGAGTACGAGTAGTCCATGCTCTCGACGTCGCAGCGGGCGCCCGGGTACCGGTTCCAGTACCAGGTGCCGCCGACGCCGTCGCCGGCCTCGAATCCCTGCGCGGTGAAGCCGAGCTCACGCAACCGGTACAGCTGATATAGGCCAGCAAACCCGGCACCGATGACAATTGCGTCGAACTCGTCCACGCACGCCTCCATGACGCGTCGAACCCCGTCACTAATGAGTATACTCTAATTTAGGATTGATTGGATGCGGCCCGGATGAGATCGGACGCCCGTTCGGCGATCATCACAGTCGGCGCATTGGTGTGGCCGGTGATCAGCGTCGGCATCACTGACGCGTCCACGACCCGCAAGCCGTCGACGCCCCGCACCCGCAGGCTCGGGTCGACAACCGCCTCCGCGTCGAGCCCCATGCGGCAGGTGCCCACCGGGTGTTCACCGCGCCATGAGTAGCTTCGGAAGTACGCCTCCCAGTCGGAGTCCGACTGGATCTTGTCGCCGGGCAGGTACTCGTTCAGGACGTAGGGCCGCAGCGCGTCGCGCTGGAAGATCTCCCGTGTCTTACGGCAGATCGCCGTCAGCGCGTCGACGTCGCCCGCGTCGGAAAGCAGCCGATGCTCAATCCGCGGCTTGTCCTCAGGTCGGGCGGAGTGCAGAGTGACCTGCCCGCGCGCTTTGGGGTGGCTGACCGACGGCAGCGCCATGCACGTGGACATCTTCATCGGCCGCAGCTCGTTGACGTCGTGCCGGTACTCGACGTCCTCGCCCGCGTCGGTGCCCGGAACGGCGCCGCTCAGCCCGAGCGGGGCGAAGATGATCTCGTAGTCCGGCCGTCCGCGGTCGATCGGCAGCCGGCCGAACGCGATCGAGTGGGCCGCGGCTACGGTGACCGCGCCGCGTCCCCGAACGACGAAGTCGAGGCCGTGTCGCAGGAAGCCGCCCGGCGTCAGTTCCATGTTGAGCGTCGGGACGTTGACCGAGTACACCATCGTCGCGTAGATGTGCTCCTGCAGGTTCACGCCCACGCCGGCGCTCTCGACGGCGACGACGATCCCGTGCTCGGTGAGCACATCCTTGGGCCCTATGCCGGAGAGCATCAGCATCTTCGGCGAGGCGAGCGCGCCTGCGGACAGGATCACCTCGCGTCTAGCGCGGACCCGGTGCAACGTGCCGTCGCGGCGGTACTCCACACCTAAGGCCCGGCCGTCCTCGAGCAGAATCCTCGTGACCAGCGCCCCGGTGTGCACCGTGAGGTTGCGGCGACGCCGCGCCGGCGCGAGGTAGGCGCGGGCCGTGCTGTGCCGGAATCCGCGCCGCTGGCTGAGCTGGCCGTATCCGACGCCGTCCTGGACGCCGTCGTTGTAGTCGTCGTTGAACGGCAGGCCGGACTGTTCCGCGGCGGCAATGAAAGCCTCGGTGATCGGGTGATCGAAGCGCGGGTAGGAGACGCGCAACGGCCCGCGCCGCCCGCGCGTCGGGCCGCCACCGCGGAAGTGCTCGGCGCGCCGGAAGTACGGCAACACGCTCGTGTGGTCCCATCCGTCGCAGCCGAGGGAGGCCCACTCGTCGTAGTCGGCCGGGTTGCCGCGCGTCCACACCTGCCCGTTGATCGAGCTCGACCCACCGAGAACCCGGCCGCCACCCCAGTGCTCGACAATCCCGTTGCGGCTGGCGTCCGGCTCGGCCGTATATCGCCAGTTGTACTTCTCCGCGTCCATCATCGGGAATCCGGCCGGAATCTGGATGAACGGACTCAGATCCGAGCCGCCGGCCTCGAGCAGCAACACCTGGCTCCTACCGTCCTCGGTGAGGCGGTTGGCCAGGACGCAGCCAGCCGATCCCGCTCCGATGACGACGTAGTCCGCTGGCTTAGTCATCGCTCCTCATCAGTCCTCGTCCAGCACGATCGCCTGCTCAGGACAGCCGTCGACGGCGCGGCGGACCACCGCTTCGAACTGCGCCGGGACCGTTTCGAACTTCACGACACCGAAGCCCTCGTCGTCGAAGTCGAATGCCTCCGACGCGACGGTGAAGCATCGGCCGTGACCGGAACAGACGTCTTTGTCGATGCGGATTCGCATGATGTCCCTTCCAAACGGCTACCGATTCGTGAGTTCCAGCGCTTCGCCGGATGTCTCCGGCCCGCCGAGATAGAGCTGCTCGATCTCGGACGCGCGGCTCACGAGCTGGGCGGACGGTAGCTCGAGTGCCAGCTGCCCCTGATTCATTACGATCGCCCGGTCGGAGACCATAGCGGCGTAGTGCAGGTGCTGCTCGACCACGACGACCGCGATTTCGTGCTCCTCGGCGAACCGGCGGACGCCCGAGAACAGCCGATCGCAGATGACCGGCGCAAGCCCGAAGGACAGCTCGTCGAGCAGCAGGACGCGTGGACGCCGGCACATCGCCCGGGCCAGGCTGAGCATCTGCTGCTCGCCGCCGGACAGGTTTCCGGCTCGTACGTGCAGCCGGTCGCCCAGCTCGGGGAACAGCTGGAACGCGTCGGCGGGCTCCACCCCGCCGACCTTGAGGTTCTGCGCCGTCGTCAACGGCGCGAAAACGCTGCGCCCCTCGAGCACGAGCCCGAGGCGGCCGCGCATCCGCCGGTGCGGCGGCCCGCCGACCGGTGAGCCGTCGACGCTGATCACGCCGGCCGAGCGCCTCAGGAAGCCGCCGATCGCCATGAGCGCCGTCGTCTTCCCGGCGCCGTTGCGGCCGAGCATCGCGACGACCTCGCCGGCGGCGACGTCAAGATCCAGGTCGGCGATAACGCGGGCCTCGCCGTAGCCCGCAGACAAGCCCCGGACGGACAGCCCGCGCGAGACGGTCTCAGCACTCATCAACTGACCTCCTCACCGACCGCAACCGGCTCGGGGCGCACGGGTGCCCCGCCAGTGCCGAGGTATGCGGTGCGGACGATGTCGGACGCGAGCACGTCGGCCGGCGAGCCAGACGCCACCACCGCGCCGAAGTCCAGCACGAATACCCGATCGCAGAGCCCGGAGACGACGTCGATGTTGTGCTCGATCAGCAACACACCGATCCGCAGCCGCTGGACTACAAGCCGGATCGCCCGGCTCATGGCGTCCCGCTCCGCTTGGTCGAGACCGGCCGCCGGCTCGTCGAGGCAGAGCACCTGCGGCTGGGCGGCCAGTGCGCGCGCAACCGCGACGAGTTGCCGGGTGCCCTGGGGCAGCGTGTGGATCTCGGTCTCCAGCCACGGCTCGAGGCCGAGCAGGTACACCGCCTCCGCCGCGGCGCCGGTGAGCCGGTCCGATCCGGGACGCACCCACCCGGTGATGTATGCATTGACACCACGTTTATCGTGGGCGACCAGCAGGTTCTCTCGGACGGTCAGGTCGGAGAACAGCTCGAGGTTCTGGAACGTCCGGCCGAGGCCGTGCCGCGCGCGACGGCGGATGCTCCACTTCGAGACTTCCTCACCCTCGAGGCGCACCGCGCCGTCGCCCTTCCGAGCGAAGCCGGTGATCGCGTCGATCAGGCTCGTCTTGCCCGCGCCGTTCGGGCCGATCACGCCCACAACCTCACCGGCCCGGACGTCGATCGACACGTCCTTGACCGCTGTCACCGACCCGTACCGCAGACTCAGCGCATCGACGCTCAGGATGACATCGCCCGGGCCGGTCCGGGTCGCGGCGATCTCTACCGGCTGCGGTGGGTCATCGGGGTGACGGCGCCGTTTGCGCTCCTTCACGGCAGCGGGCAGGCCGACGAGCCGACGCGCCTTTTGGACGAGCCAGCCCTTCTGCTCGCCGAGGATCGCGATGATGCCGTCCGGGTTCTGCAGCATGATCTGCACGACCAGCACGCCGGACGCTATCGCCAGCCACAGGTCGACGTCCGACGAGACGTGGCGGAACACGTAGGAGATCGGGCCGCCGAGCGTGATCACGCCGGCGTAGAGGGCGCCGGCGACGTAGCCGACGCCGCTGACGATTGTGAACGCCAAGGCGTAGATCGAGCGGAAGACATCGAAGTTCGTGAAAGTCACGGTGCGGCTGCGGAACACCGTGAGTGCACCGGCCAATCCGGAAACTGCCCCGCCCAGAGCGAATGCGGCGATCTTGGCGCCGCCCACCGAGATGCCCAGCGCCGCGGCGCCGCGCTCGTTCGCACGCACGGCGAGGAAGCGGCGCCCGGCAACCGACCGGCGCAGGTTGGCGACGCCGAACGCGACCAACACGAGGGCGGCGAGGCAAAGTGCGGTGAACCGCGCCGGGTGCAGCCCCGGATCCAGGTCGGTGCCGAACACTTTGGGCTCGGGGACGACGATCCCGTCGAAACCGTTGTTGCCGATGAACACCGACGATATGAACACCGTATTCGCGATGACAATGCTGAACACCAGCGTCGCGACGGTGAGGTCGATGCCGCGCACCCGGATAGCCGGCAGACCCAGAACCAGGCCGGCCGCAGCTGCGCCGAGGGCGCCGATGACGATCATGACCGGGTAGCTCCAGCCCCAGCTGCCGACCGCGTGGGCGCCGAGCAGGGCACCGATACCCATCAGGGCGTAGGTCGCCAGGCTGACCTGGCCTGCATAACCGGTCACGATGACGATCGCCAGGCTGACGAGTGCGGCGATTGCCGCATTGGCGATCGAGATCGACCATCCGTCGCTGATTCCCAGTCCGACGAAGGTCGCGATGCCCAGCCAGATCGCGGCCTGCATCGGGCGAAGCCGCGCCGAACTGACCTTGGGGAGCCGGCTCTCCGCGAAGCCGCGACCGGGCACCGCCGTACCGCCGCTGATGAGCGCGACGATGATCACGAAGAACGGCGTGCACAGCCGGATCCAGTCGGGGACGTTATGCAGGATCATCACCGACTCGGCGATGCCCATGCCCAGCGCGGCGATCACCGTGACCGGGTAGTTGCGGAACCGGCCCAGCAGGCTGGCGGCGAGCGCGTAGTTGATCAGCAACGTGAGCTGGGTGGGCGATAGGCCGATCGACGGGACGACGAGGATGCCGGCGGCCGCGGCCAGCGACCCGCCAAGCGTCCAGGTGATGACGCCCGCCGGGTGAGGTGAGATGCCGAGCGTCGAGGCAGCGACCGGCTGAACCTGCAACGCCGTGGCTGAGAGCCCGAGGCGGGTGAAACGGAACAGCAGGGGTAGCGCAATGGTCAAGACGATGACGACCGCGAGGACGATGGCCGAGTCGTAGCGGAACGGCGCCCCGAACAGTTTGAAGGTGCCCCGGCCTAGGAACCGGGGGATGACGACCGTCTCGGACGAGTACAGCAGCAGGGCCGCGTTCTGGATGATCAGCAGGACGCCGAGCGTGGCGATAACACGGGCGAGCTCCGACGCGTTGCGAAGCGGGTACATGACGAGGAGATAGACCAGTAGGCCGATCACCGCGCCGGCGAGGATGCCAATCGCCATCGCGGGTCCGACCGACCATCGGGCGACCGGGCTGTCGCCGTGGGTGGCGGCGCCGTTCTTGTAGAACTCCCAGAAGACGTAGGTGCCGGCCATGCCGATCGCGCCGTGCGCGAAGTTCAGCACACCGGAGCCGCGATAGATCGTGACGACGCCGATCGCGGCCAACGCGTATGCGCCGCCGGCGGTGAGCCCGACGATGATGAAGGTCCAGAGCTGCATCAGCTGTGCACGCTCCCCTGTCCGTTCTTGTGCCCACTACTGATCGGCGCCGGCGCCCGGCCTTGGGGTCGGCCGGGCCGACCCCAAGAACCGCAGCGCTCGGCGCCCATGCGGATGGCGAGCGTGGTCATGACGAGCAGCAGGTCACTTCCGCGATGTTCGGGAAGCCGGAGCCCCAGCTGTTGGAGTCCGATGACAGCCCGCCGTCGCCGTTCACTGTCTCGGCGGTGCCGTACACCTGCACGATGCGCTCATTCTTCGGGATCGGACCGGCCTTCGACCACTCCAGGGGCGGGGCGACGCCGGTCGAGACCGGGTGGGCGGCGACGTAGGCCTGCAGGTCGGCCGTCTTCAGTGACTTCGCGCCGTTCATCGCCGTCGCCAGGCTCAGCACGCCCTCGTACATGTTGAACGCGTTGTCGCTGAGGGTGTCCATGTCTGCCGGTGCGCCGACGGCCGAGCGATACTTCTCGATGTTGTCGAGCATCTGCTTCCGCGCGGGGTACTTGTCGGGGTCCACTGCCCAGCTGCCGGCCACGCGCAGGTTGAGAGAGTTCTCGTGCGCGACCTTGAGCGCTCGGGTGCCGATCGACGTGCTCGGTTCGAGAATCGTGGCATCCACGCCGGCGTCGGCGAAGGCCTGGAGGACCGGCGCGGTGATTGCATCGGAGGCAACGACGACGACTGCATCGGCGCCGTCCGCGAGAACCTTCGCCGCGTACGGCTGGAACGCGGTCGTGGTTGCCGGGTAGGTGATTACCTTGAAGTCGGTGGTGCCCTTCGCGGCGAGGCCGGCCTTCGCGAAGCCGCAGATCGGATCGATGAAGGCGCCCGCCGCACCGATGCAGTCGACCTTCTTGAACTCGCCCGGCTTCGCGAGCAGGCCGACGTTCTGGTGCGCGAAGATGCCCAGGCCAGCCGGGTACGAGAGCGGGCTCGTCCCATCTTCCGGCCAGATCGGCACGTTGAACCAGTTGAGGATGTTCGCCTTCTTGATCAGCGGCCAGGCGACGTTGCCTTCGATACCGACCGACTCGACGAGAGCCGCGACCTTGTCCTGCTTGATGAGCTGGTCGGCACAGGTCGCGGCAACGTTCGGGTCGCCCTTGTCGTCGCAGTGCACCCACTTGAGCGGGCGGCCCTTGATCCCGCCGTTGGCGTTGACGACGTTGACGGCGATCTCGGCCATGTACTGCAGGTCCGGGAACGACGCGAGCGACGCGGAGATCGGGTACATCGAGCCGATCG
>JBKPQM010000241.1:0-8754 GCA_046734095.1 Actinomycetota bacterium | reverse complement strand
CGTCGCACCCAGGCGTCAGTGGCGAAAACGAGGTGGCGCTGCGTTTCGATGAATGACCACTCGCCCTCAACCCGCTCGTGCAGCAACTCCGGGGACATCCGGCGCGCCCGATCCACGGTCTCCTGCCACAGTCGCTCGAGGATGGGCCAGGCTTGGCGAAAGCCGTCAGCGTCGGCCGGCCGCATCTTGACCCGGTCCGGGTACCGACGGTCGAGCTCTGCCTCGACCAGTGGCGCTACGTCCACACCGTTGACGCGCAGGTTCTGGATCTCTCCGCTGATGTCCACGTTCAACACCCAGGCGCCGCGGATCATTACGCCGGTCAGATCGACCAGGTGGAACCGGGCGTCGGTCAGGTCGACATCGCGAAATCGCGCACCGGTCAGCGAAACGTCCTCGAACCGCGACCCGGTCAGGTTCTCGCTGGTGAACTCAACCACTCGGCCAGCCTCCCAGAACCTGGCGTCCTCGTCACCGCGTGCCTACGCAGCGCCGGCCCACGTCCGCCGAGGGTCTCCGGGGTGGCCGATGATAAAGCAGATGCACCCGCGACTCCTGCCGCCGCAGCCAGGTTCTCGCCTAGCGAGCTATCTCGGCCACCCTGCGCTGCCGAACCGGGTACGCGATCACTGACATGCCGATACTGCACGCCTTGCAAGTGGCCGGGTACATGACCTGGCAGGTGACCTGGTCGCTCATTCTCGGGTTCACCTTGTCGGCGATGATCGAGGCGCTGGTGAAGAAATCGACGATCGTGCGGCTGCTGCCCGACGACCGCCCGCGCAGCCTGCTCACCGCAACCGGGCTCGGTGCCGCCTCATCGTCGTGCTCGTATGCCGCGGTAGCGCTGGCCCGCTCGCTGTTTCGCAAAGGCGCAGATTTCACCGCCGCAATGGCGTTCCAGTTCGCGTCGACCAACCTGGTCATCGAGCTCGGCCTCATTCTGGCGCTGCTGCTCGGCTGGCAGTTCACGCTGGCCGAGTTCGTCGGCGGGCCGGTGATGATCCTGTTCCTGGCCGTGCTGTTCCGCCGATTTCTCACGGCCAGGCAACGCGACGCCGCCCGAGAGCAGGCCGATCGGGGGCTCGCCGGGTCGATGGAGGGTCACGCCGCGATGGACATGAGCGTGACCGGCGAGGGGGCCTTCTGGCGCCGCCTGGCCTCACCGGCCGGATTTACCTCGGTCAGCCACAACTTTGTCATGGAATGGGCGGCGATCCTGCGCGATCTGGTCGGCGGACTGCTCATCGCCGGTGCCGCGGCGGCCTGGATCCCCGACTCCTTCTGGCAGCACCTGTTCTTCACCGACCACCCACTCGCCGCCAAGCTTTGGGGACCCATCATCGGTCCGGCCGTCGCGGTAATTACGTTCGTGTGCTCGATCGGCAACGTCCCACTCGCAGCCGTGCTGTGGAACGGCGGCATCAGCTTCGGCGGCGTCGTCTCGTTCATATTCGCCGACTTGATCATCATCCCGATACTGCTGATCTACGCCAAGTACTACGGACGGCGGATGGCCTGGTTCCTGTTCGCCACGTTCTACGTGACCATGGCGGCCGCCGGCTACGTCATCGAGCTCGTGTTCGGCGCCCTCGGACTCATTCCATCTGGCCCCCGGCACGCCAGCACGGGCACCGAAGGCGTGCAGTTGAACTATACAACTGTGCTGAACATTATCTTCTTGCTGCTCGCGGCGGTCCTCGTGTGGCGGTTCTTCACCACCGGCGGACGCGCCATGCTCGCCGCGATGGGTGGTGGCCCCGACGACCGGACCGGCCACGAGGCGCATCACCGCCCGCAGGACCCCCGGCCGAGCCCCGGCCACCCCTAACCGAACGCGTGCCGCCGGCTCCGACCACGGCGTGCGGGTGGGCCGTGACCGGAGCCGGGCAGCGTGCCGGCTTCCGCCTGTCAGAGCTGGATGCTCTGGCCCGGGAAGATCAGGTTCGGGTCGCTGATCTCGTCCCGGTTCAGGTCGGCGAGCGTGCGCCATCCGCCCGAGACGTCGTGCGCCTCGGCGATGCGCGCCAGGGTGTCCCCGGAGCGGACGACGTAGTTGCCGCCGCCAGCTGCGGGAGCAGCGTCGGTCGTGGTGTGAACGTCCGACTGCTGCGTGGGAGCCGGTGCCGGCTCGGGCGCGTTCTCTGTCGAGGTGTCCGGGGTGGAGCCACCGCTCAGGTACTGGCCACACACCGGCCACGCGCCGACGCCCTGCCCATCGAGCACGCGCTCCGCGACGCTGATCTGAGCAGACTGGCTGGCCTGGTCAGCGCGCGATGCGAACGCCTGGCCGCCATAGGCGTCCCAGGTGCCCTGGGTGAACTGCAGGCCTCCGTAGAAGCCATTACCCGTGTTGATCTGCCAGTTTCCGCCGGACTCGCATTGCGCGACGCCGGACCAGTCGTGCTGGCTCGGCGCGGCGCTGGCCGAGTCGACGTTGGCGAACACACCGACCATGGTGGCGGCGGCTCCAACGGTGACTGCGGCGCCGCGGACAACGCGGCCAGTGGTGGTCGGCGCGCGATGTCGTCCGTAATAACGGGCACGGGGCATAGCAGAACCTCCGATCTCCCGCCTGCGGAGTTAGCTGTCGGGTTCGGGCGATCGGTGCCCGGCCGCAGGGCTGCGGCTACACCCCACCGGGCCGCGCAGCGCGCGACCCCGGAGACCCAAGCATCGGGTGGGTCCCCCACCCCCGTCCGAGTTGCAACTCGAGGTAGGCGCCGACGGACGGGGCTCGGCGGACCGGCGCCGCACCACGCGGTTGGCTGTGGTGCCGGACCAGGATGACCGGACGGTTACGCGCAGGCGAACAAGGGCCCCGCCGACATGAGACGTGGGTCTCACTGCGCCGCACCACGCGACGGGTCGGCCGCGCTCGTGTGGTAGCGGCCGCCTACGGATTGGGGTCGGAGCGGCGCGGCAGGCGGATGGTGATGTCGAGGCCGCCGGTGGGAATGGCGTCCGCGTCGAGGATTCCGCCGTGCAGGGTGGTGATCGACGAGACGAGCGCGAGGCCGAGGCCGAAGCCGTCGTGACGAGTTCGGTCGTCGAGGCGGGTGAACGGAAGGAAGAGCCTCTCGACCTGATCCGGGGGGACGACACACCCCGTGTTGACGACCCGCACCAGTGATTGGCCGTCGTCGGTGGCGGTCGAGATCGAGACGGTGCCGCCGGGACGGTTGTACTGCTCGGCGTTGTCCAGCAGGTTCGCGATGAGGCGCTCGAGCAGAACGCCGTCGCCGGAGACGGGTGCATGATCAAGTGAGCTGAGGGTGGTGGTGCTCGCCGGGCTACGACCGTCGAGCGCATCCTCGGCGATCGTCGCGAGGTCGAGCGGATCCTGGACGGAGCTGGGCCGCTGGTTGCGCGCGAGTGTGAGCAGTGCGTCGATGAGGTCCTCAGCCTGGTCCACGGCGTTGCGGACATCGGTGGTCATGGAGATCAGCCCGTCCGCCGTCGGGTGCGGTTTCGCGAGCACGACGTCGATGCTGGTGCGCATGACGGTGAGTGGTGTACGCAGCTCGTGGCTCGCGTTGGCGATGAACTGCCGCTGGCTGGTGAACGCTCGATCGAGGCGGGCGAGCATGTCGTCGAAGGTGTCGGCGAGTTCGCGCAATTCATCGCGTGGACCTTGCAGGTCGAGGCGTTGAGACAGGTTCTGCTCGCTGGCGGTGCGGGCGGCCGCGGTGAGTTGGTGGACCGGCCGCAGGATTCGCCCGGCGACAACCCAGCCGGCAATCGCCGCAAGTACGGTGACGCCACCTAGCGTGAGCAGCGAATAGAGCAGCAGATGTTGCAGGGTGCTGCTGCGCTGCACGGCCGCACCGGCCTTGACGCCGTTGGCGTACAGGGATGCGCACTTCGTCTTCGCGTCGCCGCCGGGGGCGCCACTGGCGCTCAGCCGGCCGACGCACTTCTGTATCGCAGCCTGAGCATCTTGCGAAGTTGTGCTGGCCGTGCTCTTCAGGTTGTGCGACACGAGCAGATATGTGGCCAGGACCAGCACCGCACCGCAAGCAGCGAACAGGGACGTGTAGAGCAGCGTCAGCCGCGACCGGGCGCTGAGATGGCGGGTCATAGCCGGTAGCCCACGCCGACGAGGGTCTCGATGAGCGGCGGATCGCCGAGCTTGCGCCGCAGCCGGGCGACCGTGACCGCGACCGTGTTGCTGAACGGGTCGGCGTGTGCGTCCCAGACATGTTCGAGCAACTCCTCGGCGCTGACCGTCGCGCCGTCGGCTCCGGCGAGGCATTCCAGGACGCCGAACTCCTTCCGGGTCAGGCCGAGCGGCTGTCCAGCACGGGAGGCCCGATGGCGGGCCCGATCGATCAGAAGGTTCCCGCGCTGGACCATCGCCGGCGTTCCGGGCCCGCGCCGCCCCAGCGCCCGGATCCGCGCGATCAGCTCGTGAAACGCGAACGGCTTGCCGAGGTAGTCGTCGGCGCCGAGCTCGAGACCGTCCACCCGGTCGTCGACGTCGGCCGCGGCGGTGAGCATGAGGATGCGGCTGGACGATCCGGCCCGGACCAGTTCTCGGCAGACGCGGTCGCCGTGCACCGCGGGCAGGTCACGGTCCAGCACGATCACGTCGTAGTCGGTGTCGACCGTGCGATCCAGCGCCGCGCCGCCGTCATAGACGACATCGACGGCCAGGCCCGCGTCGCGCAGCCCCTCGCCGATGCGGTCGGCCAGCGGAACGTGGTCCTCGACGACCAGCACTCGCACCCGCTCATCGTGCCCCCGAACAGGTGACATGCGTCTAACGAACCGCGTTCGGCTCGTGTCATGGGTGTCGAGCTAGACCTGGACGCGCCGCGGCCGCGGACCACTCAGAAAGGCGCTGACCACTCCGACTGGGAGGTGCGATGAAGATCGCCCTGGCCACGCTCGTCCTCGTCCTCGCTGCTTGCTCATCCGCCCACCACGGCGCCAATGTGCCGAGCTTGCCCGACACCGGCAGCGCCGCCGGCGGCAGTAGCGCGACGCCCAGGCCGGGTGTCAGCAACAGCAAGGCCTCACGCCCTCGGGTCGGGTACAGCACCACCCGGGTCGCACAGCTACACGCCGCCGCGCAGTGCATCCGCGCGCACGGGGTGCCCACCTACCAGGACCCGGTGCTCACGGCCGACGGCCACGTCTACACGGACTCTCGCAGCATCCAGGACGTCGGGGCCAAGCAGTCCCGCGGGGAGCAAGACGCGATGCTCGACGCGATCCGCCAGGCGTGCGGGAGTCTGTTCACGGCGGCCGGGCTGCAACCCGACGACGAGTCCCCCGCGCCACCCCAACTCGTCCAGGCCGGTGTGCAAGCCGCGCAATGCCTTCGTGCCAACGGCCTGCCGAACATGCGCGATCCGAACAGCGAGTCACCGTTCACGCCAGGCCACGGCTTCGGCCTGACCGCCGATGAGCTACCGAATAACGGGGCGCTCGGTAAGCAGGACCCGACCGTCCAGCGGGCCTTCACCGCGTGCCGGCCCCTGCTCGACGCCGAGATACGGGCCTCGTCGCTGAGCAACCTCGCTCATGGCTAAACGACTGGCCTTGGTGGTGGCCCTCGCGCTCCTCGCGGCTGGTGGCGCGACCGCGTGGTGGCTGACCACCCCGCGCGACGGGACCCACGCCGAGGCGATGGTGCCGGTCGACACGACCGCAGTCGTACGCACCACTTTGACGACTACGACGCAGCTGTCCGGCACGCTCGGGTACGCGGGCTCCTATCAGCTCACCCCGCAGCTGACGGGAACGATCACCGCCCTGCCGCCGCCTGGGACGCTGATCCACCGCGGCCAGCGCGCGTACGAGGTCGACGGTAGCGGCGTCTTCGCCTGGTATGGCACGCGCCCGGCCTGGCGCCGGTTTGCCCTCGGCATGACGTCGGGGCCGGACGTCCTCGAGTTGGAGCAGAACCTCGCCGCGCTCGGGTTCGGCGGCGACCTGTCGGTGGACGAGACGTTCACCTGGGCAACGGCGCAAGCAGTCCGTGACTGGCAGGACGCGACCGGCCAGGCGGTGACCGGCGTGGTGGAACTCGGCCGGATCGCGTTCGTGCCGACCGCCTTGCGCATCATCAGCGACGACGTGCCGCTCGGCGCCGTTGCGGAGCCGGGCCAGTCAGTCGTCACCGCGTCGTCGCCCGACCCGGTCGTCACGGTCCAGGTACCCGCGACCCAGACCTACCTGGTGCACCGAGGCGATCGGGTCACCGTGACGGTTCCGTCCGGTGCCACGTCGAGCGGCCGAGTAGTTGCGATCTCCTCCGTTGCCGCTCCCTCCACCGACAGTGCGACCAGCCCGGACAATCAGTCGAACGGGCAGAACGGACCGCAGCAGGTCACTGTCCCGGCCCAGGTCAGACTCGACCACGCTTCGATCGCCGCCCAACTCGACCAGGCGCCGGTCACGGTCACTATCGCTGATCGCCAAGTCAGGAACGTGCTCGCCGTCCCGATCACCGCCTTGGTGGCGCTCGCCGGCGGCGGGTACGGGGTATGGGTCGACGCGGGCGTGGCACGGCACCTCGTCGCGGTGTCTCCGGGGCTGTTCGCCGACACGCTCGTGCAGGTCACCGCACCCGACCTGCGGGTCGGCGACCGAATCGAGGTACCGGCGCAGTGACCGTTGCCCTGGACGTGCGTTCGGTGGCGAAGACCTACCCTCCGCCGGCGGTGGTAACCGCACTCACCGACGTCAGCTTCACGGTCAATGCCGGCGAGACAGTGGCGATCACGGGGCCATCCGGCTCTGGGAAGTCGACCTTGCTCAATCTGCTCGGGACGCTGGAACGACCGACCGCGGGCACGGTGCTGATAGGCGATACCGACACGTCCCGGCTGCCCGACGGTGCGCTGTCCGGGCTGCGCGCGTGGCGGATCGGATTCGTGTTCCAGCACTTCCATCTGCTCGAGCACCTGAACGTGCTGGACAATGTCGCCGCCGGGCTGGTCTACCGCGGAGTGTCCGCGCACCAGCGCCGGGCCGCCGCCGCCCGCGCGCTGGATCGGGTCGGCCTCGCCGCGCGGCGAACACACCGCCCGAGCGAGCTCTCCGGGGGCGAACGGCAGCGCGCGGCGATCGCCCGGGCGGTGGTCGGCGAGCCGGACATCGTGCTCGCCGACGAGCCGACCGGCAATCTCGATTCGACGACCGGCGCGCAGATCGTCGCGCTGATCGCGGGACTGGCCGGCTCACACACGACGGTTCTCGTCATCACGCACGACGCGAGCGTCGCCGCGGTAATGCGCCGCGAACTGCGGCTGCGCGACGGTCGGGTCGTGGCTGACATGGGACCGGCGTGATGCGGTCGCGGCTGCGCGCTGCTGACGCCGTAGCGCTCGGTGGGCTCGGCGTCCGAGCTCGCCGGGTCCGGTCGGGCCTGTCGGCCCTCGGCATCGCCGTGGCCATCGCGGCGCTCGTCGCCGTGCTGGGCATCGCCGCCTCGGCGAAGGCCGACCTGCTCGCCCAGCTCGGATCGGAGAGCAACCTCCTCACGCTGGCCGCCGGGCAGACCTTCTCGGGGAACCCAGCGCCGCTGCCCACGACGGCGCAAGCCATGGTCCGCGCGGTGCCGCCGGTGCGGGAGGTGACCGCCGTTGCGATCGTCGGCGGCGTCACCGTGCGCCGCAGCGCCGCCGTGCCAGCCATCAACACCGGCGGCATCACCGTGGTGGCCGCCCAACCGACATTCGCACATACGCTGTCCGCGACGCTGCTGCACGGGCACTTTCTGGATACCGTGGCGCGGCACTATCCCGAGGTGGTACTCGGATTCAGCGCCGCTCAGAACCTCGGCATCGGCGGGCTGACCCCCATCACGCAGGTGTACGTCGCCCGGGAGTACTTCGCTGTGGTCGGAATCCTGGCGCCGGTCGCCGTCGCGCCGGAGATGGACGACGCGGCGCTCGTCTCCTTCCCGATCGCGCACTCCCACTTCGGGCAGGACGCCGGGCCGACCCGGATCTACCTGCGCACCGACCCCGACCAGGTCGCCGCCGTGGCCGGGGTGCTCCCGTTCACCGCGTCGCCGCAGCAGCCCGAAGCCGTCGAGGTGCGCCGGCCGTCGGACATCCTGCTCGCCCGGGTGGCCGCCAAGACCGCGTTCGTCGGGCTGTTCCTTGCGCTCGGGGCCGTCGCGCTTCTCGTCGGCGGTGTCGGCATCGCCAACATCATGGTGATCTCGGTGCTCGAACGCCGCGGCGAGATTGGGCTGCGGCGGGCGCTGGGCGCGCGCAGCCGCCACGTGGCGGCGCAGTTCTTCTTGGAATCCCTCGCGCTGGCCGTCGTCGGGGGCGTCCTCGGCGTCGGCCTTGGCAGCCTCGCCACGGCAATCGCCGACCACATCGGTGGCAACCCCGTGACCATCCCGCTCTACGTGCCCATCGCCGGCCTCGGCGCCGCCGCTGTCGTCGGCATCCTCGCCGGCATCTACCCGGCCATCCGCGCGGCTCGCCTGGCGCCAGCCGAAGCGCTGCGCACTACCTAGGTGAGGCGTCCGTCGACGAGCGAGTACCTCAGGTCCACCGAGGAGCCCTCAGCAACCATCGGGGTCCTCCAGCCCGGCCTCGATGTCATAGCCGAGCGCGTCGCCCACGCCGGGGGCTGCGCCGACGATCCGGCCGAGCCCGACCACCGGCGCTATCGTCAGCAGCACGCCGGTGATCTCCTCGTTGGTCGCACCCTCCGCCAGTGCCCGGCTGGCGCTCCACTCCAGGCAGACCTCCGGTGACCCGATCGCGGCCAGCGCCCCCACCC
>JBKPQM010000240.1:0-5522 GCA_046734095.1 Actinomycetota bacterium | reverse complement strand
TGGACACGCCCATTCGCCTGTCCGCGCGTGTTCATTCGTTGCGTGCGAGGCCTTCCCCGCTCGAGGGCGCCCATCCGAGACGCCTCGCCCGAACGCACTCGGCATGACCAATGCCACCGTTTCCTGCCGCCGACATCTCATGCGACTATGCATACAAGAATCGGGCTGCACGGCTCCGCGGGCCAGAGGGAGAACGATGTCGGGATCGAACGTCGGGCCGGACGGCCCCCTCGCGGGAGTGCGGGTGGTCGACCTGACGATCTGGATGGCCGGCCCGATCGCCGGAATGTTGCTGGCCGACTTGGGCGCGGACGTCGTGAAGGTGGAGAGCTCCAAGGGCGACCCGACCCGGGTCCACACGGCTCCGACGGCCGGATCGTCGGACACCAAGCTGGGCACCAGCATCTCGTACACGACATGTAACCGGAACAAGAGATCCATCGCCCTGGACCTGGACCAGCCGACGGATCGCCGGATCTTCGACCAGATGGTCTCCGAGGCCGACGTCTTCATCACGAACATGAGCCCGTCCACGATCGGCAAGCTGGGGGTGGACGCGCAAAGCCTGCACGCGAAGAACCCCCGGCTCGTCTACGCGCGCGGGGCGGGCCTGGGACCCGCCGGACCGCGGGCTAACGACCTGGCCCAGGACATGACCGGGATGGCCTACGCCGGCATGCTGTTCACTCTGTCGCCGCAGCCCGACGAGCCGTTCGCCCCGCCCGGCTCGATGAACGACGTGCTGACCGGGACCGTCGTGGCCGCGGGCATCATGGCTGCGTTGCTGCGCCGGCAGCGCACTGGGCGCGGCGAGGTGGTCACCGGGTCTTTGGTGCACACGTCGCTGTGGACCCAGATGATGCTGCTCGGCTCGATCGCCAACACTGTCGGTGCCTCTACCAACGGACGGCCGCGCACCGACCCCCGCAATCCGCTGCTGAACCAGTACCGCGCCGCGGACGGTAAGTGGATCGCCGTCGCCGCCATCAACGCCCGGGCCTGGCCGGCGTTCGTCGCCGGCGCCGGGATCGACTACCTGCTGCAGGATCGGCGCTTCGCCACGTTCGACGACGTGTTGGCCCACAGCCGCGAAATGCGGATCGCGCTGGACGAGCACTTCGCCCGCGAGCCGGCGCAGACCTGGCTGAAGCGGCTGCGCGAGGCCGGCGTCTGGTGTGGGCTGGCGAACCATCTCGAGGACGTGCTGACCGACGAGCAGATCCTCGCGAACAACTACATTTCCACGCTCAGCGACGGCACCCGCACGGTGACGACGCCCTTCCAGCTCGACGGCTATTCGATGCCGCTCAACGCCGGCCCGGCGTTGGGTTCGGACCGGGCCGAGATCCTGCGCGACTGGGAGATCGACGAGTAGGCGAACGGGCCGGCGGCTCATCGGCGCGTGACGGCCGACCGGTCCGCTACAAGCCGCGGACCAGGTCGACGGTGTCGGCTATCGAAGCCTGCTCGACCAGCATCCGGCGGCAGTGCACGAAGGCCCGCGGCCAGTTGACCGCCACCACCGCGCATATCCGCTCGCGCGTCGGCGTGCACCGCGATCGTGCGCCCGTCACGGGCCAGCTCCCCGACCGTCAGCTGGGCCTGCCCCAACCGGGCCTCCCCCGCGACCTGCACCTTCCAGTCGTACTGATCCGACCACACATAACCGGAGGGGACGTAAGGGACCGGCTCATCCCCGTGGACGATGTTCGTCGCGACGATCCGGGCCTGGTCGGCGGCGTTCGTCCAATGCTCGACGCGGACGAGCTCACCGAGCTGGTCGTGGGGCCAGCGGCAGATGTCGCCGACGGCGTAGACGTTATCGGCGCCGACAGCGCGTAGGTACGGGTCGCACACCACCCCGTCCTGCAGTCGAAGGCCCGAGCCGATCAGCCAGCCGTCGTTGGGGACCGCGCCGATCCCGACGACCACCGCCGCGGCGTCGAGCACTGACCCGTCGCCCAGTCCGACCCGCACCGCGCCGGCCCGGCCCTCGACGGCGGCCACGCCGGAGCCGAACTGTGTCTTGACGCCGTGACGGATCTGCAACTGGGTCAGTTCCTCGCCCAGGACCGGCCCGACCGCACGCGCCATCGGCGTCGGAAGCGGGTCGACCATGGTCACCTCGCAGCCGAGGCTTCGCGCAGCGGCCGCGACTTCCGAACCGATGAACCCGGCGCCGATGACGACCAGCGGCTGCCCGGTGCACAGCTGCGCGCGCAGCGCGGCGCAGTCGTCCCAGGAGCGCAGCAGGTAGCTTCCCGACTCCAGAGGCCAAGGGGACGGGCGGGCCGACAAGCCGGTCGCGACGACGAGAACGTCGTACCCGACCGCGCTTCCGTCCGCGAGCAGCATCCGCCCAGCGCTGGAATCGACCGCAATTGCTGGAACCCCCAGGCGCAGGTCGATGTCGGTCTTGGCCGCCGCCTCGGCGGCGAGCAGCACCGCCCGCTCGGACGGCCAGGCGCCCGTGAGCACCTGCTTGGACAACGGCGGGCGGTCATAGGGCGCGTGCGGCTCGGCGCCGATCAACACGACCGGGCCGGCGTAACCCTCGGTGCGCAGGGCTTGGGCGGTCCGTACGCCGGCGAGCGACGCGCCGACGATAACGACGCCGGTCACGACGACGCGAGCAGCCCGCTGGGGACGGCCTCGAGCGCCTCGACGATCGCGCCGGCGAGCGGCCGGGCCGCCGGGCCGAATCGGCGTCGAGTTCGACTGCGACCCGCGCGCCGGGACCGAGGACGGGATTGATGAAGTCGATGTTGAGCGTGTGGTCAGCCATCGCGTGGACAGGATGGTCGAAGTAGACCGACGCGTCGCTGAGCCGGAACCATCCGGTGCCGCCCTTGCCGCTGCCGGTCAGGTCGACCTTGACGGTCTGGTACGTGCACATCGCATCCGCCCCACTACGCCGACAGGTGCTTGCCGAAGAACTCGAAGATTAGCTCCCACCCTCGATTGGCCGCATCCACCCGGTAATTGGGCCGGTCGACCGAGAAGAACGCGTGCCCGGCGCCGTCGAAGGTGTGGAACTCGAACTCCTTGCCCGCCGCGTTCAATGCCGCCTCGAGCTCAGCGACGTGCTCGGGGCTGGGGTACACGTCCTCGGCGCCGAACAGGCCGAGCAACGGCGCGGAGAGGCTCGCAGTCAGGTCGACAATCGGGCCGACCTTGAGCCCGGTGGCCTCCGGGGGCGAGCCGACGACGAAGGCGCCATAGCAGTCAACCACGGCGTCGACGTCCAGGCGGCAGCCGGCCAGGAACGCCTGCCTTCCCCCGGAGCAGTGGCCGATCACCGCCACCTTGCCGTTCCACCCGTCCAGCTCCTTGACGTACTCGATGGCACCGGCGACGTCCGCGACGAGTCGGTCGTCGGGGACGCCACCCGCGGCCCGCGACGCCGCCGCGGCGTCGTCCGGCGCGGCGCCGGGCGCGTCGTGATGGTTCAGGTTCGGCATGATCGCGATGTACTCGTTCGCGCCGAATCGGCGGGTCATCTCCTTGGTGGACCAGTCGTACCCGGGCATATGGTGGATCACCACCACAGCCGGACGAGGCTCGCGCACCACCGGCGTCACGAGGTAGGCCGGCACCTCGGCCCCGCCGGCGCCCTTGATGGTCACCGTTTCGGCGCGGAGATCCTCATTCATGCGTTCCCCTTCGTCCAGTCGCACGGCCACTCAAGCAGCCGTCACTTCGGCCGCAGATTTTGCATGAATTTTAGTGTGCAGATAGTCTGACCAGCAAGTCCGCTCGCAGACATCGCGGTGTTTGACGATAGCGGGCCGGGCTCACTGCCGTGGTCCCGACGTTCGGCCCAGCTGCTCGGGAGCGATCCGTGACGACTGACGTGACGATAGATCCGGCCATCTGCGAAGGCCACGGGCAGTGCGCCCTCGAGGCGCCGACCGTGTTCGACGTCGACGACGAGGGATACGGCCGGATCGCGCTGCCGAGCGTTCCGGACGAGCTCCGCGGCGACGCCGAGCGCGGCGCGCGGGCCTGCCCCGTCGCCGCCATCACCGTCAAGGAGCAATGACCGCCGCCCGAGTCGCGTGATGCGACCAGCGGCTCAGCCGGCGAGCTGCCGGTTTCCGGCGACCTCGACGGCCCATCGGGATACGTATGTGCGGCTCACGAAGCGCCAACCATCGTCTGTCCTCTGCACGACGTCGGGGGTAATCGCCTCCGTTGAGATTGCCGTCGCGGACGAAGAATCCCTTCGTCGTGACTCTGACCATGCCGTCCGGTAGCTCCTCCCCCTCGAGCCGGCTCGGACTACGCCGGCCGGAGACGGACCGCTTCGGGTCGCAATCGTCGGCGCCGGGCCGGCGGGCTGCTACGCCGCCGAGCAGCTGACCGCCCAGCGCGGCCTGGACGTCGAGGTGAATCTGTTCGAGCGGCTCCCCGCGCCCGGCGGGCTGGTGCGCTACGGGGTTGCCCCGGACCACCAGAGCACAAAGGAGATCGCCGACGCCCTCACTCGGGTCTTGTCCCGGCGAGGCGTGACCATGCACCTCAACGTCGAGGTCGGCACCGACCTGACCCACGAACAACTCCTCGAACACCATCACGCGGTCATCTACGCCGTCGGCGCGGCGGGCAGCCGCCCGCTCGGCATCCCCGGCGACCAGCTTCCGGGCAGTCATTCCGCGGCCGAGTTCGTGGCCTGGTACAACGGCCACCCCGACACCGCCGAGCGGAAGTTCCACCTTTCCGGCGAACGAGCGGTCGTCGTCGGCAACGGCAACGTCGCACTGGACATCGCCCGCGTTCTGCTCACTGACGTGGACCGGCTGCGCCATACCGATATCGCCGAGCACGCACTCCAACGGCTGGCTGAGAGCCGGATCCGGGAGGTGGTCGTCCTCGGCCGCCGCGGCCCGGCCCAGGCGTCATTCACGATCGCCGAGTTCACCGGGCTGCGCTCGACCTCGGGAATCACCGTCGTCGCCCGCCATGACGAGACGGCGCTCGACCCCGTCACCGCCCAGTTGCTGGCCGGGCGCGAGCAGTCCATCGCGTCTTACAAGGCGCAATTGGTCCAGGAGGTCACCGACGAGCCGGCCGACGGCGGGCGTCGCGTCGTGCTCAGATTCCTCGTCTCGCCTGAGCGGATCCTGGGAACGGACCGGGTGGCGGGCGTGGAGGTGGTCCGCAACGAGCTCGTCGCCCAGGACGGGCGGGCCGTCGCGCGCGCCACCGAGGAGACCGAAACGATCGCCTGTGGTCTGGTCCTGCGCTCGGTCGGCTACCACGGCCGGGCGGTGCACGGGGTCCCATTCGACTCGGCCACGGGAGTGATCCCGAACCAGGCCGGCCGGGTGGTGCGGCACCACGAGGGGCGCACCGAGATCCTCCCGGGCCTTTTCGCGACGGGGTGGATCAAGCGTGGGCCGTCCGGGGTTATCGGCACGAACAAGAAGTGCGCGACCGATACCGTAGCGGCGCTACTCGAAGATCACCTCAATGGACGCCTTCCCGTACCGGTAGGCGACCAGACGTCGCTGGAACGCATC
>JBKPQM010000239.1:0-13603 GCA_046734095.1 Actinomycetota bacterium | reverse complement strand
CGCCCGCACACCGCGCAACTGAGACCGGCCGCCGGCGTCTTGAGTCGTGATTGCGTGATCTTGGACTTGCGGCCGAATATCGACCGCAAGTCCAAGATCACGCGCCGGGAGAGGGCAGCTGGTCGGTGATGGTTCCTGCTGATCCCGCGGAATATGGGAGCTCGGCCAGGGAACGATCAAGGCCCGATAACGTGGCGGGCGGCCGTCCATACGTCGAAGTCACGTAGTCCGGCTGTAGTACTAGTGGCCGCCAGCACGCTGGTCGCCGACTTGCTCAGTGCCCGGTCCATTCGCGCCCGAACCAGCGCTGGATTCGGCTGGCACCGAATTGCGCCTTGTCGGCGGCGATCAGCAGGGACGCGTCGTCGAACTGGCCCGTGGGCGTCTGCCCGCTGCGGAAGGTAACGTCAACCCGCGCCACCTGCCCGCGCCCGAACTCGACGTAACAGATGCCCCGGCCGTCATAGGCCGGCGCCGACGCGTCAGCGAGAGCCCGCGCGATGATCGCGTCGGCGACCACGGCCGCTTGTCGTTCAGCGAAGACTCCCGCCTTGGGCGTCCCCACGCTCGTCACGTCCCCGACGGCGTAAACGTTCGGGAACGACGTCTCGAGCGTCAGCGGGTCGACCGGGATCCAACCGTCGACGCACATCCCGGATTCCTGGACCACCTCTGGGGCACGGTGCACCGGGACTCCGAGGAAGAGGTCGAAGGCCAACTCGTCGCCGTCAGCGAGAAGCGCGACTTGGCGCACTGGATCGAGGCCGCGCACGATCCTGTTTGGATACCAGGCGATTCCGCGGTCGGCGAACGCGGCCAGTAGAGCCGTCGATGCGTCCGGCGACGGAGGGATGGGGGCACCCAGCGGCATCACCAGGGAAATCTCGCTGCGGTCGCGTAGGTCGCGTCGGGTCAGAAATTCGTCGACCAGCAGCACGGCCTCACTCGGCGCCGGCGGGCACTTGAACGGAGTCGACGTGACGCCGACAAGCACCCGGCCACCAGCGAAGCGATCAAGCACTTCCCTGAGCGCGAAAGCTCCCGGCACCGTATAGAACTCGTGTCCGCGTTCGAGAAGACCGGGTGTCGCCGACGGGTGCAGGTCCGCCCCGAGCGCCACCACGAGCGTGTCAGCCTCGAACGTCGCACTGTCGGTTTCGACCCGCAAGCGCGTCGGATCGATCGACCGGATCACGGAGCGGACGAACTGCACGCCGGGCTTGACCAGGTCTCGGTAGGAATGGACGACCGCGTCGGCGGACGTGCGTCCGAACATGACGTCGAGTTTGGAGTAGCCGAACACGAACCCGTCCGCTTTGTCGATGAGTACGACATCCGCGGCGTCGCCGAGCACCTCGGACAACCGCGACGTGAGTTCGAGCCCACCGAAGCCCGCTCCCAGCACAAGAACCCGCACGCCCGCCCCCGATCGCTGGACACGGAGTATCGCGACGACCGGGTCGGCCCGCAACCGCCGGTCCGGCGATCCGGGCGCTCGAGGACGGCCAGGCGGGCTGTGCGGGAATAGCATGCTCCCGAGATGGCCGTATCGGTCGCCAGTCGGCGCACTGGCAATTTGCCAGCAGACGTCACGAGCTTTGTCGGACGTCGACACGAACTCGCCGAGGTGAGGGAGCTTCTTCAGCACGCGCGGCTGGTCACCCTGACGGGAGTCGGTGGCGTCGGCAAGACGCGTTTGGCGCTTCGAGCGGCGGCCGATGTGCATCGCGCATTTCCCGACGGTGTCTGGCTGGTTGAGCTCGCCGGCCTGCACGACGCGGGCCTGGTCGGGCCCTCGGTCGCGGCGGCGTTGGGGCTGGTCGAGCAGACGTCGGGTTGGTCGCTGGCCGCGCTGTCGGATCTGATCGCCGAGCGCCGGCTGCTTATGGTGCTGGACAACTGCGAGCATGTCCTCGATGCCTGTGCGGTGCTGGCGGACACGCTGCTCAAGGCGTGTTCTGGCCTGCGGATCCTGACCACTAGCAGGCAGCCGTTGCGCATCGGCGGTGAGTACTGCGTCGAGGTCGAGCCGCTCACGACACCCGATCCGAGCGATGGCGCCTCGCTGGAGAGCATGGCGCGCAACGAGGCAGTGTCGTTGTTCGTCGACCGGGCCGCGGCCGTGCAGCCGGGATTTCACCTCGACGAAGTCAACGCCGTCGCGGTGGCCAGCATCTGCCGGCGCCTGGACGGAATCCCGTTGGCCCTCGAGCTGGGAGCCGGCCGGCTGCGGGCGCTGTCGACCGATCAGCTGCTCCGCCGGTTGGATTCCCGATACGACGTGCTCATCGGCGGCAGTCGGGCCGCGCTGCCGCGCCAGCAGACGATGCGCGCGCTGATCGATTGGAGTTTCGCGCTGTGCACTCCGGCCGAGCAGCTGTTGTGGGCGCGGCTGTCGGTGTTCGTCGACGGATTCGGCCTGGAGAGCGTGGAGGACGTGTGCTCCGACGAGCGGCTGCCGACGTCCGCGATCCTCGACACCCTCGAGGGCTTGGTGGACAAATCGATCGTCTCGACGGGTAAGAGCCGCGCCGAGGTGCGTTATCGGCTGGCCGAGACGCTGCGGGAGTACGGGGCAGATCGTCTCGAAGAACGCGGCGAGCGCGTCGCGATGCACCGACGGGCGCGAGACTGGTGTGCTCGCATTGTCCGACGGATGGGGTCGGACTGGTTCAGTCCGAGGCAGGCGGAGGTGCTGCGCACGCTGCGGCTCGAGCACGGCACCATCCGAGTCGCGTTGAACTTCTGCCTGACCGATCCCCGCGAGTCCGTCGCCGGCATGGCCATCGCGGCCGGTCTTCGGCACTACTGGACGGCCAGCCTGCGACTCAGCGAGGGCCGTCGCTGGCTTGACCGACTCCTCGCCCAAGACCACGATCCGACCCCGGAACGGGTCAGAGCACTGTGCGTCTGCGCGTATCTGACGAGCGGGCCGTCCGGAAGCGTCCAGGCCGTCGACCGCATGCTGGACGAGGCCGAGGCCATCGCGCGCGACCTCGGCGACAGAGATGGTGCCGCGTCCGTGGCGCACATGCGGGGCTTGGCGATGCTGTTCCGCGCCGAACCCGAGCGCGCTGTCGGTCTGCTCGAGCGGGCGGCCGACGAGCACCGCCGGCTCGGTGACTTGGGGGCCACCGCGTACGACCTAGCGGTGCTCGCGGCCGCCATGAGCGCGGCCGGGCACGGTGACGTTGCGGCGGTGGTGGACGAGTGCGTGTCTATCTGCACCTCGGCGGGTGAGAGCTGGACTCGCGCCACTGCGCTGTGGACCCTCGGAGTCGAACGGTGCAAAGCCGGTGATCTGGCCGGCGCGGTCGCGGCACAGCGGGCGAGCCTGGAGCTGCGGATGCCCCTGGAAGCCCGCTACCTCATGGCCCTCAATCTCGACGCTCTCGCGTGGGCAGCCGTCGACGGGGCCGACTGCGAACGGGCCGCCCGGCTGTTCGGAGCGGCGGAGGCCGTCATGCGCGAAGTGGGAGGGTTGCTGGTGACGCGAGGCCCAACCGCGCCGCTGCACGAGAACTACGAGGCGCAGGCTCGGAAGGTGCTCGGGCCGACGGCGTTCAGTGCCGCCTTCGATCACGGCCTGCGCATGGGCTTGGAGAACGCGGTCGCCCACGCGCTCGGCACCCCCGCGCACCCGACCGGGGAGGCGTCGTCTCCCGGCACCGCCAGTGGATCCGCGGTCCTGACCGCGCGCGAATTCGAGGTCGCCCAGCTGGTAGCGCGCGGGCTCACCAACAAGCGCATAGCGGCCGCCCTGGTCATCTCGCAGCGCACGGCCGAGGGTCACGTGGAACACGTGCTGACCAAGCTCGGCTTCACCTCCCGCGCCCAAATCGCGGCCTGGGTGACCGAACAGGAATCCGCCGAGCCGGGGCACTAGGTAGGTACCCGAATAGGTAGTTGCCTCGTTTCGGCCGGCCGCGGGTGCGGCGACGATTCATCAAGTCGAATCAGCCGAACCGTCCAGCCGTTGCGAGCCAACCATGTACATCCATTGCGAGCACCGACCACCCTGCCCCTCACCGCAGAACCCGGACCGCGCCGCGGCCGTCGTCGTGCGCGCCCATCCAGAACAGGGCTGGAGCCTGCTGTGCAACGGAGTCGTGCTGTTCGAGGACGGCGGCTGCCTACTTCCCGACGGCCGGGCCGTCAACCCACCCGCCCATCTGACCGCCGCCTGACAACGCCCGCACTGACCGGAGACCCGACCATGCGCCAGCTCCGTATCCGCAAGACGTCCCGTCGCGAACCGGAACCCATCGACCAGCGCACCCCGTCCGGCCGGCTGCTCCCCTTCTGACGGCTAGCCCTGGCATGGTCGTCTACCTCACCGAACACGTCCTGCCCGGCCTGACCGACGACCATGTGCGCTCCGTGCGCGTAGCTCTCAGCGAAACCAGCCGCAGGCTCAGCCGCACCGGCGAGCCGATCCGCCTCCTAGAGTGCAGCTACCTTGCCGGCCAACTCCGTTGCACGTTCGCCGCGACAGCTGAAGCCCAGGTTCGCCAAGCACTGGAACTCGCCCAGCTGCCGCTCCCCACCACGTGCCGACCCCTCGATTCGGCGCGGAACTAGGGTGGTGGTCAGGTCCTCCCCGGAATTCGTCGGATCAGGTCACCGAAACCGACCACCAGCGGGGAAGAGCTGATCGTCTCTCGTTCACGTGGCACTATTCCGGCGCACGGAGCGTGTCGACGGGGCCCTGATACATCGAGGCGGCAAAGATCCGTAGTTCTACTGATACCAATGACGCCCGACGTCCGGTAGAACCGAGATTCTCCGTAGCCGAGGCGGATTCGCACTGGCGAGTACGGGCCTAGCGTCGATTCCGTGATTTCGTCATTCGTGCGTGCCCGACGTTGGGATTTCCCGACACGGACCGACCGGCAGGTGCCCGGTGTTTAGCCATCACTACCATCTCTTGACCCTGGCCCGCAGCGGCGGCGTCCCGGCCGATCGTTTCGGTCAGCCACGACGGGCCGAGAATCGCCGGAGCCGGCTACGCCTGCGCGCTCGCTCACGCTGACTCATGCCGTTGCCGGCCGCCAGATCCCACGCTGACTGACCCGCCGATCACCGTCCGCGGCTACCACACCGGCCGTCGGGCGGTGGTATGGCGCCCGCCCAACCGCACATGAGAGGAGCATCGATGGCCGCACCCGCGGGGGTCCGCAAGCAGAGGGGCTCGACCCGATCGGGCACCGCTGTGCCGGCGGCTATGACCGGGATCGATGCGGTGTACCGCAAGCTGTTCGACTCGTTCGATCGGGACAAGGACGACCGCGTCTCGCACTGGGAGGTGCTGAGCCGGCTGCAACGGTCCGGGCTACTGCCCGACGACCCACGCATCCAGGCTGCGCTGGCCGGGGCGGACGAGGTCGGCAAGCGTCTGGACTTCGCGCAGTTCAAGCAGTTGTCCCGGCACAACAGCAGCCTGATCCGCCGGGCGATCGAGGGCAACCTGGCCGTTCCGGACTTCGCCGCTCTGAGCGCCGACTTCGACCGCGTGTACCGCGAGCTGCAGCCGGTTACGTCAGGGACGGTGGCGGACTACATTCCGCAGCTGCGCCGCGTCGACCCTGACCAGTTGGCGATCGCCGTGTGCACTGTCGACGGCCAGCGCTTCTCGGTCGGTGATGCCCGGACCGCGTTCTGCCTGCAGTCGGTGTCCAAGACCGTGAGCTACTGCCTGGCGCTGGACGAGCACGGCACCGACGAGGTGCACCGGCATGTGGGACGCGAGCCGTCCGGCCAGTCGTTCAACGAGCTGGCGCTGAACCCAAAAGGCCTGCCGCACAACCCGATGGTTAACGCCGGCGCGATCATGACTAAATCGCTGATCAAGCCCGATCTCGATATCGCCGACCGGTTCGACTATGTCGCGGCGAGCTGGCAGCGACTGACCGGCGGGCGGCGAACCGGGTTCAACAACGCGGTCTACCTGTCCGAGCGGCAGACCGCCGACCGCAACTTCGCACTCGGCTATTCGATGCGCGAGAGCGGCGCCTTTGCGCCCGGCGTAGACCTGCAGCAGACCTTGGAGTTCTACTTCCAGAACTGCTCCATCGAGGTCGACGCCGAGATGCTCGCTGTCGCGGCTGCGTCGCTGGCCAACGCCGGCGTCTGCCCGCTGACCGAGGATCCGATCTTCGCGGGAGACACGGTACAGAGCTGCCTCTCGCTCATGTCCTCCTGCGGTATGTACGACTTCTCCGGCGAGTTCGCGTTCACGATCGGCCTGCCGGCCAAGAGCGGCGTGTCCGGTGCGCTCATGGTGGTGATCCCCGGTCTGATGGGCATCTGCGTCTGGTCACCGCGGCTGGACGAGCACGGCAACTCGGTGCGCGGCATCGAGTTCTGCCGCAAACTCGTCTCCGAATACAACGTCCACGTCTTCGACTCGCTCACCACCGGGTTAGGCCGCACCGCCAAGCGTGACCCGCGCCGCAAGAAGAATCAGTCCGAGATCGAGAACGTCGTCGCACTCACGTGGGCCGCCAGCCAAGGCGACCTCAACGAGGTCCGGGCCCTCGTCGCCACCGGCGTGGACCCGGCGACGGCCGATTACGACGGTCGCACCGCGCTGCACCTGGCTGCGGCCGAGGGCCACCTCGACGTCGTCGAATATCTCCTCGGCAGCGGCACCGAGTCAGGACCCGTCGACCGTTGGGGCGGCACACCGCTGTCCGACGCGGAGACCAACGGGCACGCCACGATCGCCGACCTACTGAGACAAACACCGAGCGAGGTTGCCGTATGACCATTCCCGAATCGCGCACCACTCCTTCCGCAGCCGTAGTTGCTGTCCTGCTCGCCGACGGCTGGCACCGCGCCACGCTGGGATCGTTCACGATCGGCCCGCTCAGCCTGGGCGACTACACGGCCGCCGACACGCTGGGCTACCGCTTCGAGGAGGCGGACGACACCAACCCCTACGGACCGGCCGCTCTCGCGGGCCCGCTTGAAGCCGTTCTAGCCGTCCGGCAGGTCACTCCCCGCGATTGGCGCCGCCGGCAGCGACCCCCGGAGCCGGTGCGGTCACGCACCAGCCGACCCGACAATACAGCCGGGCTGCGTACCCACGCGGCGTCACCGCCGCGATCCCCGCGCGCCCTGGCTCGCCACAACACCCGAACGTGACGCAGCGGCTCCGGCCGCTCCGATGAGTTCCCATGCGCGTACCGTCTATACGTTCATGGACACACGGAACCTCGCGGACCTCTACGGTCTCCCGCTCATCGACTGGGCAGATGTCCAGGCGCGGCTCGGCACCCCGATCACCCAAGCGCCGGGCACGGGCGGTCCCAATCGCCATACCTTCTGGCTGACGACGATCAATCCCGACGGGAGCCCACACGTCACCGGCGTCGGCGCCCTGTACGTCGACGGCTCGTTCTGGTTCCAGACCGGTGAACGCTCCCGCAAAGCCAAGAACCTGGCTCGAGACCCGCGTTGCGCGCTGAGCCTCGCCACCGACGAGTTCGATCTCGTGATCGAAGGCCACGCGGGCCAGGTCACCGACCCGCCGGCCGTGGCGGCGATGGCTGCGCGCTGGGCCGACGAGGGGTGGCCGGCCCGCGTCGACGAATCGGGCCAGGCCATCACCGCCGAGTACAACGCCCCGTCCGCGGGGCCGCCGCCGTGGTTTGTCTACCGAATCATTCCGCGCGGGGCCACGGCCCTCCAAACCGTCGAACCTGGCGGCGCAACCCGCTGGCGATTCTGAGTCAAACCAGACTAGGCCGCTGGCGACTCGGCCATCCCCCGAGCGCTGGCGACGAGGCGTCCCCGTTCGGAATCGGGGAAAGCGTTGAGCATGGCGCGCAGTTCGTCGGCGTCGACGTCAGCGCCGAACAGCTCCGAGCCCGGTTCCAGGCGGACGCCCTCGGCCAGCGGGCCGACCACGACGGGATCGAAGCCGAGCTCGTCGACGAGCGACGCAACCGCGTCGACGTCGTCTCGATCATCGCCGGCGATCGCGATGGCTTTGCGTCCCGGCGTCCCCACCGGTCGCGCCTCGTCTTCGACGTCGTGGTAGCCCATGTGGTTGAAGGCCTTTACCACCCGGGACTCGGGTAGAAACGCTTGGATGATCTCACTCGACGAGGTGCGCGGATCGGTGAGGTCGTCGCGGTGGCCGTCGACCTCCCACCAATAGTTTGTCGCATCGATGATCAGCTTGCCGCGCAGCGCGTCGGCGGGCAGGCTGCGGTACTTGCCGAGTGGGAGGGCAAGGATCACCAGGTCAGCGCGGGATGCGGCATCGGCGGCGGTGGTCGCCGTCGCGCCCGGCGTGAGGACCTCGGTGGTGAGAGCGATCCTCGCTGGGTCGCCCGACCCGGCGACGAACACCCGATAACCGGCGGCCAGAGCGAGCCGAGCGAGCACCGTGCCGAGCTTGCCGGCGCCCAGGATGCCCAGCGCCACAATGCGATTCGTCGAGCCGGCGGTCATGCCGACTCCAGATCACGAGGCGGGTCAGCGACGATCTCCCGGACCATCGGAATCACCTTGCTGCCGTACAACTCGACGGCCCGCAGCCGAGCGCTGATCGGCAGCTCGCCGGCGGTGTAGATGAGGTCGAAGCGGCCGACCCCGAGACTCCCGACTGCGCGGGCGATCTTGCTGGCGACCGTCTCGGGCGAGCCGACGTACATCGAGCCGTACCCGATCTCGGCGTCGAACTCCTCACGGCGAACCGGCGGCCAGCCGCGCAGCGCGCCGATCCGATCGCGCATCACTTTGTACTGCGGCCAGAACACCTCGCGGGCCTGTTCGTCGGTGTCCGCGACGAAGCCGGGCGAGTGCATGCCCACCGGGTACGCGACGGTGCCGAATTGCTCGGCCGCGCGCCGGTACAACTCGATATAGGGCGCGAAACGCTCCGGTGGGCCGCCGATGATGGCGAGCATGAGCGGCAGCCCGTAATGCGCGGTGCGCACGACCGACTGCGGGGAACCGCCCACCCCGACCCAGGTCCTCAACCGCCCGGATTCGGTCTTGGGGAAAACGTCGGCGTTCTCGAGCGGGGCGCGCATCGTGCCGGTCCAGTTGACCGGCTTCTCGTCAAGGAGCTTGACGAACAGGTCGATCTTTTCCTCGAACAACGCGTCGTAGTCGCGCAGGTCGTAGCCGAACAGCGGGAACGACTCGGTGAACGACCCACGGCCCAGAATCACCTCGGCGCGTCCATGCGAAAGCGCGTCGACAGTGGCAAAACGCTGGAAGACGCGCACCGGGTCGTCCGAGCTCAGCACGGTCACGCCGGAGCCGAGGCGTATACGTGCGGTGCGGGTAGCGATGCCGGCCAGCACGGTCTCTGGGGTGGAGATCGAGTACTCGGGCCGGTGATGCTCGCCGAGCGCGATGGCGTCGACGCCGAGCTGGTCAGCCAGTACGGCCTCGTCCACGACCTGCCGGATGGCAGCGGCATAGGAAACCGGTTGGCCGGAGTCGTCCCTCGGCAGGTCGCCGAATGTGTCGAGGCCGAACTCAAGATCAGTCATCACGTACTCCAGTGCTCGTTGTGCGCACTACTTCGGCGGATCACAACTGATTGACGTGTCAGACATATTCCCGATACCATTGACGTGTCAAGGAGGTTGAGTGCGTTGGCCCACTCCACGCGATCGCGATCCCGCCAGTTGCCGACCAAGCAAGAACTGGCTACCTGGCGAGCGTTCATTGAGACCACCGAACGACTCCGATCGCTACTCGCCGCGCGACTGCAGGCCGACACCGGCCTGTCTCCCGCCGATTACGCTGTCCTGCTGGCCCTGCACGACGCCGACGACAATCGCCTGCGTTCCTCCCGGCTGGCCGAGAACGTCGGCTGGGAACGAAGCCGGCTGTCACACCACCTCGGGCGTATGGAACAACGCGGGCTGATCGATCGGCAGGAATGCTCGACCGACAGTCGCGGCGCCGAGATCGTCCTCACTGCCGCCGGCCGCGCGGCCTTCGGCGGCGCAACCGTGCCGCACCTGCGAGCCATCCGAGAACTCTTCGTGGACGCGCTGACCCCCGACCAACTGGATGCCGTCCAGGACATCACCGTGGCGCTCCAGGAGCAGCTCGCCACCCGGACCTGAGGATTACCCCGCGGACGCTGACGTCAGCCGGCTGTTTTGGCCCCGTGCACGGCGATGTCCTGGCTCATCGACTGCAGCTTGTCGGCGAGTGGCGTGAGCGCACCGAGGCCCGCCTGTATGCCGAGGGAGGCGCAGGCCTGCTGCAGAGCGTCGAGGCGTTCCTTGATGATCTTCCAGGCAGCGTCGTGGTGCGGCAGCAAGAAGGTGGCCGGGCGGGCGATGTCAAAGGTCGGGCCGGCCGTGCGGCCCGGGTGGGACGGGCCGACCGGCAGGGTGGTCAGCACCGGCCCGATCTCGCGCATCACCCAATTCATCAGGTGTTTCGCAGTGCGGGCCAGCGCGTCGAATTCGGCCGCGGATTCGCCCTGATGGATGTAGTACCGCCCGAGTACCTGCAGCGTCACCTCGTAGAGGCCGGTGGCGAGGTCGGCGACCTGCGCGGTCGTGGGATCCTCGATCACGGTTCCCGACTCGACGTCGGGGGGTAGCCGGACGAAAGCGGGCTCGACCGGTCGAGCCGGATTGAACGCCGGATCGGCGGCCTGCTCGGCCAGCAGCTCCTCGAGAACCCCCACGAAGGTCCCGAAGTGTGACCGGATCCAGTCACCGCGCGCCCCCTCGCCCTGCTCGACGATCGTCTCGATCGCGCGGCGCGCCGATGCCAGGTCGGTGACTGCGAGCAGCTCGGGCCACTCGAAAATGTCGGTGACCGCCTGCGCCCGCTCCGGCCCGATGAACACCGCCGCTTCGCCGTAGCGGGCGCACAGGTTGGCCAGGCCGGCCTCGATGCCGCGGTAGAGGTGACCCACCGTCTGCCACTGCTCGGGCACGGCGACCAGCCCGGCGCCACCCACGGTCAACGGCTCGGCCTGCCGTTCGGCCGCGAACCCGGCGGCGTCCCCGAGTGCCATCCCCTCGGGACGTTCGAGGTAGACAAAGTGCCGTAGTGCCCGCTCGCCGAACGGCACCAGCGCGATCTGCACGCCCGGCGGGTACCAGCGAGACAAGATCGGGAAGTTCGGCCGCTCAAAATGCGGGGCCGCCCCGATGGACGTCAAGACGTTGGTGGACAACGCGAGGTGCAGCATCTCCTGCTTGATCACGCTGATCAGCGCCGCTTCCCACGCCTGCACCCTGGCCAGCTGAGCCTCGGTCAGGCCCTCATCCAGCCCGCGCCTGAGCGAGAACTGCGCGTACAGGTACTCACACATCAAGCCGTGCTCGATCTCGCAGGCCTGACCCAGCAGATACACCAGCTCCTCGCGGGTATCCACCTTCAGCACCGGCTCAGCCACGGGCATACCCCCTATTTGCCCTCGAGGATGAGGTCGGCAGCGATCCACGCGATCGCCATCGTAGGGGCGGCGGTGTTACCGGCGAGCTGGACGGGCAGGACGGAGGCGTCGACGACGCGCAGCCCGGTGACCCCGCGGACGCGCAGCTGGGGGTCGACCACATCGTCGGCATCCGGGCCCATAGCGCTCGCGCCGACCGCGTGGTAAAGGCCTGAGCCGGTGTCAAGGGCATAACGCACGACGTCGTCGGGGCGGGATACCGCCGGGCCGGGAAAGTCCTCGCCCGCCACGTATCGAGCCAGCGGACCTTTGCCGAGGACCTCGCGCGCGACCCCGAGCACCGGCGCGGTAGCCGTACGGTCGGCCGCCTCTTCGAGAAAGTGCGCGTCGATGACGGGCGGATTGCCCGGCAGCCGGCCGCTGAGGTGAATCGAGCTAGTGGTGCTGGGACGCATTTGGTAGCCCAGGAACATCACGCCCGAGTGCTTGGCCAGTTTCAGACCCGGGTGGCTGACGTCGAGGGCGATCGGCGCGAAGATGCCCTGGATGTCGGGGCGGTCGAGGTCTGGTGCGGATTTGAACTGGCTGACGAGGTCGTATCCGCCGCGGGCAATGGGTCCGCTGCGGGTGAACAGGTACTTGAACCCCTCCCAACCCTGTTTGGGCAGGGTGTTGAGGTGCTGCGTGGGGCCAATGTTCCCTTCGACCCTGACCTGAAGACTCACACCGCGTTGCTCGATCACCCGCTCGCCTACGTTGGGGCTCTCTACGCGGATCTCGATGCCGGCTCGGCGCAAGACGTCGGGACGGCCGATGCCCGAGCGCTCCAGCAGCAACGGGGTCTCCACCGTGCCCGCGCTGAGGATCACCTCCTTGCGGGCTCGGTAATCCACGATTCGGCGGCCGGTCAAGACGCGCACCCCGGTCACCCGGGCGCCGTCGAACAGAAGGTAGCCGGCGCGAGTCCGGGTGGCCACGGTCAGATTGCGACGGCGACGGGCCGGGCCGACGAACGCGCTATAGGCGCTCGTCCGCACGCCGTGCCTGATGGTCGACGGCGTGAACCCGATGCGCTCGCTGTCGTATGCGTTGACATCGGCGACGCGCTCCCAACCCAGGCTCTCGGCGGAGGCCAGGACCGCCTGGACAAGTTCGTCGTCGGTTTCGGTCACCGAGATCCCGAGCGGCCCGCGGGCGCCGCGCACGTCCGAGGCGCCGAGGCTGTGGTCCTCCATCGACCGGTAGGCAGCCAGCACGCGCTCCCAGCCGAACGCGGGATTACCGCGCGCAGCCAGGCCGTCCCAGTCGAGCGCCGCGCCGCGGATCCACATCATCCCGTTGATCGCAGTCGATCCACCCAGCACCTTCCCTCGGGTCCACACATCGGCCTGACCACCGGGCCCGACCGGCCGGGTCAGGTAGTGGTAGGTGTAGCGGTTCCCCCGCATCGTGAAATAGAACCCGGCCGGAACATGGAGCAGCGGATTGGTATCGCGTCCGCCGTACTCCAGGAGCAGCACAGCGTTCTCGGGGTTCTCCGACAGCCGGCCCGCCAGCACACAGCCAGCCGCTCCGGCGCCGACAATGACGTAGTCGAAATCCACCAACCACCATCCCGGCTCTTCTGTTCACAGTCTCCGCCCAGCCACCCTCGACGGAAGGACAGCCGTGAACCAATCCACCACCGCACAGATGAGGGTCGGCACCCCGCTCGGTGCGCTCGGCCGCGGACTCATCGCAGGCGCAGTCGGCAACCTCGCGATGGACGTGTTGTGGTACGTGCGCTACCGGCGCGGCGGCGGCAGACGCGGGTTCACCCCCTGGGAGTTCTCATCCGGCCTGTCCAGCTGGGAAGAGGCGCCGGCGCCGGCGCAAGTCGGCCGGCGGCTTTTCGAAGGACTCTTCCAGAGGAAGATTGCGCCGCAACGGGCCGCTCTCGTCACTAACGTCATGCACTGGGGTTACGGAATGCTCAACGGGGCGATATACGGAATTGCCGCCGAGTCGCTACGCCGGCCGCAGATCTGGTACGGCCTCCCGTTCGGGGCAAGCGTGTGGGCCGCCAGTTACGTGGTGCTGCCGGCGGCCGGACTGTACAAGCCGATCTGGGAGTACGACCGTGAAACGCTGGCCAAGGACCTCAGCGCCCACCTCCTGTACGGGACCACCACAGCTGCCGTACAGCGGCTCCTCTCGCCCTTGACCAGACTT
>JBKPQM010000238.1:0-24939 GCA_046734095.1 Actinomycetota bacterium | reverse complement strand
GCGTGGTACTCGACGAGGTTGCGAACCCACCACCAGGCTCCCAACGCCCCCATCGCCCCGGCGGAGATCGCGAGCGGCGCGACGATCGTGCGCCAGCGCTTCCAGCCAACGATGAGGTAGACGAGCACAATGGGGATGATCAGCACAATGCCGAACGCTTTGGTCATCGCCGCGGCCGCACCCACTACGCCGAGCCACGCCGCCGTGCGTTTGCGCAGGTCACCGCGCAGCACGCCAGCAAGGATGAAAATCACCGCGGCGCCGAGGGTCATCAGCAGCGCGTCGTTGTTCACCGAGCCGCCGGCCCGCGCGACTCCGGGGATGGTCAACGGGATCACAGCCGCTAACACGGCGACTGTCTCGTCACCGGTCAGCCGGCGGGCGGCGCCCCAGATCAGGATGATGAGCGGGGAAAGCAAGACGACGTTGAGCAAGCGTAGCGTCCAGACCTGCTGGTCGAAGTGCAGGGACGACCAGCCGGGAATGATCTTCGTTTCGGCGGCGCCGAGCACGTAGTACAGCGGCGGGTGCTGCACCATCTGGTTCGGCGTGCCCCCATGAACCGAGCCGGTGCCCAACTTGTCGAACGGCAGGCGTTGACTACGCGGCGGAGCCAACTGGCCGCCCATGTGCGTGTGGGTCTGCATGTTCGGCATCAGCGTCGAGGCCGCGTGCACGCCGGCGTCGTACTCGCGGTGGCCAGGAGCGTAGAAGCCGTGCCCGTCCGCGTACGAGACGATCATGTCGGTGTGTGCGGCCTCGTCGATCCCCTGGAATGTGGGGTAGAGCAGCGTCATGCCGACCATCAACGCGACATGCACCGCGGTGAGGGCCCAGACAACAGGCGGGATGCGGGCGACCCTTCGTCGGATTCGCTCTCTCATACCACCGTCCTTAGGGCCTGGGATCCGTGTCCGGGTTCGCCCTGCGAACGTTACCGTGACCTAACCCGCGTATCGGCGGACCGGTAGCCTTCCGGTTCGCGGCGTGCGAGATCTCGACGAAGAGGATTGGCATGGCACGTGCTCTCATCACCGGTATCACGGGGCAGGACGGGCTGTACCTGTCGGAGCTCCTTTTGTCCAAAGGCTACGAGGTCTACGGCCTGATCCGCGGGCAAAACAACCCGAAGCGCGAACTCGTCGAGTCGACCGTTCCTGGGGTGCGGCTGCTCAACGGCGATCTCACCGATCTGTCGAGCTTGATGCGCGCCTTCGGCACGGCGCAGCCGGACGAGGTCTACAACCTCGGCGCGGTGTCGTTTGTTGCGTACTCCTGGGAGAACGCCCGGCTGACGTCCGAGGTCACCGGCTTGGGCGTTCTCAACGTGCTGGAGGCCACCCGCCTCTACGCCGGCGCCGACATCGCGTCTGTGCGCTATTACCAGGCGTCCAGCTCAGAGATGTTTGGCAAGGTGCAAGATATCCCGCAGCGCGAGACGACCCTGCTGTGGCCGCGCTCGCCCTACGCCGTAGCCAAGGTATTCGGGCACTACATGACGATCAACTATCGCGAGTCCTACGGCATGCACGCCTCGTCCGGCATCCTGTTCAATCACGAATCGCCCCGACGCGGCCTGGAGTTCGTCACCCGCAAGATCAGCCGGGCGGTCGCGCGTATCGCGCTGGGAGCTGAGAAGCAGATCTCGCTCGGCAACCTCGATGCCAAACGCGACTGGGGGTACGCCGGTGACTACGTCGAAGCGATGTGGCTGATGCTGCAGCAGGACAATGGCGATGACTATGTGGTGGCGACGGGCGAGAACCACTCGATCCGCGAGCTGCTCGAGATCGCCTTCGCTCACGTCGGCATTAGCGACTGGTCGGCCCACGTCGTACAGGACCCCCGATTCTTCCGGCCAGCCGAGGTCGACGTCCTCATCGGCGACGCGTCCAAGGCTCGCGAGAGGCTGGGCTGGAGGCCGAAGGTGAGCTTCACCGAGCTGGTCGAGATGATGGTTGACGCTGACCTTGCCGAGCAGAAGACCTTGCTCGGCAATTAGTCAGATGCGAACCGCGCTGATCACCGGGATCACTGGCCAGGACGGCGGCTACCTCACCGAACGGCTGCTGGCTGACGGGGAGGACGTGCATGGCCTGGTCCACCGAGGCGACGAACACGCCGCGTCGCTGGCCCAGCGCCACCCCGACATCACCCTCCACGTCGGTGACCTGGCCGATGCTGCCGGCGTCGAGGCCTTGCTGGCCGACGTTGAGCCGGACGAAATCTACAACCTCGGCGGCATCAGCTCGGTGGCCCTGGCCTGGCGGCAGCCGGTCCTGACGGCGCGGGTCAACGGCCTCGGCGTGGCCGGATTGCTCGAGTCGGCCTGGCACTTGCAGGAAGGTCGCGGCCGGCCGGTGCGCGTGCTGCAGGCTTCAAGCGCGGAGATCTTCGGAGCGCCCGAGACCTCGCCGCAATCGGAGGAGACGCCGTTGCGGCCGGTGAATCCGTACGGCGCCGCCAAGGCCTATGCGCACACGCTGCTGCGGGTGTACCGGAGCCGGGGGCTGTACGCGTGCGGGTGCATTCTGTTCAACCACGAGTCGCCGCGGCGCCCCGAGACCTTCGTGACACGTAAGATCACTGCAGCCGCCGCGGCCATCGCCGCCGGCCGGCAGGATGTGCTGGCTCTGGGCAACTTGGATGTGCGCCGTGACTGGGGCTGGGCCCCGGACTATGTCGATGCCATGATCCGGGCCATCCGTCACTCCGAACCGGACGATTACGTGATAGCCAGCGGGCACGCGCATTCCGTCCGCGAGTTCGTGGCCGTGGCGTTCGGCCGCGTCGGTCTGCGCCGTTGGGAGCAGCACGTGCGTCTGGACGCGAGCTTCGCCCGTCCGGTCGAGGCGGCCGAGCAGGTCGGCGACGCCAGCAAGGCCAGGCGCGTGCTGGGCTGGACACCGTCCATGTCGTTCGAGCAGATAGTGACCGCGATGGTCGATCATGACGTCGCGCTGCTGCAGCCGGCGCCGGCAAAATGACCAGCATCGGCCACGGTGCTGTGGCAGTACGTGCAGCACGACAGCGGGGATCCCTAAGGTCGTCAACCCGACGAGGAGAACCGGGTCGTCGTCGCATATGCGAGGATCATGCCAGTATGCGGGGCTGCGTCGAGTCCCACGTGCTCTCGCCCGCCTCGACGTCGAGCGGCAGCACCCTGGCCGTGCGACTGTGCGCGGCGAAGCCCGCCGTGAGCAGTGCGCTGCCGGCCGCGACACCGAAGACGCCGCCAAGCAGCAGGGAGCGCGGGAAGCCCGTCGGGGTCGTACCCGTCCACAGAGCGCTGCCGGCCGGGCGCAGCTGGAGGATCCACAGCGTGAAGTACGTCCACGCTGCGCACAGATACGCGAGCAGCGCGATCGCGTCGAGGCGGCGCGGAAGCGACAGTATCCCGGCCGCGAGCACCGCGGCGACGGGCAGCAGCGCGGGCAGTTGGTACCGCAGGTTGTTACCGCCCGCGTGGGCGACATAGGCGACCTCGCTCGCGAGCGCCACGGCCGCCTGGACACTGAGCAGCAGCACGATCGCGGCGTGCTCCCGGTCGATGTGTCGCAGCGGCTGCCTCTGCCGAACGACCCGAACGATGCCGCCGGCCAGCGCGATGGCCACCACGACGGTCAGCAGGTACTGCCCGACGTTGTAAGTGTCGGTGGCCTCGTGCAGCACCTGCCACTGCTTGCCCCAGAACGCAGGCCAGATAAGGACGGACGAGATCGGCCTGGTCACGCGATGCAAGTGCTCGACGCCCCACGCCACGTGCTCGCCGGTCCAGTTGCCGGTGAGCCGTAGGTTCCGCCAGTAGAACCAGCCGGCGGCCAGGAGTGCGCTCAGGAACGGAAGCGCTCCCACCGCCGCCGCCTTCGCCCAGTCGGCGCGTCGGGGGCCTTCGTGGTGCACGAGCACGGCGAGCGCCACACCTACGCCGACCACCAGCGACGTGATCAGGAACTGACCGCGAGTCAGCCCGCCCGCGGCGCTGACCAGCGCCAGCCCGAAAAGGATCCGGGGAGTGACGCCCGCGCGGATCGCCTTCATGGCCAGCGCCAGGCCGGCCACGGTCAAGAGCGTCGATAGGCTGTCGTTGTAGGCCGAGCCGCCGACGTGCATCAGCACGGTCAGGGAGCCGCCGGCTGCGGCAGTGAGGATCCCGTACTCCCAGCGGCGGGTCCGGCTGAGCAGCGAGCCCGCCCAGGCGAGGCAGGCGACCGTTGCCACCGTGAACAGCGCTGACACCATGCGCCCCGCCACAGTCGCTGCTACCGGGTGGCCGGCGTCGGCTAGCGGGCCAACGATCGGGGCCAGCACGACGTAGTAGAGCGGCGGGTGCTGGGCCGCGAGCTGGACCGGTAACCAATTGGCCACCGGATGCCACACCGGTCCGTTCTCGTAGACCGGCAAACCTCCATGCCACACCTGGTAGGCGTAGTCGATGTGGTAGAGCTCGTCCGCACTTCCGAAGGGACGCACCGCAAGGACGACCATGCCGACGGCGCTGGCCGCCGCGAGCAGTGCCCCCCACACCGCCAGTCGAGGCCACACGGCGAGGGGTAGCGCGCGCAGTACTCTCGGACGTCGCGCGTGCCTCGCCCTGTCCATGCTGGTTGCCCTCCGTGCTCGGCCGGAAGCCTGGCCCCGGCCTGGCGGAAGCCCGGGTTTGCGGCCAACACAGTACTGCTGCGCTCCGGCCGTCCTGACGCCTGCCGCGCGCGGCTCTCCGGTAGGCTTCGGTGCTGATCGCGTCGGCGGTCCCTGCGTGCACAGACATGTGAGGTAAGGCGTTGCGTCTGGTTGTTCAGATACCGTGCCTGAACGAGGAGCAGACCCTTCCACTGGTGCTTGACTCCATCCCCAAGCAGATTCCCGGTATCGACGAGATCATCGTGCTGGTCATCGACGACGGCTCGACGGACCGCACGGTCGAGGTGGCGAGAGCCCACGGCGTCACCCATTTCGTGCGGCACGCCCGCAACCGGGGGCTCGGCCGGTCGTTCCATGACGGTGTGCAGCGGGCCCTCGAACTCGGCGCGGACGTCGTTGTGAACACCGACGGTGACAACCAGTACCCACAGGAGCGCATCCCGGACCTGGTGCGGCCGATCGTCGAGGGCCGGTCTGACATCGTGATCGCGGACCGGCAGGTGCACCTGGTCGACCACTTCTCGCCACTCAAGATCAAGCTGCAGAAGGTCGGCAGCAAGATCGTCAACAAGGCTGCGGGAACCGATCTGCCGGACGCCGCCAGCGGGTTCCGCGCCTACTCGCGCGACAGCCTCATGCTGCTGAACACGATCACGCGCTTCAGCTACACCATGGAAACGATCATCCAGGCCGGCAACAAGAAGCTGAAGATCGACAGCGTGCCAGTCGTGACGAACGCCAAGACTCGAGAGTCTCGGCTATTCAAGTCAATGCATCAGCACATATTGAACTCCGCCGGCGCAATCATCCGCGCCTACATCATGTACAAGCCGTACGTGATCTTCACGTTCCTTGCTGGGCTCTTCGCGGTGCTGGGGCTTATCCCGTTCGTCCGATGGGCCATCCTGCAGATAGCCGACGAGAACCCCGGCGGCCACCTGCAGTCGCTGCTGATCGGCGCCGTCTTGCTGATCATCGCGTTCCTCAGCGTGATCATCGGCATCATCTCTGACCTCATACGCACCAACCGAATTCTGATCGAAGACACGCTCGAACATACGAAGAAGATGCGCTTCGGCAAGGGTGAAGAGCTGCCCGAGCCGACCTTCGTCACGTCCGGCACCGTCGAGGCCGAGGCCGCACTGCTGCGCAGCGAGCATGCGCATCGTTAGATCAGGCTGTCGAGGGTGACGGAGTCGAGCGTCGAACCCCCGCAGGCGCTGCCTGAGGCCGCGCCAAACTCTCGCAAGCCGGTCGTCGCACAGGCCGTCAAGGTCTGCTTCGGCCTCGCGGTGCTCGCGTTCGGCGCGTTGTTCATCGCGTCTCGCTGGACGAGGGTCCACGCCGCGCTGAGTAGTGCTCGACCGTGGTGGGTGGTGCTGGCCGCGATCTTCGCGGTTATCGGCCTCCACGCCAATATGGCCGGGCTTCGTGCTGTGCTCGGCGCCGTGGCGCGGCCGCTGCCGGTTCGCGACGTTGCCCGGGTGCACTTCATCAGCCAGCTAGGCAAGTACGTACCTGGCTCGGTGTGGTCACTCGTCGCGCTCACCGAGATGTCGCGCCGCTACAACATCTCCCGACGCGCCGCGGCGTCCGCTGGCGTGCTGGCGCTTGTGTTCTCGCTCGTCACGGGTGCCGTCGTCGGGATCACGCTCGTCGTGATCGCCGCGGCGCGCACGTCGAGCAGCTTGTGGTGGCTGCTACTGCTCATCCCGGTCGCGCTGGTGATCGGCCATCCGCGCGTCGTCATGTCGCTGCTGAACCGGTTGCTGCGCCTAGCTCATCGCGAACCAGTCGAGGTCGACCTCCGAGGTCCAGTGCTGCGCGCGGTCGTGGGCTGGCCCCTCGTTGCCTGGCTGTTCCTGGGATTGCAGTGCTGGGCATTGGTGGTCGCATTGGGCGGCAGCATCTCCGCGTCGGTCATCGCGGCGATCGGGGGTTTCGCGCTCGCCTACACCGCCGGGACGCTGTTCATCCCGGCCCCTGCCGGCGCAGGCGTTCGCGAGGCCGTGCTTGCGGTCGCGCTCGCCGGGGTGATCCATCACACCTCGTCGTTCAACCATGACAGCGTGATCGTCGTCGTCCTACTGTCGCGGGTGCTGCTGGCGGTGCTGGACTTCGCGCTGGCCGGATTCTGGTGGCTCGTCGCGCGCCGCACCCGCTCCCCGTCCGCGCCGTAGGCGCTATCCCTAGACTTCCCGCCATGCGAATAGCGATCGTCGGTCCGACTCATCCCTTGAAAGGCGGGGTATCTCAGCACACGACGGTTCTCGCGTACCGGCTGGCCGATGCCGGGCATAACGTCGAGATCGTTTCGTGGCGGCGGCAGTACCCGCAGCGGCTCTACCCCGGCATCCAAGAGGTAGCGGCGCCCGAGTTCGAGCCGTTCGAGCCGACTAGGCGGCTGCTGTCTTGGAACCGGCCCGACACCTGGATCAGCGCTGGGCGCCAGCTACGCGACCACGATATGGTGCTGATCGCGCACATCACGCCGTTTCAGGTGCTGCCGTACCGTGCGCTGATCGCCGCGTTGCGCGGCGGCAGGGCCCAGGTCGTGATCATCAGCCACAACGTTCTTCCGCACGAGCGCAGCAAAATCGACAAGAGGGCGGCGTCGTTGCTCTTCAACGCTGCTGACCGGATTGTGACGCACTCCGACGCGGAGGCCGCGACGGCCCGCACCGTGACGACGACACCGATCGTATCGGCGCCGATCGCGCCGTCGATGCCGGACGGATTCGTGCGGCGTGCGCCCGCGCCCGGTCAGCATCGTCGATTGATCTTCTTCGGCATCGTCCGGCCGTACAAGGGTCTGGACGTACTTCTGCGGGCGTTGGCCAAGGCGCCATCGGACGTGCGGTTGCGTGTCGTCGGCGAATTCTGGGGTGGCACCGCCGAGACAGAACGGTTGTGCGCCGAGCTCGGCATCACCGACCGTGTCGAGATCCGCGACGGGTATCTCGCCGCTGACGAGGTGCCCGCAGCGTTCCAGGATGTCGACGCGATGGTCCTGCCGTATCGCACGGCTACTGGCTCGCTCGGGGTATGGACCGCGTTCGAGTTCGGTGTGCCGGTAATCGCGACGCGCGCGGGCCACCTCGCGGACCCCATCCGCGACGGCATTGACGGCCTGGTGGTCGATCCCAACAACGTCGACCAATTGGCCAGCGCACTCAACCGCTTTTACCAGCCGGGCATCCCGGAGGCGATGCGCGCCGAGGTCAAGCCCGTCGATCCGGACGCGCACTGGGCCCGGTACCTGAATGCGTTGCTCGCGGACCATCGAACCGAGAGGACTGGAATGCAGGAGGCTGCTCCACCGGGTGGAAAGCTGTTAAAGATCACCAAGATGGGGGCGGAACAGGTGCTGTGGGCCAGGTCGGCCTGGTCCGCGCAGCGGGCGTCTAGCCGATCGCTGCCGACTGCCGTTCCGCCAACCGACGTCCTGTCCACGCGCGCGGAATCCGAGCGCGCTGTCGCGGAGTGTCGCCGGCTCGGACTGCCGTTGCATCACGACCGTCCGAAGAATTGGGATGCGCTCGGCGCGGTCAGCACCGTGCTACACCATTTGGGGCGGGACATCCGCGTGCTCGACGGCGGCGCCGCCCGCTACTCGTCGGTGCTGCCCTGGCTGCGGATCTTCGGGGTGCGCGAACTGGTCGGAAACAACCTCGAGTTCACCCGCACGACTCGCCACGGCCCGGTCCGGTTCGAGCCCGGGGACGTCACCTCAACGCAGTATCGCGACGGCTGGTTCGACGCGGTGACCTGCATGAGCGTGATCGAACACGGCGTACCGCTGGATGCGTTCCTCGCCGAGTCAGCTCGCATCCTGCGACCGGGTGGGCTGCTGCTGGTCTCCACCGACTACGACCAGAACCCGCCCGACACAACCGGCAAGACCGCGTACGGCGTCCCCGTGACGATCTTCGGGCCCGACGACATACGGAAGTTCGTCAGCAGCGCTGCGGATCACGGCCTGCAGCTCGTAGGAGAGCTGCGGCTCCACCATGCCGAGCGGCCCGTCCACTGGAAGCGCACCGGGCTGGATTACACCTTCATCCGCCTGGCGTTCCGGCGCGGCTGAGCCCGGCGCAGCTCCGCAGTGCGACTGGGATTCTTGCTCGAACAGGCACTCGCTCCGGTGCCTGGTGGCACCGGCCGGTACTCGGTCGAGCTGGCCGCGGCGCTGGTGCGCACTGCGGCTGCGCCGAACACGGTGCACAGCTGGACGGCTTGGCATCGAGACCTCAGCCCGGCGGCCGTCGCCGGCGTGCGCGGTCCGAGTCGCCTGCCGTTGCCGCGCCGCGCGCTCGCCGCCGCCTGGGAACGGGGCATCGGCCCGGCACCGCGCGGGGTAGAAGTCCTGCATGCGCCGACTCCGCTCTTCCCCCCGCGACGGCAGCCGCTGGTGGTCACCATCCACGACACGGTGCCGTGGACGCATCCCGAGACGCTCACGCCGCGAGGTGCACGCTGGCACCGGGCCATGGCCGCGCGAGCCGCGGAGCACGCAGATGCGATCACTGTGCCGACGCACGCCGTCGCGGACGAGCTGGTGGGGTTCCTGCCCGCGTTGTCGCCGGACCGCGTCCACGTCCTGGGCGGCGGGGTAGCCCCGGCACTGCTTGACGATCCAGGTGATCTGCGGGTTGCCGGACTGCCCGACGAATTCATCCTGTCGCTGGCGACGCTGGAGCCGCGCAAGGGGCTGGACGTGCTGATCGCCGCCCTGGGCCGCATGGGGGACGAGGCGCCGGCTCTGGTCGTCGTCGGCCAACCGGGCTGGGGCGGTGTCGAACTCAGACAGGCCGCCCACGCGGCCAGGGTGCCGGACGTGCGGGTGTTGGGCCGGTTGGCCGACGCCGAACTCGGCGTGGTCCTGCGCCGGGCCCGCGCGCTGGTAGCTCCGTCGCGGGCCGAGGGTTTCGGCCTGCCCGTCGCCGAGGCCATGGCGGTGGGCACGCCGGTAATCTGTTCCGACATCCCGGCGCTGGCCGAGGTGGCCGGTGATGCCGCGGTGCTCGTGCCAGCCGGGGATCCGGCGGCGCTGGCCGCCGCGCTCAGCGACCTGCTGGACGACGAAGCGGCGTTGCGCAAGCTCAGCGAGGCTGGACGGGCCCGGGCCGGCGTCCTCGACTGGGACGCGGTGGCTCGGCGAGCCTGGCAGCTGTATCAGGATGTGCTCGAGCAGGCCGCGTAGTCTGCACCGGATCGTCGGACGTTGGGAGTTCAGGTCTTGCGCGTACTAGTCGACGCGACCGCCATCCCGGCCGACCGTGGCGGTGTCGGCCGCTATCTGGACGGACTACTCAAGGGGCTGGCCGGCCCGGGTGGCGCGGGCGCCGAGGTCAGCGTCGCGTGCAAGCCGGGTGACCGGGCGGGCTTCGCGGCGCTGGGTGTGCGCGCCATCGCCACTCGGGCCGTCGTGGAGCGCCGGCTGGCACGGCTGGCCTGGGAACAGGCCGTTCTGCCTCGGCTGGTGGGCCGCGAGCGGGCGGACGTGCTCCACTGCCCGCATTACACCCAGCCCGTGCTCGTCGGCGTCCCGACGGTAGTGACCGTCCATGACGCGACGTTCTTCAGCGACCCCGAGCTGCATTCGCCGGTGAAGGCACGTTTCTTCCGGACGGCCACGCGGCTCGCCGCCCGCCGCGCGGCCGGCCTGGTCGTGCCGTCCATTGCGACCCGAGACGAGCTCGGCCGCCTCGTCGGGGTGGACGCCGGCCGCGTCACCGTCGCGCCGCACGGCGTCGACCATGCGAAGTTTCGGCCGCCGACCAACGCCGAGGTGGCCGCCTTGCGGCGCTCGCTCGAGCTAGGCGATCGGCCGTTCGTGGCGTTCCTGGGTACTGTCGAGCCGCGCAAGAACGTGCCCAACCTGGTGCGAGGGTGGGCCGCCGCGGTGGCCGACCGGCCCCATACGCCGGCCCTGGTGATCGCCGGCGGGCGCGGCTGGGACGACGGCGTCGACGCCGCGATCGCGGCCGCGCCGCACGGCCTGCTGATCCGGCGCCCGGGCTATCTGCCGCTGGAACAACTGCCGGCCCTGCTCGGTGGGGCCGACGTGGTGGCCTATCCGAGCCTCGGCGAGGGCTTCGGGCTGCCGGTGGCCGAGGCGATGGCGTGCGGGGCGGCCGTCCTGACTACCCGGCGCCTGTCGCTGCCCGAGGTCGGCGGTGACGCGGTCGCTTACACCGAACCGGACTCCGACTCGATCGCCGCGGCACTACGCGATCTGCTCGACGATCCGGGGCTGCGCGAGAAGCTGCGTGGTGCGGCCTTCGACCGCGCCGCCGATTTCACCTGGGAGTGCTCGGCGCGCCTGCACGTCGAAGCGTACGAGAGGGCGGGCCGATCGTGATCACCGTCGTCACCGTGACGTTCTCGCCCGGCACGGCGCTGGTCACGTTCCTGGACTCGCTGGAGAAGGCAACGGCCAGTCCGGTTGAGGTCATCCTTGCCGACAACGGCTCGGTCGACGGTTCGGTCGACGCGGCCGCTGCGCGCGCGAGCGTGCGCGTCGTGCCGACCGGCGGCAACATCGGCTACGGACGGGCCGTCAACGTCGGGGTGGCCGCCTCGAGCGGTGAGTTCGTCGTCATCGCCAACCCGGACATCGTCTGGGAGCCGGGCTCACTCGACGATCTGCTCGCTGGGGCGGCCCGCTGGCCGCGCGCCGGTTCGGTCGGCCCACTGATCCGGACCGTCGACGGCACCGTGTACCCGTCGGCCCGCGCGTTGCCCTCGCTGGGACGCGGCATCGGCCATGCCTTGTGCGGCTGGTGGTGGCCGTCCAACCCGTGGACCGCCGCCTATCGTCGCGAGCGCGGCGAACCGGCCGAAGGTCCCACCGATTGGCTCTCCGGATCGTGCCTGCTCGTGCGCCGCGAAGCGTTCGAGGCCGTCGCCGGCTTCGATCCGGCCTACTTCATGTACTTCGAGGACGTCGATCTGGGCGAGCGGCTGGGCAAGGCCGGCTGGCAGAACGTCTATGTGCCCTCGGCGATCGTGGTGCACACCGGCGGGCACGCCACGGCGCGCGATCCGGCCCGGATGGCGATCGAGCACCACCGCTCGGCGTGGATCTACATCGCCAATCGCTATCCGGGACGGCGGTGGGCGCCCGTGCGATGGGTGCTGCGCGCGGGGCTCGAAGCCCGGTCGCTGCTGGCCCGCCGGGTGCGCCGAGTCGCCGAAGGCGCGGCCCCCCAACGCCGCTAAGGCCCACGCCCCGTGGACGAGCCGCGCTCAGCGGTAGTAGTAGGGCGGGGCGCGGCGGCCGCGGTTCTCGGTGACCCCGCGGACGATGAGGGCCACGACAAGACCAGCGAGGAAGCCGTACACGTGGGCCAGATAGGCCACCGATCCGGCCGAGGACATGGCGAACCCGGCCGTGTAAGCCCACTGCAGCAAGAACCACACACCGAGAACGGCCCAGGCCGGCAACGGCAGCGGGATGAAGAACAGGAACGGCACCAAGCTCCAGACCCGGGCCCGGGGATAGAGCACGATGTACGCACCGAGCACACCGGCGATCGCTCCGGACGCCCCGATGAGCACCTCGGTGGAGTTGCGGTTGGCCAAGGCGAAGCCGTACGTCGCCACCAACCCGCACGCGAGATAGAACAGCAGGAAGCGCACCCGGCCGAAGCGGTCCTCGACGTTGTTCCCGAACACGAACAGGAACAACATGTTGCCGAGCAGGTGCAGCCAGCTGCCGTGCAGGAACATCGCGAAGAACGCCGACAGTATCGGGTACTTGTGGTAGCGCGGAGGCCCGACGAGGCAGGCCGCCTGCCCTTGCGGCGTGACGAAGGGTTGGCCGGTCGGCACTCTGGGCAGCTGGCGGTTGTCCAGCAACTCTTTCGGGATCGCCGCGTACCGGTCGAAGAACGCCTCCTGCCGGCAGGTCTGAGCCAGGCTGGCGTTACCCGTCACGTTCGTCGGCACTGTGGGCGTGAGTAGGAAGAAGACGATGTTGGCGAGAATCAGCGCGTAGGTGACCCACGGTGTCCGGCGAACCGGGTTGACGTCGTAGACGGGGATTACCACGGCGGCGCGTCAGACGTAGTGGCCGGGACCGCGCTCGCGAATCAGCTCGGTCATCTTCTTGACGTCCTGGACGCGGTCGCGCCGGCACACCACGACCGCGTCGGGTGTGTCGACGACGACCAGGTCGTGCACGTCGAGCAGCGCCACCAGCCGGCCGTTGCTCGGGACGACTATCACGCCGTCCGAGTCGATGTTGATCACCGGTGAGTCGCCGACCACGGTGACACCGTCGACATCGCGGCCGAGCAGCGCACCCACCGTCTCGAAGTCGCCGATGTCGCTCCATCCGAAGTCACCCGGCACCGTGCAGACCAGACCGTCCAGCGACGCCGGTTCCATCACCGCGTACTCCACGGCGACCTTCGGGACGGTTGGCCACACCTCGGCGAGCACCGCGTCACGGCTGCGGCTGTCCCATGCGTCCACGATCCGGGCGATCGGCTGGGCGACATCAGGCCGCCGCTGGCGCAGCTGGCCGGCGAACACGTCGGCCCGCCATACGAACATGCCGGCGTTCCACAGGTATCGGCCGGACTTGACGTACTCGGTGGCCCCGTCCAGCGACGGCTTCTCGCGAAACGCCAGCACCGGCTGGGACGCCGCGCCCAGCGGCTCCCCGCACTCGAGGTACCCGTACCCGGTTTCGGGCCGCGACGGGGTGATACCGATCGTCATCAGCTGCCCGCGGCGCGCGCCGTCGACGGCAGCGTGCACGGTCTTGTGGAAGGAGGTCACATCGTTGATGAGGTGGTCCGCGGCGAACGAGCCGACGACGGCGCCCGGGGCGCGGCGCTGGACGATCCCGGTCGCGAGCGCAATCGCGGCACACGAGTCGCGGGGTTCCGGCTCGACGAGCAGGTTCTCCGGTAGCAGGTCAGGCAGCTGCTCGGCAACGGCGTCCGCGTGCGATGCGCCGGTTACCACGTACACGTGGGCGGCACTCACGAGCGGCGTCAACCGGTCGAACGTCGCCTGCAGCAGGGAACGGTCGGTGCCGGTCAGCGGGTGCAGGAACTTCGGGCTGCCGGTGCGCGACAGCGGCCAGAGCCGAGTGCCGCTACCACCGGCGGGGATCACGGCGTAGAAGTCGTCGTGCACTATCGTCCGATCATTGTGGAGTCAGGTCTGTGCACTGTAGCCGAGCGGATCGAGTCTGTCTGGCCCGCCGACCGCCCGGTCGACGTGTACGCAACGCTGTGGCCGCTGTGCCGCGGCACCGCCGATCCGGCTCACCACGTCGACGCGAGCGGGACGTTCTGGTGGGCGGCAGCCACGCCGCGCGGCCGGGGCACGCTCGCGCTGCGCGGCGCCTCTGACCGGGTGCGGGCGTCGGCCTGGGGACCGGGTGCCGAGTGGCTGATCGACGGCGTGCCGCAACTGCTCGGCGCGGACGACGATTGGACCGTCCTGGACTGCTCGGCCCATCCGCTCCTCGACCGCACCCGGCGCCGGCTGCCCGGGATGCGGCTGCCCCGGACACGGCTCGTGTTCGACGCGCTGCTCCCGGCCGTCCTCGAGCAGCGCGTGACCGGACGTGAGGCAAGGCGCGCCTGGCGTGGGCTGCTGAGGCGCTACGGCCGCCCGGCGCCTGGCCCCAATGCCAGTCTGCGGGTGCCGCCGTCGCCGGCCGATGTGCTGGCCGTGCCGACCTGGGAGTGGCACCGCCTCGGGGTCGACATCACCCGGCAGCGAGCGCTTCGGGCGGCGGCCACCGTCGCGGCCCGCCTTGAGGAGTGCGTCGGGTTGCCGGCGAGCACGGCGGTCGCCCGGCTGCGTTCAGTGCCCGGCATCGGTGAGTGGACGGCCGCTGAGGTGGTGCAGCGCGCGCTGGGCGACCCGGACACGGTCAGCGTCGGCGACTTCCACATCCCCGACCTCGTCGTATACGCACTGACCGGGCGGCCGCGCGGTGACGACGCCGAGATGCTGCGGCTGTTGTCGCCGTGGGCCGGGCAGCGGCAGCGCGTGGTGCGGCTGATCGAGGCGTCAGGGCTGGCCAAGCCGCGCTTCGGTCCGCGGTACGCCCCGCGCGACATGCGCGCCATGTGACGCTCAGTTCATCAGCGGCAGCTTGATCAAGATACCGGAGAAACGTTCAAGGGTCCTTGACGCAACCCGCCCGAAGCGGTACCAATCATCGATTCACAGCGTTCACCATGAATTCACCCAGCACGATGCCGGCAAACGCTACATTGCCGTCCGCCACTCCAACAGATCGGGGGAAAAGAGATGAGCAACCACTCACACGACCAATCGGACGACAGACCCGAGGTCGACCGACGATCGATGTTGCGCCGAGGCGGAGTCGTCGTCGCGGCAACGGTCGCCGGAGTGACCGCCGTTGAGGCATTGAACGCCGGCAATGCCCAAGCCGCGCCGGGTGACTCGCTGATCCTGGGCAGCCAGGTCCTCAATGACTCCGGCGCGGAGTCAACGTCGCTGACCAGCAGCGCGACTGGCGCTACTATCACGGTTGAAAATTCTGGCGAACGTGCTCCGTTGGGTCTTGCCGAGCAGTCCGGCGCGTCATTCCTCCCGACTGTTAGCGGGGAACTCGCGAACTTGGACGGTCTCCTTTACTGTACGGAGAATATCGGGACAAGCGGCCCGTTTACGACGTTTGTCTATACCGAGATCACTGCCACCCAGGTGGTCACCATCAGGCCGCAACGGGTCCTCGACACTCGGAACGCTGCAGGCCGGAGCAACATCGTGAACCCGAGCGGCAATCTTGACTCCACGGGGCGGCTGATCGCAGGTCACACAATCAACATCGATCTGACCCTATTCGAGGTTGCGGCCGCATCCGCATTCTGCAATCTGACCGCGGTCAGGCCGACCGTTGGCGGTTTCATGACGCTGTTCCCCGAGGGACCGAGACCGAGTACGTCGTCGCTCAACTTTACGAACGGGGCGATACTCGCGAACTTCGCCGTGACCGGCATCACCATCACGGACACCCCCACTACCTTCACGCAAACGGTGTCGATCTTCAGCAGCGCGACGAGTCACGTACTACTCGACATCACCGCATTCAGCGTGGGCAGTCCGCTCCAGATCGACCCGGCCATCCTCCCGCCGGCCGCCTCAGCCGCAACCGCGACCAGCCGGCAACTCGCCAGTCGCGCGAAGGCGGGCACCCTGCCTAGCTGGTACCGCGGCGGCCTGAGCCGCTGAGAAGCGACGCGGGTCAGGCGGCGTCGAGGACAGCGTCGGCCAGCTCCGGCCAGGCATGAGTTGCCCAGGGGCCGAACGGCTGGTCAGCCAACGCGACCAGCGCGATCCGTGCGTCCGGGTCGACCCAGAGCATCGAGCCGCTCTGCCCGAAGTGGCCGTAGGTCCGCGGCGAGTTGCGCGCGCCCGTCCAATGCGGATGCTTCATGCCGCGGATCTCGAAGCCCAGCCCCCAATCGTTCGGGTCCTGCGGACCGAATCCGGGAAGGACGCCCCGCAGCCCCGGGTACTGCACGCTGGCCGCATCGGCAAGGGTCGTCGGATGCAACAGGCCGGACGGCGCGAGCAGCTCGAAGGCGACCCGGGCCAGATCCTCCACTGTGGACAGTCCGCCCGCGGCCGCCGAACCGGGCAGGCTCGTCGCCCGCAGACCCAACGGCGACACGACCGCCTCGGTCAGGTAGGCCGCGAAGGCCATCTCAACCCCCACCTCGACCAGCGACGCCAGCCGGTCGATGCCCACGTTCGAGTAGATGCGCCGGGCGCCCGGGGGCACCAGCCGCGTCGGGCGGTCCGGCGCCAGGCCCGAGGCGTGCGCGAACAGGTGCCGGACCGTCGCCCCGGGAACGACCTCCTCCTGGGCCGGGTCAGCCAGATCGAGCGCGCCCTCCTCGACGGCGACCAGGGCCGCCAGCGCGGTCAGGGGCTTCGTCACGGACGCAAGCGGGAACACCTCGCCGGTCGGGCCGTGAGCCGCGCCCACCCCGCCCGGCGTGATGACGGCAGCGGCGGCGGTCGCCGGCCAGCTGTCCACAGTGGACAGGGCGTCGGCCAACGACGTCATGCACTCGTCCTCGCCCGGGCGATGTCGATCAGTCCGGGGACTTCGGGTGCGACTTCGTTCGGCAGCCCGTCCCACGAGAACCAACGCAAGGGGATGGCCTCGTCACGGGCAACCGGCTCGGCGCCGTCCGGCGCGACGGCGTAAAAGCACACCTCGAAGTGCCGGGTCCGGACGCCGGTAGCGCACATCTCAGCGAGCACGTCGAGATTCAGCGGCACCGGATCGAACGACAGCGCCCCGATGCCCGTCTCCTCACGAGTGGCGCGAGCGGCAGCATCCAGCAGCGTGTGGTCGCCCTCGTGGCAGTGCCCGCCGAGCGTCGCCCAGCCACCCACGCGCGGATGCCGCCCGAGCAGCACCGCGCGCCGTGAGGGATCGATGACGAGCGCGGTCGCGATCACGTGCCCCGGCAGGCAGGACCGCCACATCGCATCCGGCCGGGCGTTCAGAAACGCCAAGAACGCCTCTCGTACCGGGCAGTCAGGGACGGAGGTACTGATCACTTCGATGGCGTCGGCGTGCAGGGCGGGCGCAAGGTCCGTGGCGCCGCCGGCGTCCTCTCGACCCAATGCGATCGCCTCGGCAGTGCCCAGTCGGAACAGGTCGTCGTCGGCGGAGCGCATCAGCGGCGAGCTACCAAGACCGTCGTCCGGCAAGGTCAGGCCACGCACGATGGCCACCGGGACGCCGGTGAGCTTGCCCTTGACGAGGTCGGCGGCCGCCGCGATCTCGTCCGCCACCGCGACGGTCGTGACGACAAGCGGGCTGCCGTGCGAATCCGGCAGGCCCCGCGCGTCGAACAGCGCCGACATCCCGGCCACACCGATCGCCAGGTCGGTGATGCCGTCCCGCCAAGGACGCCCCATCGAGTCGCTGATGATTACGCTTACCTCGACACCCGTACGCTCCCGTATGGAATCACGCAGCGTGGCGGCGGATCGGTCGGGATTCTCAGGCAGCAGCGCGATCTCGTCGGCTGCAACATTCGAGGCGTCGACGCCGGCCGCGGCCAGTACCGGGCCCTGCCGGGTCTGCACGATGCGGAGCGGCCCGCGCTGCGCGACGACGCGTAGCGTCTCGCCGGTGATGGCTTCCTGCCGGATCCGCTCACGCTCAACCGGATCGTGCGAACCCACCGCGACGAGGCGCCCCTCGGTCTTCGAAACGGCCTTGGACGTGATCACCAGGACGTCGCCGTCGCGCAGTTCGGCATGCTTGACGATCTCGCCCGCGAGGTCGTCGCCCGGGCGGAGTTCGCCGATGCCCAGTACCGGCAAGATCTCCAGCCGGGCTGTGGAATGATCCGTGGCGCTCACCGGGCCAACTCCAGCGCCACCTCGACCATCCGCGCGGTTGCGTCATCGGAGGTCATGAGCAGCGGAACTGCCCGCACGGCAACGCCGTCGACGGCCGCCACGTCCGTTTCGTGCACGAGCCAACCGTCGAGCAGGCCACCGTCGGCGCGGGCGCCGTAGTGGCGGGCCACGCCCTGGGCACTGACCTCGACGCCGATGGCCGGCAGGCAGGCGTCGGCCATGCCGCGTACCGGGCGGCCGGCGACGATGGGGGAGAGGCCGATGACCTTGGCCGGTGCCGACGTGATCGCCGCCCGGATGCCCGGAACACCGAGGATCGTGCCGACGCTGACGACGGGATTGCTGGGCGCGATCAGGATGACGTGGGCCGCCTTGATCGCCTCGAGGACGCCGGGCGCTGGCTGGGCGTCGTCCGCACCGACCTGCACGAAGGCTGCGGCCGGCACCGCGGCCCGGTGCTTGATCCACCATTCCTGAAAGTGGATCGCCTTGCGGACGCCGTCGAGTTCGACCACGACATGCGTTTCGCAGCGCTGATCGGTCATCGGCAGCAACCGGATGCGCGGCTGCCACCGCTGACACAGCGCCGCAGTGACGTCGCTGAGCGGATAGCCCGCGTCGAGCATCTGGGTGCGGACGAGATGCGTGGCGACGTCGAGATCGCCCAGCCCGAACCACGTGGGTTCGACGCCGTACGCCGCGAGCTCGTCCTTGATCCGCCAGGTCTCCTTGTCCCGGCCCCATCCACGGTCGGGGTCGATGCCCTCGCCGAGGGTGTACATGACGCTGTCGAGATCGGGGCAGACGCGCAGACCGTGCAGCGTGATGTCGTCGCCGGTGTTCACGATCGCTGTGATGTCGTCGCCGGGACGGGCCGCACGCACCCCACGCAGGAAGCGGGCGCCGCCGATGCCGCCGGCCAGGACGGTAATCCGCACCCTTCGAACGTACGCGATCCGTCCGTTTGCGATCGCACAACGTCTGGCAGCCACCCGCCGCCGCAGGTCCCGCGGTTCGACGAGTGCTGGTCCTACCGGACCGCGCCGAGCCCTCGTCGGTCGCGGCGGATCACCGTGGCCGCGGTGACCACGATCTTCTGCGTCGTGTGCTGATTGACGCTGTCGAGCAGCGACTTGAGCTCGCGCCGGACGGCGGCCGGACGAGGTCGTCGCCCGGTGGCGCCGGAGGAAACCGCCAACAGCGCGAGCACCGCCTCGCGCGAATCCACCGGCGCGCGATCGAACGTGACCACCCGATTGATCTCGAACGCGAGAGCTTGAGCCTCTTCAGGCTTGGCGTCGGCGAACGCGGCCGGCCAGCTGCGGGTGCGCCGCCAGCGGTCGGCGTCGACGAGTTCGGCGCTCAGCGCCGTCCGATCGACCCTGACGTGCCGGAACCATCGCCGCCAGGTGACGTTCGGGCGGGCCTGGACAGCGCCCCGGATGGCGTCGAGGATCCGATCGCCGGTCGGCTCGTCGGAGGTCAGGCTCGGAGCGTTGGCCTGATCGACGAGCTTGCCATTCAGCGCTAGCTCGGCGAACAGCGCAGCCCGCAGCGCGATGTCCAGCGGTCCGCGGTGCTTGATCCGCCCCGAGCCTGGATCGCGGGCCATCCGCAGCAGGTCGACGGCGATCCGGTCAGGCACTCGAGCGCTCCTCCTCGTCGCGTACCGCTCGCCGCCGCTCTCGTAGCAGCGCCCCGACCTCCTGCAACGTCACCTCGCGGGCTCCCAATCGGACGGCCTGTGCGCGCAGGTCACGCGGCAGGTCATAGTGCCATCGCCAGGGATGGTCCTGGAAGAACCGGCGCGGCATGCCGATCGCGTCGGCCATGGCGTGCAGCTCCTCTCGGCTATCCGCCAGCAGGTGGCAGAACTCGCGGTGCCGCAAGCCCGCGCCGGGGTACGCGCGCACGCTGTCGACGTAGCAAGCCATGTCCTGGGCGAGGATACGTCGCGCGGCCGAACTCTCTTCGCCACTCGATCGTTGGACGGGCAACGCGACGGTGGGAGCAGCCAATGGCATGGTTCATCATCGTGGTGGCTGGCCTGCTCGAGGCCGGCTTCGCGATTTGCCTCAAGCTGAGTCACGGGTTCAGCCGGCTGGGGCCGACCGTGCTGTTCTGCCTGTTCGCGCTCGGTAGTTTCATCCTGCTGACCATTGGCCTCAAGTACCTCGAGGTCGGCCCCGCCTACGCGGTCTGGACCGGCATCGGTGCCGCCGGCGCCGTCTTGATCGGCATGATCTGGTTGAACGAAGCGGTCTCGATGCTCAAGATTGTCTCGGTGTTGCTCGTCCTGGCGGGCGTTATCGGACTGCAACTTTCCGGCGGCGCTCACTGACCTAATCCCGCCTTGGGCGGATCCCTGTCCCCACTGTCCTATCCCGCCCAGGCGGATCCGTGTCTGCACCGCTCGCTGCGCTCGGGTGCATCCCCGGCTCCGCTCCGCGCCTTCGGCGCGGGCCGCGTAGCGGCGGCGGGCTCTTCGCGCGAGCGCTCATCGCTGTCCTATCCCGCCCGGGCGGATCCGCGTCTGCACCGCTCGCTGCGCTCGGGTGCATCCCCGGCTCCGCTCCGCGCCTTCGGCGCGGGCCGCGCGGCGGCGGCGGGCTCTTCGCGCGAGCGCTCATCGCCTGGTGGTTGCGGCGTCGGCCACTGATGATCTCGGCTGAATGTGCGAGATTTCGCCACTTCAGCTGAGATCATCGAGAGCTACCGGCGGCGGCACGGATCAGTAGCCGTTTCGTTAACCACTAGCGCGAGCCCCGGTCGAGGGGGATGCTGTGTGGGACTCCAGGGTCGTGCGGCTGGAGGGCCGGTGAACGTCGCAATCTACTGCGTCCTTGTGATCATGCCCGCACTCATGTTTTTTCTCGTGATCAGGTTCATGCGCTGGTGGACTAATTTGGCCGAGCGCCGACGGGCTGTCGTGACGCCCGATCGACCGAGCTTGCAGCGGCTCGTCGAGGACCTGCGCCGACTTGAGAAAGAGTATTTGCGCGTCGAACGCTCAAACCTGCCGGCCCGCGCCGCCCGGCTGCGCGCGCTCAACCTCGCCTACGACGACACGTTGCGCGCCTGCTGCCACGAACTTGGACTGCCCGAGCCCTCCGAGCGCCCGCTCAGTGGCGTCGTTCGGCTGCAGACCGAGGCCGAGCTCGCTCAGCACGGCCTGGTGTGGTGACCAGGCCGAGTGCGATTGCGCGGCATCCTGAGCGCCTGGGACACAATCCGCCGACACCCGCTGCCGCCGGCCGGGGTGTGGTGGTCGACACCCTGACCGAGCCCGGCCCGATCGCTGCCCTAGGGTCTATTTGTGACTGACGCGCCGGCGGCTTCCGCGCTGCGCCGGTCGCTGCGCCGCGCGCGTGACGGCGTGGCTCTCAACACCACCGAGGCCGCGGTACTCATGGCGGCCCGCGGCGAGCAGCTCGCCGAGTTGACCACGATCGCCGGACGAGTGCGCGACGCCGGGCTCGTCGCGGCCGGCCGTCCGGGTGTGATCACCTACTCGCGCAAAGTGTTCATCCCGCTGACCCGGCTGTGCCGCGACCGCTGCCACTACTGCACGTTCGCCACGGTGCCTCATCGCGTCCCCGCCGCGTACCTCGAGATCGACGAGGTCGTCGACATCGCGGCACGTGGCGCCGCGCTCGGCTGCAAGGAGGCGCTGTTCACCCTGGGCGACCGGCCCGAGGAGCGCTGGTCGCAAGCGCGCGGCTGGCTCGAAGAACGCGGCTACCACTCGACGGTCGACTACCTGCGGGCCGCGGCGATCGCGGTCCTCGAACGCACCGGCCTGCTCCCGCACCTCAACCCCGGCGTCTTGTCGTGGACGGAATTGCAACGGCTCAAGCCGGTCGCGCCGAGCATGGGGATGATGCTCGAGACGACGTCCCGCCGGCTGTTCGACCAGCCGGGTGGCCCCCATTACGGCAGCCCGGACAAGGACCCTGCAGTGCGGTTGCGAGTGCTCGACGACGCCGGCCGGCTGTCCGTCCCGTTCACGACGGGAATCCTGGTGGGCATCGGCGAAACCCGCGTCGAGCGCGCGGAATCGATCTACGCCATCCGGCAGACGGCCCGCGAGTACGGCGCGATCCAGGAAGTGATCGTCCAGAACTTCCGGGCCAAGGACGACACCGCGATGCGCGACGAGCCCGACCTCGACCTGGACGAATACGTCGCGACAATCGCGGTCACCCGGCTGCTGCTCGGCCCGTCGCTGCGCGTTCAGGCTCCGCCGAACCTCGTCGATCTCGACGAGTGCACTCGACTGCTGGACGCCGGGATCGACGACTGGGGTGGCGTCTCGCCGTTGACGCCCGATCACGTGAACCCTGAGCGGCCCTGGCCGCAGATCGACGCGTTGCGGGCGGTGACGGCCGCCGCGGGATTCGCAATGCGCGAGCGCCTCACGGCCCACCCTCAGTTCGTGCGGGCCGAGACGCCTTGGCTCGATCCGCGCGTAGTGCCGCACGTACGGGCATTGCGGGACAGCGAGGGGCTCGCCGACGAGGCGGCCGTACCGCACGGTATGGCCTGGCAAGAGCCCGACGCCGCCTGGACGTCCAGCGGGCGTACCGATCTGCACGTGGCGATCGACTCCGAAGGCCGCCGAGCCGACCGGCGCGCCGACTTCGACGACGTCTACGGCGATTGGCAAGAGGTGGCCGCACGCGTCCACACCCAGTCGTCCTCAGTGGACGGTGACGTGCAGAGCGCGCTGCGCGCCGCTGAGCGCGACCCCGGCGGTCTTTCCGAGGCGCAGGCGCTCGCGTTGATGAGTAGCGACGGCGAGGCGCTCGACGCAGTATGCAGCCTGGCTGACGACCTGCGCCGCGACGCAGTCGGCGACGACGTCACGTATGTCGTCAACCGGAACATCAACTTCACAAACGTCTGCTACACCGGCTGCCGGTTCTGCGCATTTGCCCAGCGGGCCACCGACGCCGACGCCTACACCCTGTCGGCCGAGGCGATATCGGCTCGGGTGCGCGAGGCAGTGGCCGATGGCGCCACGGAAATCTGCATGCAGGGCGGCATCGACCCGGCGATGCCGGCGACCGCGTATTTCGACCTGGCCCGGACGGTCAAGCAGGCCGCGCCGGGCGTCCACCTGCATGCGTTCAGCCCGATGGAGGTGGTGAACGGGTCCGCGCGCACCAACCTCTCGATCGGCGATTGGCTCGCCGCCGCCCGAGACGCCGGCCTCGACTCGATCCCGGGCACGGCGGCGGAGATCCTCGACGACGACGTGCGTTGGGTGCTCACCAAGGGCAAACTGCCGACCAGCGCGTGGATCGAGGTGATCACCACGGCGCACCGCCTGGGCATTCCCTCGACCTCGACGATGATGTTCGGGCACGTTGACCGCGCCGACCACTGGGTGCGGCATCTCATGCTGATCGCGCGCTTGCAGGACGAGACGGGCGGGTTCACCGAGTTCGTGCCGCTGCCGTTCGTGCACCAGCAGGCGCCGATCTACCTGGCCGGCCTCGCTCGGCCCGGACCGACGCGGCGCGACAACCGCGCCGTGCACGCGATGGCGCGCATTCTGCTGCACGGGCGCATTCCGAACATCCAGACCAGCTGGGTGAAGCTCGGCGACGACGGAACCGCAGAGATGCTGCGCAGCGGCTCGAACGACCTCGGCGGCACACTGATGGAGGAGACGATCAGCCGGATGGCCGGATCGGCGCACGGCTCACGGCGATCCGCCGCCGACCTCGCGGCGCTCGCCGCGCGTATCGGTCGCCCCGCTCGTCAGCGCACCACGCTGTACGGGACCGTGGGCTCACCGGCGGTCGTCTAGCTCCTTGCCGTTGAGTGGCGCGTTTGGCCTCGAGTGGTGCGTTGAAACGCACCACTCGCGGGAAAACGCACCACTCAACTAAAGAAGTGGGTGCTCGTCCGGGCCCGATAGCAGATCTCAGCTTGACTTATAGGGAACGACACGAGTGTAATTTCAGCTATGTCATCTAGTCCGAGCCGCATCCGAGCCTAGGGCACCACGCGAAGGGGGGCGTCGTGACGGAGTTGACGAAAGCCTTGACCGAGACGAACCTCGCCGAGCTCTTCGGTCTGCCCGACGAGCAGAGCTGGCAGGAGCGGGCACTGTGCGCCCAGACGGACCCTGAGGCCTTCTTCCCCGAGAAGGGTGGATCGACGCGCGAGGCCAAGCGCATCTGCACCGGCTGCGAAGTGCGGGCCGAGTGCCTCGAGTACGCCCTCGAGCACGACGAACGGTTCGGCATCTGGGGCGGGCTGTCCGAACGCGAACGCCGCCGCCTCAAGCGACGAGCTGTATAGGCGACTCATCGGGCCCTATTCGCGTCTGCTTCCGGTCCTCAAGGGCCAGTCGCAGCCGCGACGCGCAAGCGCCCCTCCCGGGCGCGCGCGGGCCGGGGCTCTTGGCGCAAGCGCTCATCGCGCGCTGGGTCAATTCGGGTTGATCTCGTCGATGTCCTTGCCGAGCAGTTCGGCGACCAGCTCGCTGACGACGGCGAACACGAGGTCGGCCCGATCGAGCGGGTCGCCCGCGCGCGCCTCTGTGGGGCGACGGTAAACGACGATCACCGGCCTGGTGATCGATCCCAGGCCGCCGCGATAGAGGCGGCCGAGCGCGACGCCGCGGTCGGCCACGATGTCGGGGTCGAAGTCGGCGCGCGCCGGCGGTGGTACGTCCTCGATGGCGAATTCCACATCGCGCAGTTCGTCAGCCAGGTGCTGCTCGAGGTCCTCGATAGCGTCCAGTACCAGGTCGTCGAAACGTGCAGCCCGGCTGCGCGCAATCGGCACTTCGCGGGGGGCCAGCGGGGTCCGCAGTCCGCGCCCACGACGGTCGCGCCGCCGGGTCCGCCGCCGGGCCCGGTCGAGCCGGTTCTCGCGCTGCACGACCGACAG
>JBKPQM010000237.1:0-13255 GCA_046734095.1 Actinomycetota bacterium | reverse complement strand
TTCTTCATGTGGATCATCTCCGGAGTCTTACTGGGAATCCTCGCCGCCTTGTTCAGAGGGAGATTCCTCGACCGGACACTGGTCTCTGGGGCGATCTTCTTCTATTCGTTCCCGACGTTCTTCATATCCCTACTGTTGCTGCAACTGGTCGTCTTCCAGTTCGGCTGGATGACGACTCCGACGTATACTAGTATTTCCGATTTCGGCTCATATCTGTATAACCTCTTCCTGCCATGTCTCACCCTCGCGCTCGTCACGGCAGCGGCTTACGTCCGGCTCACTCGGGCCTACATGCTGGAGACTATGGGCGAGGACTACCTGCGCACGGCGAGAGCCAAGGGTGTCAAAGAACGCAGTGTGGTCTTCAAGCACACGCTGCGCGCGGCATTGACCCCGATTGTCACCATCGCCGGGCTCGACATCGCCATCTTGCTCGCGGGTGCGCCCATCACCGAAACCGTCTTCAGCTTCCAGGGGTTGGGCTACGCCACGGTGCAGTCTGTCCAGATCTTCGACCTGCCGGTTACCGTGGTCATCGTGCTGTTGGCCGCGTGCTTCGTGATCGTGGCCAATCTGATCGTTGACCTGCTCTACGGGGTCATCGATCCACGCGTGCGGTACTAGGTAGGGCGAAGGATGACGATCCAGGACATAGAGGTAGCCGAGGTGGATCCGCGGGGCGGGCGTCCGCGTCCGTACCTCGACGTCACCGACCTGAAGGTGCACTTTCCGACCGACGACGGCATCGTCAAGGCGGTCGACGGCGTTAGCTTCTCGGTCGAGGAGGGCAAGACCCTCGCGATCGTCGGCGAGTCGGGCTCCGGCAAGTCGGTCACCATGCAGGCCGTGATGGGCTTGCTTCGCCGGACCAGTGCGAAGATCGAGGGCGAGGTCTGGCTCGGCGGAACCGAGTTGCTGCAGGCCAGCAGCGAGCAACTCCGCCGCAAGCGCGGCGCGTCCATGGCGATGATCTTCCAGGACCCCTTGTCCGCGCTGCACCCGTATTACACGATCGGCAACCAGATCGAAGAGGCGTATCTCGTCCACCACAAGGCTTCCCGCAAAGATGCGCACAAGCGCGCTGTCGAGATGCTCGACCGGGTGGGCATTCAAAACGCCTCGCGCCGCATCGACGAGTATCCGCACGAGTTCTCCGGCGGTATGCGCCAGCGTGCGATGATCGCGATGGCCCTGATCAACGACCCCAAGCTGCTGATCGCCGACGAGCCGACGACAGCGCTCGACGTCACTGTGCAGGCGCAGATCCTGGAGTTGATGAAGGATCTGCGGCGCGACTTCGGGTCGGCCATCGTCATGATCACCCACGACCTCGGCGTGGTCGCCGACATCGCCGACGACGTGCTTGTCATGTACGCGGGGCGGGCGGTCGAGACGGGCACGTCCGCGGACGTGTTCTTCGAGGCGTCGCACCCCTACACCTGGGGCCTGCTGCGGTCGATGCCGCGGCTGGACCGTGGCCGCGAGACCCGCCTCGACCCAATCCCGGGCACGCCGCCGTCGCTGATCGGGCTGCCCGCCGGATGCGCGTTCCATCCGCGGTGCGCGTTCCCCGAAGTGGTTGGCGGTGATCGCTGCATGACCGAGATGCCCGAGCTGTACGACGCCGGGCCGAACCACAAGGCGCGGTGCTTCCTGAACCCGCTGCACCGCACCGACGTGCTGTCGGCACCGGCCGCAGGTAGCGAGGTTGTGCAGTGACCGCGTCAGCAAACGGTTCGGCGACGACGCCGCTGCTCGAAGTCGTCGACTTGCGCAAGTACTACCCGCAGTACACGCACACCCTGATCAAGCGGAAGAGCGCTCCGGTCAAGGCCGTCGACGGCGTGTCCTTGACCATCGATGCCGGCGAAACGGTGGGCCTCGTGGGCGAGTCCGGGTGCGGGAAGTCCACCGCCGGCCGCACGATCCTGCGGTTGATCGAACCGACGAGCGGCGTCATCAGGATCGATGGCGAGGACATCGTCCCGGCCGGCGCCAACCAGCTTCGGCGCATGCGGCGCGACCTGCAGATGGTCTTCCAGGACCCGATCGGGTCGCTGAACCCGCGCCATCCGGTCGGCTCGATCATCGGGGCGCCCTTCGCGATCCAGAGCGTCAAGCCGCCGCGGGGCGTCAAGGCCGAGGTCCAGGGCCTGATGGAACGCGTCGGCCTCAACCCCGAGCACTACAACCGCTACCCGCACGAGTTCTCCGGCGGGCAGCGTCAGCGCATCGGCATCGCCCGGGCGATCGCCCTTCGGCCCAAGCTGATCGTCTGTGATGAGCCGGTGTCCGCACTAGACGTGTCCATCCAGGCGCAGGTTGTCAACCTGCTCGAGGATCTGCAGGCCGAGTACGACATCGCGTACCTGTTCATCGCGCACGACCTGTCAGTCGTCCGGCACATCTCCGACCGTGTCGCGGTCATGTACCTCGGCAAGGTGATGGAGATGGCCGATCGCGACACGCTGTACAGCCAGCCGATGCACCCGTACACGCAGGCGCTGATGTCGGCCGTCCCGGTGCCCAACCCGCGCCGCGAGGGCCGGCGCGAGCGCATCCTGCTGACCGGCGACCTGCCGAGTCCGATCAACCCGCCGTCCGGGTGCGTATTCCACACCCGCTGTCCGAAGTACCGCGAGGAGCTCGGCGAGTCCGACCGGGAGCGCTGCCGGACCGAGGTACCGCCGTTGGAGATAAAGCGGCCCGATCACCTGGCCGCCTGCCACTTCGCCGAGATTCGTGTCGACATCGGGGCGTTGGCGACAAGCGCCGCGCCGGCGGCCGCCGCTTCGGCGCCGCAGCAGCCGGTACCGCCGGACGGTGGCACAGCGGAGCAGGCCTAGCACCACACCCGTACGCTTCAACGCTGTGAATCTGCCGTCCCGTCGCCTGCTACTCGTCCATGCCCATCCGGACGACGAGACGATCGGATCCGGGGCGACCATGGCGCGGTACGTAGCCGAAGGTGCCCGGGTAACGCTGCTGACTTGCACGCTCGGCGAGGAGGGCGAGGTCCTCGTTCCCGAGCTGCAACTGCTGGGCGCGAAGGAAGCCGACCAGCTCGGCGGATATCGCATCGGCGAGCTGACCAGCGCCATGAGTCAGCTCGGCGTCACCGACCATCGATTCCTCGGCGGCACCGGGCGGTTCCGCGACAGTGGAATGATGGGCACCCCGGCGAACCAGCACCCGCGGGCTTTCTGGCGCGCCTCCGGTGATCCCACGGTGTTCGAGGCCGCGGTCAACGCCGCGGTCGAGGTCATTCGTGAGGTGGGCCCACAGGTCGTGATCACATATGACACCAACGGCGACTACGGGCACCCCGACCACATCATGGCCCATCGGGTCGCTACTGCGGCCGCCCAGCGGACGCCCGAGATCGTCGCCAAGCTGTACTGGACGTGTACGCCCCGCTCGATGCTGCGGCGGGGTTTCGACGCGCTCAAGGCGTCCGGCTCGTCGTACTTCGTCGGCGTCGACCGGGTGGAGGACCTGCCCTTCGGCGTCGAGGACGACGTGGTGACGACGGCGATCGACGCCCGCGCCTACGCTGCCGCCAAGCTCGCCGCGCTGCAGGCGCACGCGACCCAGATCAGCGTCGACGGGCCGTTCTTCGCGCTGTCGAACATGCTGGGTCGCGAGGTTCTGGCTGTTGAGTACTTCCGGCTGGCCCGTGGTGAGCTCGGGCCGGGCCGAGACGGGGACGGTCGGGAGACCGACCTGTTCGCCGGGGTCGAGACATGAGTCGGACGCCGGCCGCGATCAGCAAAGCGTTGTCAAACCCGCGCTACTGGGGCATCTTCGCGTGCGCGCTGGCTTCGGTTCTAGCGGCAATCATTACGGTGTTGCTGACCCCGCTCTACTGGGGCAGCGTGCTCGTCCCACTCTCCGTGGTGCTGGCGATCGCGGCCAACATCGTGTTCCCCTTGCTGGTCCGACAGCTGGGGATGTCGCCCATCGGGTCGGCCTTGCCCTACCTGCTGTGGCTGCTGACCGTGATCCTGCTGGCCAGCTCCCGGCCGGAGGGCGACGTGCTCCTTCCCGGGGGCACGGGGGCGCAGCCGCTGGTGACGTACGGGATGCTGGCCGGCGGCGCGCTGGCCGGCGGCATCACAGTGGCGCGGCAGCTGATGGCCCGTCCGCCGAACGTGGCCGCTACGGGTCGACCGGCGGAGAAGCCGGCGGGGGCGCAGCCGCGTCGGTGAACGGAGTCCGGTTGGCCTCGGTCAGCGCCTCGCGTACCGCCGCGACGGCGGCCGGTGGCAAGTCGGATTCGACCAGCTCGGCGCCCGGGAAGCGGGCCAGCTCGCGTTGCAAGTCGGCGACCGAGACGTGACTCACCAGCAGGGCCAGCGCGGTACGGCCGGGCGGCACGGCAGTGCGCAGCTGCGCGACGGTGGCGTCCTTGATGCCGGTGTCGACGAGCTTGCCGTACAGCGCCCCGCCGCCAGCCGTTGCGGCGCCAACGATGACACCGCCGATCGGCCCGCCGAACAACGTGCCCAGAAGCAAGCCCCACACCGCCCCTCCGAGGGCACCGCGACCGGGTGTGACGTCGGTGGTCTCCCTGACGTGCGACGTGCCATCGGCATCGCGCTGCACGAGCACCGCGTCGTGTACCTGCAGGTCGTCGTCCTTTTGCAGGCGGGCGGTTACGAGCAGGAACTCCTGCGCCTTGAGGCGGTCGTCGAAGGAAATTACGAGCAGCTTCTGGCTGGACGGCTCGGGCATGCCCAACAGCGTACGAGGAACCGGGTCGGCAGAACATTGCGCCCGGGTCCGATCGGTCACGGTACGGCCTCAGCCTGGCCAATACGGCCGAGAACGTCTAGCCTCCCGTCGGTTGAGAAGGGACAGCAATTGAGCGAGCGCCTATCGAAGGCGGCGCGCATCGTGCATCGCGATGAGCGCTCGCGCGAAGAGCCCCGCCGCCGCAGCGCGCCCCGGGCCGGCAGACGCGGTGCGGGGCCGCGGATTCGCCCGAGCGCAGCGAGCGGCGGAGACGGGGAGTCGCGCAGGCGGGATAAGCCAGAGCGCCCGCACGAGGAGCAGGTAGCGGCGTGAGTGTGCCGGTCAGCGAGGTCGAAACCGTCCTCGACGTCCCGGATACCGGTGCCCTCGCCGCTGCCCCGATCGAGGGACGCTCACCGGCGAGCCTCGCCTGGCGGCGCATCAGGCGCGACCGGGTCACGATGGCGAGCTTGTGCGTCGTAGTGCTGCTCCTCCTGCTCGCGGTCGCCGCGCCGTTCCTCAAGGCGTTCCACGTCATCGACCCGTCGACCCCGCACCCGGAGCTGGTACAGGGCGTCGGATCCGTCCCGACCGGCCCGTTCAGCGGCGCCAGCGCCCAGCACTGGCTGGGCGTCGTTCCCGGGGTAGGCCAGGACGTCCTGTCCCGTGTCCTCTACGGGCTGACCTTCGACCTGAGCATTGCCCTCGCGGCCACCGTGTTGACGGTGCTGATCGGCACCACGGTCGGCGTTGTCGCCGGCTACAGCCGCAACTGGGTGGACAGCGCGTTGAGCCGGATGATGGATCTCGTTCTGGCGTTCCCACAGCTGATCATGCTGATCGCGCTGTCGCCGATATTCCTCGGCCAACCCCCGCAGAACGCCCGCGTCGTGCTTTACCTGATCATCGTCCTGGCGGTGTTCGGCTGGCCGTACCTGGCACGCATCGTGCGCAGTGAGATGCTCTCGGTGCGCAACCTGGACTACGTCATGGCGGCCCGTTCGCTGGGCGCCGGCACCGTCCGCATCCTGTGGAAGGAACTGTTGCCCAACCTGCGCGGGCCGATCCTGGTCTACGCCACGATCATCCTGCCCGTCTTCATCTCGTCCCAGGCGGCGCTGGCCTACCTGGGCATCAGCCTGCAGCCGCCGTTCCCGACGCTCGGCAGCGTGCTCAACGACGCCGTGCCATACGTGACCAGCGATACGGCGTACTTCCTCGTGCCGGGGGTGGTGCTCGTGCTCGTCGTGCTCTCGTTCAACCTGCTCGGCGATGGGCTGGCCGATGCGCTGAACCCCAGATCCGACCGGATGTGAGCGGATGTAACGATGTACGCCTGCCCGCCGCGTCCTCGGCGGCAGAACCAGAGGAGCGACACTTATGAGGCTCGCTAGGGCGTGCCTGGCCGGCGGCATCGTTGCCGCGCTCGCGCTGACCGCGTGTACGGGCAAGTCCGGTAATAAGTCGGCCAAGCAAGGCTCCGGCGATCAGAGCCGGGGCGGCACGCTCTACGTCAATGCGTCTCGCGCCTACACGCATCTGGATCCGCAGCGCAACTACTTCGGCGACGCGATGGAGTTCGAATCGCGCACGCTGGCCCGCACGCGGACGACGTTCCCGGCCGCCGAGGGGGCGAAGTCGACCGTTGTCGTGGCCGACGTGGCCACGGATACCGGCGCTCGGTCGGCCGACGCCAAGACCTGGACGTTCACCCTTAAGCCCGAGGTCAAGTGGCAGGACGGCAAGCCGGTCACCTGCCAGGACTTCAAGTACGGGATTTCGCGGACGTTCGACCAGGAATTGATCACGGGCGGACCGCTGTATGCCCTCGACTACCTCAACGTGCCACGCGACGAGAATGGGCAAGCGGCGTACGGCGGGCCGTACAACAAGAACGGGCAGGCCGCCTTCGACAAGTCAATCGACTGCCCGTCAGCGAACAAGATCGTGTTCCACTTGCGGCACCCGGTTGCCGACTTCTATCAGACAGTCACGATGCAGGCCTTCGCTGCCGTTCGCCAGGACAAGGACACTGGCGGGAAGTACGACTCGGCGGTGTTCTCCGACGGGCCGTACATGATCCAGGGCAAATGGGATCCCACCCGCGGCGGCACGCTGGTGCGCAACCCGTACTGGGTCGAGTCCAGCGACCCCGTCCGCAAGGCGTATCCGGACAAGATCGTGGTGACCTTCGGCGAGACCGACGCCACCGTTTACCAGAAACTCCAATCCGACAACGGGACCGCGAAGAACACCGTCACCACGACGACGGCACCACCAGCGTCGATTTCGACCGTGCTCGGCGCGACGATGCGTGACCGCTCGGCGAGCGTCGACAACGGGTACATCCACTATCTGTCAGTGAACGTCGTGAAGGTGCCGCAGAAGCAGGTGCGACAGGCAATCGCGATGGCGATCGATCGGTCGGCCTACATAACCGCCTGGGGCGGCACCGCGGTCGGGTCACCGGCCAACTCGTTGATCAGTCCGCTGCTCAAGGCCTACACCAAGTACGACCCGTTCGGCGTGGGTGACAAGGGTGACCCGGCCAAGGCCAAAGCGGTGCTGCAGGCCGCAGGCGTCAAGCTGCCGTACCCGATCACGTTCCAGTACAGCAAGGACAACACTCAGGACAAGGCCGCCACCAACATCAAGTCCGAACTCGAGAAGGCCGGTTTCAAGATCACCCTGGACGGACTGAATGAGGATACCTACTACGACATCGTCTCCAACCCGAAACAGACCGCCGAGGTGACGTGGGCCCGATGGGCGGCCGATTGGCCTTCCGGGTCGACCGTCATCCCGCCGCTCTTGGACGGACGCATCAATATCTCGAAGGACACCCTCGGCAACGACCAAGCCGCCTACAACGACCCATTGGCCAACCGGGCCATCGACAACGCATTGTCGCTAACGGACGATGCCGCACAGCAGCAGGCGTGGTCGGGCCTCGACCAGCGGGTCGTCAAGGACGGCGTGATCATTCCGTTGATGGCGAACAAGGCGATCTACCTGTACGGCTCCAACGTCAAGGGGTTCCTGCTGAACGCCGCGTTCGGCGGGTACGTCGACTTGGCCGTCGTCGCTGTGCAGTAGTTCCGGTCACCGCGTGCTCGCCTACGTCGTTCGGCGCCTGATCGCGATCGTGATCATGCTCTTCGCGATCAGCGTCTTCACGTACGTGCTGTTCTTCGCCATTCCCCGTGATCCGGCCCGGCTGACCTGCGGCAAGACCTGCACCCCTGAGTTGATCAACCAGAACCGGCAAGCGTTGGGGCTCGACCGCTCGATCGCCGTCCAGTACGGCGAGTTCCTGAAGGGGCTGGTCGTCTCGCGGGATTTCCCGGACGACGCCCGGCTCGCCCGGGCTCACCCGGACCTGATCACGCACTGCCACGCGCCCTGTCTGGGCTACTCGCCGTCGCAGCAGACCACCATCAACGACGTGATGGGCCAGGCCGCGCCGGTCACGCTTTCGCTCGTTGTCGGCGCGTTCGTGCTGTGGATGCTCGTCGGCGTCGGCCTCGGCGTGCTGTCGGCGGTCCGGCGGGGCTCGATCCTCGACAAGGCGCTGGTCAGCGTGTCACTGATCGGCTACTCGTTCCCGACCTTCTTCGTCGGCTTGATCATCTACGACATCGTTTCCGTCAAGTACGGGCTGCTCCCGGAGCCCGGGTACGTCTCACCGGCGACGGACCTAGGTGGCTGGATCTCAGGGATGCTCGCGCCGTGGATCACGCTCGCGCTGGCCTACACAGCGCTCTACGTCCGACTGACCCGGGCGAAGATGCTCGACAGTATGTCGGGTGAGTACATCCGCACCGCCCGGGCGAAAGGAGTTCGGTCGCACCGGGTGGTCGTCAAGCACGGCCTGCGCGCCAGCCTCCCGCCGATCGTCACCATCGCCGGGCTCGACATTGCCGGGCTGCTCGGAGCGGCCGCCATCACCGAGCAGGTGTTCAACCTGGACGGCATCGGCAGCACGGTGATCGCGGCGGTCAAGGACGCCGACCTGCCCATCATCGTCGTCGGCGTTCTGATGGCGGCGACGGCCGTTGTCGTGGCCAACTTCGTCGTCGACCTGCTCTATGCGGTGATCGACCCGAGGGTCCGTTACACCTGAGTCCGCTACCAGGCCGGGACTGCTGTCGAAGTGGCTGCGCCCCCTCGGCCGGTTATGTGTGAGCCCAGCGGCAGTTTTGTCGTTACGGTTCGGTGCGGTAACGGTAGACGTGGTGCGGCCAGTAGCCGAGCCGCCGGTAGAGGTCCAGCGCGGCGTGGTTGTCGGTGCGCACCTGCAGGTAGCTACGCGACGCAGCGTGCCGCGTAACGGCCCAGCGTCCGAGAGCGTTCATGATGGCCGTGGCAAACCCCTGGCGCCGGGCGGCCGAGACGACCTCGACGGCGGTCACGCCGAGCCAGCCGTCGTCGACCGCGCCGCGCCCGATGGCCACCGTCGCCCCGTCGCGGCGGATTTCCGCGAAGCCCACCCGCTCGTGGCGCGTCAGCAGCGGGCGCGCGGCGGGCGGCATCGCCCCATCGCGGAACAATGCCACCCAAGCATCGTCCGGAGCGTCGACAATATGGACATCGGGTGCGGGGGAGGTCCGGGCGAGCAGCATGTCCAGTCGGGTGCCCAGCACGTAGGTGTCCGGCGTGGCCGGCCAACCTCGCATGGCCAGTTCGGCATCGAGGAGCCGTCGGGCGTGCAGCGGCAGCTGCAAGCGCAGCGGCAGTCCGCGGACGGCGTACCACTCACGGGCGTCGTCGAGCGCTGCGTCGAGCGGCACGCTGAGCTGACGCAGCGGCAGCACCGAGTTGGCCCGGGCGCTGAAGCCGACGTCCGCGCGGAGTAGCCAGCCGTGGCTCTCCCCGGTGTCGCGGGCCCGCCAGCCGCGCGCGCAGGTCTCCTCCAGGGCAAGAATTTCGGCGGCCGCCGGCTCGGCGAGCTTGGCCACGGCAATGTGCGCGATCGGGACGGATTGGAGGCCGGTCCGCGCCTCGACCGTCGCTGTCTGGTCGGTGAGCGTCACCAGGTCGCCGACCACGTCCGCGAAGCGAAGCCGGCCGTGCTCATCTCGGTCGATCGCGTACCGGATCACGATCCGCCGCCCCAGCCGGCGCGGTTCCACCACGGGCGGCATACTAAGCTTCGAGGTAACTTCCCTGCCCGGAGGAACCGCAAGTGACGTATGTGATCGCCGAGCCATGTGTGGACGTTCTCGACAAGGCATGCATCGAGGAATGCCCCGTCGACTGCATATACGAGGGCGGGCGGATGCTCTACATCCACCCCGATGAATGTGTCGACTGCGGCGCCTGCGAGCCGGTCTGCCCGGTCGAGGCGATCTTCTACGAAGACGACCTGCCGGACAAGTGGCGCGACTACACGCAGGCGAACGTCGACTTCTTCGACGACCTCGGCTCCCCCGGCGGTGCGGCTAAGGTCGGCAAGGTCGACAAGGATCCGCCGCTGATCGCAAACCTGCCGCCCCAAGCCGCCGAGCACTGACTCTGCGCGACGCGCAGGGCGATTGCCTCGCTAGCCCCGTCGTCGCCCTGCCGTCGACTTTGCCCTCTGGCGGCACGCTGTGGGTCCGGCTGGGCGTGCTCCCGAGGGGCAAGGTCGCTGCTGGCCGTCGACTTTGCCCTCTGGCGGCACGCTATGAGTCGGGTCCGGCGTGCTCCCGAGGGGCAAAGTCGCTGGCGGTTCGCGCGCAGGCGCTCCCCGGGCGCGTGGCTATGTGTGCAGGGTTGCGACCACAGCGCTCGACGGGGCGGACTTGTCGTCACGCCAGCCGTGGGCGCGCGTCCACTGCCGCCCGGCATAGTCGACCGAGTCGATGCTGAACCGCTCGGCGTTGGCCACGAACCAGGCCGCCGTGGCCCAGGAGGCGCCCGGCACGCTCACGGTCGCCGACCCGGCCCGGGGCGAGGTGACGGGCAGATCCTGCGCCAACGCCGCCGCCACCGCGGCCGGCGATGCTGCCGTCTTCGGCTTGGGGAAGGAGCACGTGATGCCAGCGGGCGACTTGCCCGTCAGCGCGTCCGACAGCGCCTGCGCTTGGCCTTCGTGTCGGGCATAGAAGCTGCCGTCGATCGAGATCTGGACTTTCTGGATGGCGTCGGCCAAGGGCATCGTCTGCCAGCCCGGTATTTCCACCAAGGCGTCGAGGAACTTGCCGGTCGCGTAGTGGATGTCCGAAAGCTGGGCGTTCGTGCCCCAGCCCTGCGAGGGCCGCTGCTGCAGCACGCCCACCGAGTCACGGTCGCCCTCGCCCGGCGCCAGGTTGGTGAGCTTGCTCTCTTGCAGGCCGGCCGCGAGTGCCAGCACAGCGGCCCGCTCGGGCAGGTTCCGGCTGGTCACCACGCCGACCATCGTCGAGGCGACGGAGGCCTGGTCGGGGGCCACCGAGTAGTTCCCGGCGCGGCACTCCTCGGCAATCGAGTGCGACTGCGCAGCGCGCCAGATCACGTACAGCCCGAAGCCGACCGCGGCAAACACGGTCAGCACCACGAGTGCGGCGATGAGGCCGCGTCGCACGGCACCGCCCACCGGGGGGTCAGACGTTTGCATGCAGCTCGGCGTTGAGTTCGATGCCGGTGCCGGTACGCGGCCGGGCCTCAAGGGCCCCCGTGATGCTGTTGCGCCAGAACTGCAGGCCCGACTGGCCGGACAGCTCGATCGCCTTGGCGATGGTTCCATCGGGCAAGGTGAGCTTCGAACCCGCCGTGATGTAGCTACCGGCCTCGACGACACAGTCGTCGCCTAGCGAGATGCCGACGCCGGCATTCGCCCCGATGAGGCACCGCTTGCCGATCGAGATGACCTCCGTGCCGCCGCCGGACAGAGTCCCCATGATCGACGCGCCGCCGCCGATGTCCGAGCCATCGCCGACAACCACACCGGCCGAGATTCGGCCCTCGACCATGGACACCCCTAGCGTGCCCGCGTTGTAGTTGACGAATCCCTCGTGCATGACGGTGGTGCCCTCGGCGAGGTGCGCCCCGAGCCGCACCCGGTCGGCGTCGGCGATGCGCACACCGGCCGGCACGACGTAGTCGGTCATCCGGGGGAACTTGTCGATGCCCAGCACCTGCACCGCGCTGCGCCGGCGTAACGCGAGCCGGGTCTGCTCGAAGCCCTCGACCGGGCACGGCCCCATCGTCGTCCACACAACATTGGGCAAGGCGCTGAAGATGCCATCGAGGTTGAGTCCGTGTGGCGGTACCAGTCGGTGTGAGAGCAGGTGCAGGCGCAGGTACGCATCGGGAGTGTTGGCCGGCGGCGCGTCGAGGTCGATCTCGCACAGTGTCACGTCAACGCGGACGCCGCGGTCGGCGACGTCCTCATGCACGCCGGTCATCGAGGTGAGCTCGTGCTGGGGAGCGGCCATTGCGGGCATCTCGCCCAAGGCGGGCTCCGGATACCACGTGTCGAGCACCGTGCCCGCCGTGCGACCTCCGGCGACGGTGGTCGCGAGGCCGTAGCCCCATGCGCGGCGGGTCATCGCAGTCACGGGGCAACCCTAGCTGGAACCCCTATGGCCGCCGCGTAGCCTGCGACATCGTGCTTGATCTGAGCCTTTCTGGGGCCGCGTTGACGGCGGCGCTCGTGGACATACCGTCGGTGTCGCGCGATGAGGGCCGGCTGGCCGATCTCGTCGAGACCGCGCTACGGCGTTACCCGGCGCTGGCCGTGGAACGCGATGGCAACGCCGTCCTGGCCCGGACGACGCTGGGCCGGGCGCAGCGCGTGGTGCTGGCCGGCCACCTCGACACCGTGCCCATCGCCGGCAACGTCCCGGCGCGCTGGAACGGCGACCGGCTGCTCGGCTGCGGCACGTCCGACATGAAATCAGGGGTAGCCGTGCAGCTGCGGATCGCCCACCTGGTCGCATCGGGCGAGCTCGATCCGGGGGCCGACCTCACGTGGATCTTCTACGACTGCGAGGAGATCGACGCGGCGTACAACGGCCTCGGCCGCATCGCCCGCGCCCGGCCCGAGACGCTGGCCGCCGATCTCGCGATCGTGTTCGAGCCGTCGTCCGGGCTGGTCGAGGGCGGCTGCCAGGGCACGATGCGGGCGGTCGTAACTACTCGGGGCGAACGCTCGCATAGCGCACGCTCGTGGCTGGGCGTCAACGCCATTCACGCGGCCGCGCCGGTGCTGGCCCGCCTGGCCGGATACACGCCGCGGACGGTAGACGTCGACGGGCTCACCTACCGCGAGGGGCTGAACGCCGTCGACATCGCGGGGGGAGTAGCAGGCAACATCCTCCCCGATCTCTGCACAGTGACCGTCAACTTCAGGTTCGCCCCGGATCGCTCGGAGCAGGACGCCGCCGAGCACGTCCGCGAGGTGTTCCGCGAATGGCCGGTCGAGATCATCGACTCGGCGCCCGCCGCCCGGCCGGGCCTCGACTCGGCGTTGGCGCGAGCGTTCGCCGCCGCCGTAGGCGGGTCGCCGCAGCCGAAGTACGGCTGGACGGACGTCGCCCGCTTCGGCGAGCTGGGCATC
>JBKPQM010000236.1:0-10743 GCA_046734095.1 Actinomycetota bacterium | reverse complement strand
ACATTGGACATCACTGCATCGAAGCTGAGCTCCGGAAAAGGAAACGGCACCGCCATGTCAGCAACGAGGAAGCGCACGCGTGAGCCGAATCTGGCTTGGCGATCGCACCCTATGTCGGCTTCGGCGCTCTGCTGTGCCGGTGTGGTCGGTTACCTGTGCGCGCGTGGTCGCCCGCGTGGTGTTTGCGCGGCTCGTTTCGCGCGGGGACGTCGGATGCCGGCGTGGTCGAGGACGAGCTCGGCGGTGTGGCGGGCGGTGCGGGCGGCCTCGGGAGCGTTGTCCACGTGGCTGGTGGCGACGGCACCGTCGTAGAGCAGGACCAGTTGCTGGGCTAGTTGCTTCGGGTCTGCCGCACCGGCGTCGGTGGCGAGGTCGAGGAACAGGTCGTGTATCCACGCTCGAAAGGTCGACGTTGCCCGGACCTCGACGCTGTCCGGCGCGGCTTCGGCGGTGGCGTTGGCGAAGGCGCAGCCGCGGTAGTCCGGTTGCGCGAACAGCGTGCCGAGGACGTCGTAAACGGCCAGGACCCGGTCGCGTGGGTCGGCGTGTTCTTCGATGCCGGCGGTGATGCGTTCGGCCCACGTGCCGTGTCGGTGGGCGAGGTATTCGCGGACCAGGTCGTCCTTGCCGGTGAACGAGTAGTACAGCGAGCCTTTGGCGACCCCGGCGTGTTGGATGACCCGGTCGATGCCGACGGCGTGGATGCCCTCGTTGTAAAAGAGGTCATCGGCCGCGTCAAGGATGCGCGCCTTGGCGCTGCGGTGGCGCTGCACGGGTCGGGACACCCCTCTACGGTAACCGACCGATCTGTCTAATTAAAGTGGTGCACGTCTCGTTGCTTGTTTAGACAGACCGGTCTAGCGTCGCTGTTAGTTGGACCATTCGGTCTGGATAACAGCTGAAGGGGAACACTCATGACCGCCACGCTCACCACCTGCGCCACCCTGCTCAATCGAGCCGCCCAGCCCGTGGAGATCGCCGAGATGATCGCCTTCCTCGCCTCGCCCCACGCCGGGTACATCACTGGCGCCACCATCGCCGTGGACGGCGGCCGAACGGCCATCTAGAAGCCCCCCACAGGAGGCAACGATCATGAACAACAGCACGCTGTTCGCCGCCAGCTTCGACGCCCGCGATGCCGCCAGGGTCGCCCGGTTCTGGGCCGCTGCGCTCGGACGCGACCTCGCCGACGGCGCCGACACCGACAACGCCGTCGTGCTGCCGGACGACCCCGCGACCACCGGCCCGCGTCTCGCCTTTCATCGAGTGCCAGAACCCAAGACCGTCAAGAACCGGCTGCACTTCGATCTGATCACCAGCGACATCGACTCAGAATCCGCACGCCTCATCGGCCTCGGTGCGACCAAATTAACCAGCTTCGACGGCCCAGCCCACTGGGTTACCTTCGCCGACCCCGAAGGCAACGAATTCGACGTCATCGCGAAAAGCAGCCCGCTGACACGATCCCGAAAGGGAGCGAATCATGATTGATGCCCCCACGCAGCAGCCATCGTTGTCGCCGACCGGCTCAGACACCGTCGCGGACGTCATGCGACCAGCACTGACGACCGTAGAACGCGACGCGCACCTCGCCGCGGCCGCGTACCTGATGAAACACGCCGGCGCGTCGGCTCTCGTGATCCTCGACAACATTTCGGCTAAGCAGCCCATCGGTCTTATCACCGAAGCTGACATCGTCCGTGCGGTCGCCGACGGCAAGGACGTCAACGACGTTCGCATCCGTGACCTGATGACCAGCGATCTGACCTTCTGCTCCACAACCACGAGCATCCGCGACGCCACGGAATCCATGCTCGCCGGCCGGTTCCGGCACCTGCCGGTCCTCGACCACGGCGCTCTCGTCGGGATGGTCGACATCGGGGACCTGTCCGCGCGTGAGGCCAGCCCGGGCAGTGGGGCGGCCGGCGCTGCCGAGTGAGCGCCCGGCAAGATTCGAACCTGCAGCGTCAGACCCGTAGATCAGTAACCCGCCTGCGCGCGCTGCCCGAAGCCCCGAAACCCTGGCCTCCGCATTGGAGTGCGTGGCATGCCTGGCGCTCGGAGACGGTTGTTCATGGACAGGCTGATGGACACAGCGTCCACAGTGGACAGTCGCGCGCGTCAGCAGCATCGGTCGCGCAGCTCCCGCCGCCGCTTCGCGTTGGCTGCGGATCACCGCACCCAGATCTGACTGAGCAGTGGTCCGAGTTCCGGGCTGCTCTGGTAGTTGCCGACGCGCTGGGACACGGCGGTGGCCTCGAGGGTGTTGACCAGCGCGACGAACGGGGCATCGTCGGTGAGCTTCCGGTCGACGGCGGCCCAGAGGGTGCGGGCCGCGCTGGGATCGGTGCCCTCGGCGTGGTAAGCGTCGTCTGCGAGTGCGTCCAGGCCCCGGTTGCAGTTGCGGCCGGCGCCCGGCCCCGTGGTCGCGGCGCAGGAAAAGAGGTTGAGGTAGAAGTTGGAGGCGGCCGGGTAGTCGGCGAAAAAGCCCGAGCCTTGGAGAATCTGCCACCGTGCCTGCGGGTCGCTCTCCAGACCGAAGTAGTCATCGTCGGTGAGCTCGTGGAGGCGGGCGGCGTAGCCGAGTGAGCGCAGCACGTTGACGAGGTAGGTGTTCGTCGCGTGGCTGAACGGGTCGTCGGTGCCGGTCAGGGTGATTGCCATGCCCTGGGTGCCGGAGGCCGCGACGAGCGCCCGGGCCTTGGCGCGGTCGGGCCCGGCGTAGGGTTCGTCGGGCGGGCCGGTCGAGAACGGACAGTACGGCTGGTAGCCGGGGAAGTCTGGCTGGAGCATCTGGCAGGTCGGGGTAGCGCGTGCGGCGCCGCCGTAGATCTCCACGAGCCGGCGGCGATCGATCGCGTAATTGATGGCTTGGCGCACGCGACGGTCGTCGAACGGGGGCTCGCGGGTGTTGAGGTACATCCAGTGGAGCCCGAACGGGTTCTCCGTGTGCAACTGGGCCGGGTGCCGCTGCTGGATCTGCTCCGTCTCCCGCTGGCTGAGCGCGTCGCTGCGCGCTTCGGGCAGCCGCACCAGATCCGCGCGCCCAGCTAGCACGTCGACGATCGCGGTAGCAGTGTCCGGCGTCTTCACCCAGCGGATGGTGTCGGGGTAGCCGGCCGGCTGGGCGGCGAACGACCACTGACGGAAGTACGGGTTGCGGGTCAGCACGAACGTGTCGCCTTGCCGGTACTGGGAGACGCGGTAGGGCCCGGTGCCGGGCAGCGGCGTCTTGGTCTCGGTCGCGGGCGCGCCGGGCGCGGTGGCCTGACCGAAGTAGCTGAGCTTGAACAGGAAGTGCGGGTCGGGCGCGTTGAGGTGGAACACCACGCTGCCGGTCGCATCGTCGACGACCACGCCCCGACTCAGGTCGCACTGGCTGTGCGGCTGGCCGCATTGCTCAGCGCCCACGATCCCGACGGCGCTCGCAAAACCGCCGGGACTGCTAAACGAGGTGCCGACCGTCAAGGACCGCAGCACGCCGCGCTGGATGTCCGAGGCCCGCACCGGAGTGCCATCGGAGTACCTCACGCCGCGGCGCAGGGTGAACGAGTACGTTCGCCCGCCGTCGCTGGGGCGCGGCACGGCGGTGGCCAGGTCCGGCACGATGGTCAGCCCCGCCGGCCCGCCCGCCACGTGGTAGGAGACCAGCCCGTCGTAGACCAAGCGCAGCGCCCGCAGCGTCATTGACTGCAGGTACTCGTTGGCCGGGTCGATGCCGACGACGTTGCCAGGGACGCCAGGGCCGGTCACGGTCAGCGTCCCGCCGACGTGCGTGGTGGCGGCGAATGCTCCCGAGGCCACCCACACTGACGAGCCAGCCGCGACCATGGCCCGTGGGGAGGCGCCGATGGCGAATCGGTGGCGGACGGTGTTGGTGGTGGAGTCGAGTTCGGTGAGGGTGCCGTCGTAAGCGTTGCCGACCCACAAACGGTTACTGGTGACGGCGATCGAACTGGGGCCGTCGCCGACGGGGACGCGGGCGACAACCCTCCGAGTTTGCGGGTCGAGCCGCACGACGCTCTGGTCGTCGGTGTTGGCCACCCAGACCGCGCTACCAGTCACGGCGATCGAACCGGGGCCGGAGCCGACGGCGATCGGGCCGCTGAGGTCCTGGCCGGTGTCCGGGTCGATCTCGGTGACTGAGCCGTCCGCGGTGTTGGCCACCCACACCGCGTGTCCGTTGACTGCGATCGCGCCCGGTCGTCCACCCACCGGGATCGGCGGGCCGGCGTCGCCGGTGACCGGGTCGATGCGCTGGATCGAGTCGTCGCCGCTGTTCGTCACCCAGACGCCGCTCGGCCCCGCCGCAATCGCCGACGGCAGCGTCCCTACCTGGATCGTCCGCACGACGTCATCGGTGTCGGTACTGATCCGGGACACCGTGCCGTCCCCGGCATTGACAACCCACGCGTCATGCTCGGTCACCGCGATCGCCGTTGGTGAGCGACCGACCCGGATTGTCTCCACCACCCGGTGCGTGCCGGAATCGACGCGCGCCACGCGCCCTTCCGTACTGCTGGTCACCCACACCGTGCCCGCGCCATAGGCGACGGCCGACGGGTTAGGCCCGACCGCGATTGCGTCGTGCAGGCTGCCGTCCGTATGGATCGTCCCGACGCTGTTGGCGGGCAGCGCGCGCAAGCTCGAGTGGTGCTGCTGATCAGCGACCACCGCGGAGATCGACCCCGCTACCACGAGCGCCGCGGCGAGCGATCCGCCGAGCACCCACCGCAGTCGACGACGACTCGCAGAGCGAACCCCAGCAGGCGCCCGGCCATCCGCTCGTTTTGACGGCACGATGCCGGCCACGCCCGAACGCCGCCCGTTGCCCGACGGGGGAGGCGGCTGCCAATCCAGCTTCGGATCCTGGGCGAGCACCTCGCGATGTAGCTGTTGCAGCTGCGGAGAGGGGTCGATGCCTAACTCGTCACGCAATATGGTGCGAAGCGACCCGTAGGCCTCCAACGCGTCGGACTGCCTGCCGGTCCGGTACAGCGCCAGGATCCGCGCGGCGTGCATCTGCTCGTTGAGCGGATGCCGAGCCACGAGTTCGTCCAGCTCGGCGAGTACAACACTGTGCCGGCCCAACGCCAGGTCGGCGTCGATGCGCGACTGCCGCGCGACCTGCCGCAGCTGCGTCAGCCGGGCGGCTATCGGTGCGACGAACTCGAAGTCGGCCAGGTCCGCCAGTACCTCTCCGCGCCACAGTCCCAGTGCAGCGGACAGCTCCGCCGCTGCCTCCGCGAATGCCGCCCGCGCCAGCTTCTCCTGCCCGGCGCGGATCCGTTGCTCGAAGACGGCGGCGTCGATGGCGTCGTCGCTGACCCGCAACCGGTATCCACCCGACTCGGTTACCAGCAGCTGGCCCGGAGCTCCCCGTCCGCGACTCGGCTCGAGCACCTCGCGCAAGTGGAACACATAAGTCTGGACCGTGCTCGCAAATCCGACCGGGGCCCGTTCACCCCACACCGCCTCGGCGATCCGCCCTACTGACACCGCCGTGCCGGCGTCCGCGAGCAATACCGCCAACACCGCCCGCTGCTGCCGCCCTCCCAACGGCAACGCGGTTCCAGCCCGCGTCACCCCCAGCGGCCCCAGCAGCCCGAACTCCAGCAGGTCAGCCCCGCTGCTTGTCTCCACGACCACGACGCACCACGTCCCCCCGGACAGCCAGAGGGTACGCGAGCCTGCCCCGCCGGCCTATCTCCAAGCAGATTCCAAGCGCCGTTTCAAGCCGTAACCAAGGCATATCCGACCGGTCGATGTTGCGCTCAGCGCGCTCTACCGGATCGGGCCGCAGATCCCTCACTCGCCGGCGGCGCCCACCAATTGCTCACTCACCCAGAAGGGCACGCTCATGCCTACGTCGCACCGCCGGGCTGTCGCGGACGGCGTTGGCGGCCGTTCGCGAGTGCCGGCCGAGTCGCAGCGGGCGCGGGCGAGTCTGCGCAAGCTGGCCGCGGGCGTGGGGATCGCAGTCCTCGCGTTGCTGCACACCGGCGCGGCTCCGCGGGCCGGGGCGGTGCCCGCACCCGGGACCGCCCGGTTCGTCGATCGCGGTGGCCCGGTCCTGCACGCGGCGCGCATCCACCTGCTGTATTGGGGCAGCGCCTGGACCGCCACCACTGCGTCCTCGCCAACCCCGGACCAGATCACCGCCGCGGTCCGGTGGATCGTGACCGGGCCGTACCTGACCGGACTGGCCCAATACCGCGGCATCCGACCCCCTGTCCTGCGCGGCTCCACGGTGGTCACCACCTCCGACCCGCACGACGGGTTCGGCAATGAGGACGTTAGCGACTTCCTCGACGCCCAACTCGACGCCGGCGTCGTGCCCGGCCCGGACCCGGACAACCAGACCCTCCCTGTACGTCGTGGTCATCCCGGTCGGCGTCTCCGCCGGCGGCGACGAATTCGTCGGCACGCACCACTACTACAAGCGCAACGGGCAGCGGATTCCCTTCGCGTGGACCGCGGATTCGGGCAGCCTCGCCGGTGCCACCCGGATCCTGTCCCACGAACTGGTGGAGGCGCTCACCGACCCGCACGGCAGCGCAATCCTCGGCGTCCCCGGAACGTGCCGGCAGGGCGGGTGGTGCGAGATCGCCGACATCTGCCCCGGCACCGCCGTCGTCAACGGTGTCGCGGTCGACCCGTACTGGTCCGAACGGGCCGGCGCGTGTATCGCACCCGACCTGGCCAGCACCACCGCGCCAGCCCAGCACCGCGCACCCCACGCGACCGCGACATCCAAAGCCTGCCCAACCCCGGTGCCCCGCACACCCGCGAGGCCGCACCGCCCGACGGATCCGTGTGGATAGAAGGTGCCCAGACGGCGCCGCCGATCAGGCGAGCCCCCCGGAGCGAGCAAAGGCGACCCCCGAGCTCAGGACAGGAGTCCCGCCGGTTCGGCGACGGCGGTCGGCCGACATTCGGGTGGCGCGGGCCGGCGGCCGGCTTCACGGTACGTTCACTGGCTATTCGCCTCCCATTCGACGCGGGATCTCACGTGGATATTCGTTGGCGCAGATCTCTGGCCGTCTGCGTCGCGCTGATCGGAGGGCAGCTCGCTGTCGTGACGCCAGCGGCAGACCCGGTGGCGATCAAATGAGATCGAGTCGAACGGTGGGGTGCCGGGGGAGTGGGTCGAGCTGATCAACAACGGGACAGCTGCGGTCGACCTGACCGGGTGGGTCGTGAGGGACAACGACGACACGCACGTGTTCGCGATCCCGACCGTGAGTCGCAGTCATCGCCCCACAATCCCGCGACCGAATGCGAACATCCACCGCTCGGCCGAGCCCAAGACCTGCGCTGACCCTTTACGGCCGCGTGGCCCGGAGCGCGCGAACCGGCCGAGACTGGAGGCATGGTCTTGAACAGTGGCTCAGTGGCGACCAGGCTCCCGGCCCAGGACCTCGATCGCGCCCGCCGGTTCTACGCCAACATCCTCGGCCTCCAGCCCGTCGACGAGCGGCCCGGGGGTCTGCTCTACCGCTGCGGATCCGGCGAGTTCGCCGTGTTCGAGTCAGCCGGAACCTCACCCGGGACGTTTACCCAAATGGCCTGGGAGGTCGACGACATCGCGGCGACGGTTGCCGAGCTGACGCAGCGGGGCGTCGTCTTCGAAGACGTGGACCTGCCTGGCCTTAGGACCGTCGGGGGGATCGCCGAGATCGCCGGCAACTATTCGAGCAAGGGTGCGCGCGGCGAGCGCGCGGCGTGGTTTCGCGACAGCGAAGGCAACCTGCTGGGCATCGGCCAACCGGTGCGCTGACGACGGCGCCGATCATGAACCGGCCGGGCCGCGCCGAGTCCTGGCGTGAGACAGCAGGTACTTGACAGTTCGCACCGCCGCGATGGGCCGGCTTAGAGCCACGCTTCGCCGTTGGCGAGGTCGTCTTCGCCGGGATGGTGCGCCAGGATCGTTTCGAGCGCGGCGATGAGCTTCCCCGTGTCGGCCTTGGTGCGACGGTAGCTGCCGGGGATGAAGATCATGCCGAAGTGGCCAGGCCCGCCGGGTGTGATTGCTTCGTAATGGAGGGGACGGAAGTCGCGCACGTTGTTCGTGACGACGGCTCGGTGCTCGGCGCGGGCGAGCCCGAGCACGTCGGAATCTGAAAGGGTCTCGCGGTCCGGGTTTCCTGCCACCGGCTGCACGTCATGTCCGCGCGAGCCCAACTCACGGGCAATTGCCGGGCTCAGCATTTCGTCAAGGAGCGGCAACGCGGCGCCCGCGAGTTCTCACGCCGACGAGAGAGCCGAGGTGCGTGATTCGGATGGCTGGCGGGTTCGCTGACGAATGGACGCTGCGAGCCGGGACCCCTGCGAGATGACGAGCACTCCGAGGATCACTACGACGGCGCCGATGAGTTCGGTCGCCACCGGCCGTTCACCTAGCCAGACCCACGCCACCAGGACGGCCACGGGCGGAACGAGGTAGAGCAGCGACGTCGACGCGGCAACGCTCAAGCGTCCGACCGTGTAGGCCCACAAGACGAATCCGAGCGCGGACGGCAACAGTCCCAGGTAGGCCGCGGACAGCCAGGCCGAGGCGGGGGCGGCCACAATCCGAGCCCAGTCGAAAGGCGCGAGCGGAATGATCATGATCGCGCCGGCCACCATGGCGTACGTTGCGACCTCGAGCCCGCTATAACGCTGCAGGAGCGGCTTCTGCAACGGGTGATAGATGCCTTGCACGACCATCGCGCCGATGACGATCCAAACGGACGACGAGAGCGACACAGACCCGCGCGACAGGCAGACGATGACGACCCCGGCGATGGCTACCAATGAACCGACGATCGCGAAAGCCGTCACGCGCTCGTGAAACAACTGCCGAGCCGTGGCGACTGACACGATAGGTGCCGCGGCAACGATGATGCTGGCCGTCCCGGCCGACACGTGCAGCTCGCCGAGATTCAGCAATACCTGATAGGCGGTCATGCCGAAGAAGGCACAGGCCAGGATCCAACCGAGGTCGCGTGCGGATGGCCGCCGCACCCGGCAGATAGGGGCAATCGCTAACAACGTGCCCGCGGCCAGCGCCAGGCGAACGAAGGACAGCCCGCCGGCACCGAACGCGGGCGCGGCCACTCTAATGGCGGCGAACGCGCTCGCCCACAACACCACCACGGCCAGGCCGGCCGCGAGGACCATCTTGCGGGGCACGGTCCAAGTCTCGGTGGTGGCAAGGCCAAGGTCTATTTACTTTTTCTTCGTGAATCAATAAGTTTCTCTGATGCTTGATCTGCGGAAGTTGCGGATGCTCGCCACGCTGGAGCGGCTCGGCACGGTCGCGGCAGCCGCGGCGGAACTGCACCTGACCGCGCCTGGGATCTCCATGCAGCTCGCCGCGCTCGAACGGGAGGTGGGTTTGCCGCTCACTGAACGGCAGGGCCGCCGCCTCGCGCTCACGGCAGCCGGCAAGGTCCTGGCCGCGCACGGCAACGACGTCCTCGAGCGGCTGTCACTCGTCGAATCCGAAGTTGACGCACTTCGCCGCGGGGCCGTGGGCTCGTATCGCATCGCGGCATTCCCGTCCGCCGCGCGAACCTTCGTCGCCCGCGCGTGGCAGACAATCCTGGACGAGACCGGGCTCGAACTGAGCGTGACGACGCCGGAGCCCGAAGAAGCGCTCGCCACGCTGATCGCCGGGGCAACGGACCTGGCCGTCGTCCACTCGTACTCCAACGTGCCGCGCGTCGTTCCCGAAGGGGTCGCCGCGACGCCGATCGCCGTTGAGCCGGTATGGGTGGCGATTCGGGCCGACGATCCGGCCGCCGGTTCACGGGTCGACTTGTCCCGCCTGTCGAGGCATCGATGGATCGCGCCCACTCGTCCATACACCTGTCATGAGATGACGCGACGGGCGTGCGGGCTGGCCGGCTTTGAGCCGAACGTGGTGGCCGAGAGCATGGACTTCACCGTGCAGCTCGAACTCGTCGCCGCGGGCGTCGGCGTCGCCCTCGTGCCGCACTTGACAATCGTCTCCGTGCCGCCGGGCGTCACCTTGGCCAGACCGGAGCAACCTGTCGTGCGGGAGATATCGGCGTGCATCCGCTCGGCCGCAACCGTAGACCGGGGCCTGCGCCGCGTGCTCGACCACGTCCAACGGGAGGCGCGCAAGTTACTGGATGTGCCGGAGTACGCGATGCGCGTCAGGCGCGGCCCAGGTGCTTCGGCGCCGGAGCCGCGGCCGGCGTGAGCTCGACGAAGCGGAAATCCTCGCGACCGGTGTCGATCGCGCCTTGGACGACGAGGGTCGTGTCCTCGCGTCGCCCGGACAGGTGGACGAACGAACTCGTGACCAGTAGCAGCAACGCGTCGGTGCGCTCGTCCTGCGGCATCGCCACGGTGGGGGTCGTGCCGAGGTATGCGGAGTCATGTCCGGTGCGGAATCCGGCGAGGGGATCTGTCCCTTCCCACACCGGCGTCCAGATGACGACGAACAGCTCGGGCGGCGCACCTACGCTTCGCACCGACGCCGTCTCGCAGTCATACAGTGGCGAAAACGCGTCCGTTCGAAGCCGTTTGTTCGCGTCGAACTCCACAAGCTCAGACTCGACGAATAGCTGGGCGAACGCGACGAGGGTCGGATCGTCGCTCGGCTCGAAGACGGGTTCAGAACCCTCGGCGAGGGCGCTGAACCGCTCGCGCCAGCTCTTGTGTTCGCTCATTGCCATGTCGAGTGCTCCTCTGGATGCGAGCGCGGTTGACTTCGCGACCGGCGCAGCGGCA
>JBKPQM010000235.1:0-6918 GCA_046734095.1 Actinomycetota bacterium | reverse complement strand
CAACGGCGTTCCGGCCACCGGGTCGCACTACCTGTTGACCGACGTGCTGCGCGACCAGCTGCACTTCCAGGGCGTGGTGATCAGTGACTACCAGGACGTACAGGCGCTGCAGACGGCCTACCACGTTGCCGCCAACCCGGCCGAGGCGATTGCCAAGGCGGTGAACGCCGGTGTCGACATGGCCATGTATGTGGTCAACCCCGATCAGTGGCAGACCGCCATCCTCCAGGACGTGCAGTCCCACGCGATCTCGATGCCGCGGATCAATGAGGCCGTGCGGCGGATTCTCACGCTGAAATTCCAGCTCGGCCTGTTCGACCAGCCGTGCGTCAGCGACCCGAATACGCCGTGCGTCGACGCCAACGCGGCCAACGCAGCGGTTACCGCCGGACGGGACGCCACGCTCAGCGCCGCCCAGGAGTCGATGACTCTGCTGCGCAACCAGAACCACACGCTGCCGCTCTCGTCATCCGCCAAGGTCGTCGTCACCGGTCCGAGCGCCGACTCGATGACCAACCAACTCGGCGGTTGGAGCGTCAGCTGGCAGGGCGTCTTCGACTCCGGCCACGTCTGCTGCATGGGCAAGCCTGACCAGCAACCACCGGGCACGACTGTGCAGGAGGGCATCAAGAACAACGACTCCAACGCGGTCTACGTGCCGGACGGGACCACCGCCGCCAGCACGCCTGCGGACGCCTACGTCGTCGCGGTCGGCGAGAAGGCGTACGCCGAAGGGCTCGGTGATAACCCGGCACCCCAGCTGCCGCCCGACCAGAAGGCCTTGATCGCCGCACTCAAGGCGACCGGAAAGCCGGTGATCGTCGTCGTCATCGCCGGACGTCCGGTGGGCCTGGGTCCCGATGCCGAGAGCGCCGCCGCTGTGCTCATGGCCTACCAGGGCAGCACCGAAGCCGGGCAAGCCGTCGCCGACGTGATCTTCGGCAAGGTCAACCCGAGCGCCAAGCTCTCGGTCAGCTGGCCGACGGACGCCGCCGCGCCGGGCGGGGACTTCGACGGCTCGGCGCCGTCGCCGCTGGGCGACCAGCCGAAGTTCTTCGACCAGCTACCGGGCACCGGGTCCGGGCAGGGACACGCCTACAACCCGCTCTACCCGTTCGGGTTCGGCTTGTCCTACACCACCTTCACGAAGACCAATTTGTCGGTGACACCGAACGTTTCCAGCCACGGCACCGTGACGGCTACCTTCACGGTCAACAACACTGGATCCCGCAGTGGCACCGAGATCGTTCCCGTCTACGTAGCCCAGCCGGTCAGCAGCGTCGTCGTGCCGCCGCAAAGGTTGGTTGGGTTCACGCGGGTCACGCTCGACCCCGGCCAGTCCAAGACCGTGCACGTTCAGTTCCCGGTCTCCACGCTGGCTGAGACCCAGGGCGACATCAACGCATCCGGGCCACCGACGGTCGAGGAGGGTGGCTACATCGTCCAGTTGCCCAAGGACACCATCGGCACGCGCAATCCGTACGACGTCGAGGTGTCGGCGCCCTTCACCATCCACTGAGCAGGACAGCGGGCCTCGCTACGCCCCGTGGGCGTGGCGAGGCCCGCTCCCGGGTCGATCAGCTCCGCCGGTGGACGCTAGATCGGCAGTTCATGGTGGGTCCCGTCCAGGTATGTGGTCAGGTTATGCGGTGCGTACGGGAGCCTTTTACGCCGTTCGACGGCGGTGGCTGCCGCGTACTCGTGCTCCGGATCCTTCGCGCCCAGGGGGCGTAGGGTCGGCGGTAGCAGCCGATACAGACCGCTGCGGGAGTCGTGAAGTAGCCCCAGCGCGGGGTCGAGACCGAGCGGGGGCAGGCCGGGCTTGAACTCGAGGCCGCACGCCCGCGCGCGGTGCGTCATCCAGTAGAACGTTATGTCGGCAAGTTCACGGTCGTCGTATCCACCGCCGACGTCGCAGTGCCCCCCGGTGAACCAGACCTGTTCCAAGTCCTGCTGGTCTGCGTGCGGCTGGTGCTCCCACAGGGTCGGCTCGAACGGTCGGCGCGCCTCGTCGATCGCCAGTGCCTGAAAGGCGGACTGGACCGTGCTGCTGAGCTTGGTGTCGTGGAATGCCCAGCGTCGGTTCAGGAAGTTGGTGCCAGGCAAGCCGACGTTGGGGACGCCGAGCGCGCCGACCGTGTCCCACACTCCGATAAACCGGACCATGACCCGGTCGGCCACCGCATACGCTGCGCGGAATGACTTCGCCTCCGAGGACTCCGGCCCCCCGTCGCCGCGGTAGAGCGCGTAGGCCTGGTCGATGCGAGACGCCTGCTCGCGATGCAGGATGCCGGCGTTGCGCACAAAACCCACCGTGCTACGCGCAGTGAATGCGCCCCGACTGAAGCCTAGGAAGAAGAGCTCGTCGCCCAGCTCGTAGTTCTCGACGACAAACTGGTAGGTGTCGCGGACGATGCGTGAGAGACCGAACCCGAAGGCGCCGCCACGAATACGTTCCCAGCGGCCGGTACCCACACCTTCGTGGTAGAACACCCGCTGTTCGGTGCCGTCGGCGGCCTGCGGCGCTATCGCGTCCCGGAACCTGGGGACGTTCGTCGGGCACCGTTGGCCGGCTGTGTTCCATGTACCGTCGCAGCACATGATCAGGCGCTTGGGCATGGCTCCCCCATACAGACGGACCGACCCCCGAATGGTGAGCCACGGAGAGCGTGCTAGAACAGAGCCGAAAGGGCAGTCCGGTCGCTGCAGGGGGTTTCTTGGTCTCTACCAAAGCTTTCTCTACCCAGAGTTAGCGACTTCTCACCGTACGTCAGGAAACCGGTGACGACCTGCGCAGGACAGAGCACCACCGTAGACGTATGAGCCTTGGGCTAATACTTTCTAGGCGTGCCATACCTAACCGAGATGAGCGACACAAAGGCGGCTCAGCTTCGCCGCAGCCCACGATAAGGGGACATCCGTGGATGAGATGTCGTCGGAACGCTCTCGCGAGCGCTTGCTGTCCGGCGACGGGGCCGCCACCGACGGCGGCCAGCCTGCTCGCACCAGTTCCGTGCGCGCGGCGCCGGCGCCGTCGCCGATGCCCCTGTCACTGAGTGGCTCGATCGCCGAGCGCCCGATCTCGCGCTCGACCCGCTGGCAACCGCAAAACTGGCGGCTACGCACCAAGCTGCTGGCACTTACGGTCGTCCCGCTGATACTGGCCGTCGTACTCGGCGTTATTCGCGTCGTGGACGCCGCTAAGCACTCGCATTCGAGCGCGGTCAGCCAAGCCATCGTCATCGGTGTGATCGCATTGGTCGCGCTGATCCTGCTGGTATTCCTGGCTCGCTCCATCCTCAAGCCCCTGCGTGTGTTGCGTGCATCGGCCTTCGACGTAGCCGACCGACGGCTTCCAACGGCAATTGAGCTGTTGCGTACTACCGATGGCCGCTCCGGCGGCATCAGAGTCGATCCCGTGCCGGTGTACTCGCGAGAGGACGTCGGCCAGGTCGCGAGGGCGTTCGATGCGGTGCACAGCGAGGCGGTCCGGCTGGCGACCGAGCAGGCCGCCTTGCGGGCCAACGTCAACGACATGTTCGTCAACCTCTCTCGCCGCAGTCAGAGCCTCGTCGAGCGACAGCTGCGGCTGATCGACGAGCTAGAACGGGGCGAGCAGGACGCCGACCGGCTGGCCTACCTCTTCCGCCTGGACCACCTGGCCACCCGTATGAGACGCAATGGCGAGAACCTGCTGGTGCTCGCTGGCGCCGAGCTGCGGCAACGTAGCGGCGAGCCGGTGGCCCTCCTCGACGTGTTGCGCGCCGCCGTGTCCGAGATCGAGGACTATCAGCGCGTAACGATTCAGCCGGAGCCACGAGCGATGGTGTCCGGGCTGGCTGTGAACGACATAGTCCACCTCGTTGCGGAGCTGCTCGACAACGCCACCACCTACTCCGACCCGGAGTCGAATGTGACGCTAAGTGCCAGGCTGACTGACGATGGCGGTCTCGTGATCGAGATCTGCGATGAAGGCACAGGTATTCCCCGGGCACGGCTGGTCGAGATCAACCAACGGCTGGCCGCTCCTCCGCCCGTGGACGTCTCGGTGTCCCGGCAGATGGGGCTGTTCGTGGTCGGCCGGTTGGCCAGCCGCCACGGGCTGACAGTCCAGCTCGCGTCACCCGATGGCTCTGGAGTAACCGTCACCGTGACGCTGCCCAGGGAGCTAATCATATCCGGGACGAGTTGGCTGCCCGGGTCCGAGGAGTCGGTGGCCGAGCCGTTGCCGGTGCGGTCCGCACCGCTTCCGGCGCTGGACGCGCGCCCGCGTAGTCCGTCATACGCGTCGCCTGAGACATGGGAGAACCACCAACCGGCGTACGGCCGGGCTGCGCCGCCGAGACACGGATTCCTCGACGACCCGTCCGAGACGACGGGCGCCGAGTTCGAGACCCCGATCTTCGCCGCCATGCTTTCCAAGTGGTTTACCGAACGACACGTTGCGCCGGCCGCCGCGCCGGACGTCGTCTACGCCGCGCCGGACCAGGCCAGCACCCCGCCAAACGGCCCGCCCAACGGCTGGGAGTCCGACGCGGATGCCGGTTGGCAGGCGGCCGCGGCGGCCAGCGAGTCTGGGCCCGACGAAGTGACGCCGGCTGGCCTGCCGAAGCGACGCCCTGGGGCGCTCCTTGTCCCAGGCAGCGTCAGCTCGGACACGAGCAGTCCGCAGCTCGCGGCCAGCGCGGTCCGCAGTGCTGAGGCGATCCGGGGCAGGATGTCGAGCTACCAGGAGGGGCTCACGCGTGGCCGGCACTCACAGTCGGCCAGTCACCCGGACGAGGCCCTGGCTGCCAGCAACCTAGGACGCCACACGTGGCAGCTCAACGGCAGCGAACCACCGTGGGCGGGCCGCGACGATCAGAACCAGCAGATGCCGGAGGATCACACGTGACAGACGACTTACCTCAGCCAGCATCAGATCCAGCACGCTTCGGGTGGATGCTGACGAACTTTGTTGACCGCGTCCCGGGCGTCAGCTACGCCGTGGTGGTGTCTTCCGACGGCTTGCTACTCACGTCCTCGGCAGGGCTTCCGCGCGACCGCGCCGATCAGCTGGCCGCGGTCGCCTCGGGCATGTCCAGCCTCACGAGCGGCGCGGCGCGAGTGTTCGGTGCTGGAGACGTCGTGCAGACGGTGGTCGAGATGCGACTTGGCTGCATGCTCCTCATGGCCATTGCCGACGGGTCGTGCCTCGCCGTGCTGGCCTCGCCTGACTGCGATATGGGCCTTGTCGCTTACGAGATGACGCTGCTCGTCGATCGCGCGGGCGAGCTGCTCACGCCGGAACTACGAACCCAGCTGCGGACCGCTGCTGGCTGACCAACGGCAGACTCACATGACCGCGGCGAACCCAGGAGACCACGCGTCGATCGTGCGGCCGTACACCCGCACGGGCGGACGCACGCGGTCGGACCTGGACCTGCCGCTCGAGGCATTGATTACGACCGGGCCGGGCGATATCGATGCGGCCCAAAGCCACCCGGATCACCGTGAGATCGCAATCCTGTGTCAAGATGTTCGCTCGGTTGCGGAGGTCGCAGCGTTGCTTGGCATACCACTCGGCGTCGCCCGCGTTCTCATCGCCGACATGGCGGGGATGGGACTGGTCACCGTGCACAACAGCGCGTCGCCTGACGGCGCGCCGGACCTAGCCTTGCTGGAGAGGGTGCTCAGTGGACTACGCCGGCTCTAACGCGAAACCCACGACGAACGGGCGAGCCCGGTCACCGGGTCCGCGCATTGCGACCAAGATCGTGGTCGCGGGTGGATTCGGCGTTGGCAAGACAACGTTCGTAGGTTCGGTCTCCGAGATCGTCCCGCTGACGACCGAAGCGGTCATGACCGAGGCGAGCTCTGGCATCGACGACCTCGCCGCTACGCCGCATAAGTCCACGACCACCGTCGCGATGGACTTCGGCCGAGTATCACTCGACAGCGAGCTGATCCTGTACCTGTTCGGTACCCCGGGCCAGCACCGGTTCTGGTTCATGTGGGACGAGTTGGTACACGGTGCAATCGGCGCAGTCGTTCTTGTTGACACACGTCGGCTCGCCGATTCCTTTCCCGCTGTGGACTTTTTCGAAGACCGCAGACTGCCGTACATCGTGGCGTTAAACCTCTTCGATGGAGTGCAGGCGCACCGGATCGACGACGTGCGGGACGCCATGGCCATCAATCCTGCCGTCCCCATCGTGACCTGCGATGCGAGGCACCGAGAATCGACCAAGCTAACCCTGATCACTCTGGTCGAGCACGTCGTTAGGCTCCGCACCGGAGCAACCGCCACGCCAACAAGGGCGACTGCCTGAGACCCCAGCCGATCGGAAGCTGTGCATGTAGGTCCACGGGCCGGTCTGGGGTCCGGATCATCCTCTGCTTTGGACAATCGCTGCGATGATCGACTTCCTCCGCAAGCGGCCCGAGTGATGGTGCATAGCAGCCGATCGACGTTCCCGCACTGTACGCTTCCCTGGGCGCGCTAGTGGTGCTTCTGATTGTCAAGCAGACTGGGGTCGCCGGCATCAGACCAAGCTAGCCGGGCCTGACGCTCAGACCGTGATTGCGAGTGCCACCCGGCCGCGCCGGGCCGCTGGCCTCACGCCAGCGCGACGAGTAGCGCAACCAGCGTGCCCGCGCGCGGCACCTGGGTCCCCGCTGGCGACTTTAACCCGACTTGGGCCAAGATCACGACGCTGGCTGGTAGGCGGCCCGTGTTTGCTGGGCTGTCGGGGTCTGTGCGGCGGGGATTTGCGCACTAATCGGTGGCCGTAGCCTGCGGTTTGTGGCGTACGTGCGGACGGTGCGGACCGCGTCGGGGGCGACGGCGGTGCAGATCGTGCACTCGAGCCGGCGTGGGTCGCGGGATATTGAGCCTGTCTCTTATACACATCTCCGAGCCCACGAGACAATTCACGC